>NZ_JALHQJ010000130.1 GCF_022842015.1 Nitrosomonas sp. | reverse complement strand
GACTCATGCGTTCAATCAATTCCATCCATGCTTTGAATTCCCTTGATTTCATTGTGCACACCTCTATATCTCAATGCACGTTGGACAAACAATTCAATAATTAATTGTTACATAGCCAAATCTTTTGTTTGCGCGCTAACACTGTTAAGAATATTGCATTGCTATCATTAAGAAATTTAATCGTAAATTATCTTTCTAATTGTTTTTTCTTAGAATGATGCTTTTTTGCTGTTCAAATTCTTGTTCTGTGAGCACGCCCTTATCGCGTAGTTGCTGCAATCGTTCTAATGCCATTATCTGGTCATGCGGCTGAAATTCCATTGATGGGACAATAGAATTCGATACATTGCTTGTTACAGCTTGCTCACTTGTAAAGCCAAGAAATTTTGCTATCTTAGAAAGTAAGGTTTTAATTAGAAACCATAATCTTGGTAATGACCAGATGGCAATGCCCATAAACACAACAAATAATATTAGAAAGATATCTGGTTGCTTCAGCGCCGCCCACATTCCAGCCAGCACTAAGAAATCCTCCATGATGGAGGCTGACCAATTTGTAACAGGTTCGGGGGATGTATTTATCAGCAGTCGTGTACCAGCTTTGGTGGCATGGCTCGTTGCAGCAGCACCAGCTCCTAAAATACCCGCTGCAATTTCGAGAGCGGGCGTTACATCTCCAACCGCACCTGCCGCTAACATGGCGCCTGCAGGAATTCTGACAAAGGTATGAATGGAGTCCCATACAGAATCCATTCCAGGGATCTTATCCATAAAAAATTCAATGAAATACATAATGCCGGCTGCACCTATTACCAACGGCTCTTGCAATACCGATAATCCGGTAGGCAAATCAATGTGTCCTGTAGAGCCACCGAGCCCTAGCACCAGTAGAACGGCATATAAATTAATACCGCTTGCCCAGGAGGTACCCATCATTAAAGCTATTGTTGCTAGCAGCGTTTCGTAATTTTCCATATTAGAATTTACTTATGCCTATATAATCATTGCTCAAATTATGACATATCGCGCACTTTGTCAGATTTTTATGATCTGCTTGCAGAAATCAATAACCGAAAATCAACCGAATGGGGATAGAGCTCTTTGTGCGACGCTCTCCGCAATACTACCCGGTATAGGATTAAAGTTGGATTGTTTCTGCGCTCCTATAATAAATGCTCAGAATTGATTCTTCATGAGGTATTCTGAGTTTTGTTAATTACACCGATATGAAGGCCGAATTTTCCCTGATTGCGTTCTGTGAAATATAGCCTGAGCGGATCGTGAATAACCCGAAACGCCATTTCTTCCCACGGTATCTCTTGCTCAGACACGAGTTTAACTTCCAAACTTTCGATTCCGGGTTTGAAATCGAGATCAAGCAATTTTGCCCTGAATATAAAATAAACTTGGCTGATATGGGGTAGGCTATACACTGCGTATAGATCGCCTATTTCTACTCGTGCATTGGCTTCTTCCAGAGTTTCTCTCGCAGCAGCTTGTGCCAACGTTTCATTATTTTCCATAAAGCCAGCGGGCAACGTCCACCAACCTTTACGGGGTTCTATGGCACGCTTGCACAATAAAATTTTATCTTCCCATTCAGGAATGCAACCGACAACCATCTTGGGGTTCTGATAATGAATGATATTGCAGGTGTTACATACATAGCGGAGTAGAGAATCACCCTCAGGAATCATCAATTCAACAGTGGCACTACAGTTGCTGCAATATTTCATGGTGCATCCTAGCTTGCTTATTCAGTAATATCAATAAACTTAGTTTTGCGTGACGGTAAAATCTCTGGTTGCCAATCGATTTCCCGATCCATCGATTAATTCCACACGCCAGGAACCTATTCGTTCGCGATCAAGTTGTTTGCTGGCGTGAGTACGCCAGTTGTTATTGTGCACTTGCAAACGCAATTGTGAATCGAGTTGATTATTAAAATACCAGTTAACGCGGATATTATTTCCTTGCAGGTTTTGTAATTGCAGATAGAAATGGACGGGCTTGGTTTCACCCGATTTTAATTGTACAGTTTCAATTGAATCAACGGGTTCCCGTCCTTTGATTGCATGAGTTAACAATGCTCTAAGAACCTCGGGTTGATCCGATGTTTTATGCGGTTTGGATTGTGATGCGGTTTTGGGTACACTTTTATCAGGACTATTTAATTGGTCAGTAATAGAGTTTTTTTTTGGTTTTCTGGCAGGCATGATTACGGTTTTTGGTGTGATAGCATTACTGTCGGATTTTGCCGGAGTTGATTGAGCAGGGTGCGTGCTAATTGGGGTATTTAATTGAGTTTCTGCTGAGTCATCGCGTGTGTCGGGTTCTGCTTCAAGCTTTTCTGGAGGAAGCATATTCTCAGGTGTGGAAATAACTGAATCATTCAAGGACTCTTCAGGATTTTCGCTACTGAAAATCAAATAATAGAGTAAGGCCAGAATAGTTAGTAATGCAAGTGCAGCAATAGATATTTTTTTCCAATCCAGCGATTCTTCATAAATGATTTCAGGCTCAGGGTAGATTTCCTCGATAGCTTGTGGAGGTTCCTGCTGTATTTGAATACGGATTTTTAATGTGTTGTTATTATCGCTCATGATGTACTTTCTAAGACAAGATGAAGTCGCAGGGTTAATTTTTTTGATGAATGCGCAGTATAAAGGATTTTTGGTCAAGAACTGAAACCGTGTTTCACCGGTATTCGTTATACTAATTCG
>NZ_JALHQJ010000129.1 GCF_022842015.1 Nitrosomonas sp. | reverse complement strand
CAGTAGGTGAAGGCCGTCCGATATCGAAGATTACGATCATTGTATCAATCGTATTGCTGATTGCGGGCGCTGCTGCTTTTATGATGATGCGTAAAAGTAAAACTGAAGGGCAAAGCACAGCTGCTTCTTAGTGAATAAATTTGGAAGAGTGAATTAAGGATGAGTGATGAACTCATCCTTACGAAGAGCATCCAATAATTATTGGAAGAAGAATAATAGCAAAGCATCGAGGAAAAATTGTGAGAAATAAGCGATTATCAAAATACGGTGTTAGAAGAGTGACAGCTTTTGCTGCATTGGTAATTTTACTTTCTTTATTATTTCAAGTGAGTTCTGTAATGGCTCATGCGACTTTGGTTAAATCTGATCCGCCTCGCAGAGCTACGCTTTCTACATCACCGAAACAAATACAGCTCTGGTTTAATGAGAAAATCGAAGGGTCTTATGCGTCAGTAACAGTAGAAGACTCGAATAAAAAATTGGTTACCGAAAATATTCCAGAGGCAATTACGGATGATCCGAAGTCTATTGTATTAAATTTGCCTCAGATCCAACCCGGACGCTATACAGTCCATTATCGTGTGATGTCAGTGGATGGTCATGTCATTGAGTCAGAATATGATTTTAGTATCAAAAAATAACTCATCGCAATAAATGATAGACATAATTGCAGCATTAGCACGTTGGGTTCAGCTTGTAGCAAATCTAATCTTACTTGGCAGTTGTGTATTTCTGATAATTACAAGTTCTGCAAAACGAGCTCAGCCTGAGGTATGGATAGGACGACTAGAGCGCCTATTTCCTTGGCTAGCTGTGAGTGTCCCAATAGGCTTGCTTGTAATCCTAAGTACAACCATAGTGCAGGTGACTGGAAGTCCAAGTAGTCTAGGAGAGCATGAGGTTTGGCTGGGGCTGTTGGGAGATACGCGTGTAGGACAGATTTGGATTTTACGTTTTACAGCGGCAATACTCCTATTGCTGGCAGTTTTATACCTTTGCAAAGCATCTAGAGCGCGGTGGCGGTATGCTATGTGCGCTGCAATTGCGGTTTTGCCGCTCGCTGCAAGCTCATTAGCTAGTCATACCGCAGCGGAAGAATTCTCAGTGACAGCTGTAATGCCATATGTGCTTCATCTCATCCTGGCTGGTATATGGTTTGGAGCTTTACCAGCTTTTATATTGCTAATTCTTGATAGACAGAATGAGACAAACGAAAGGGTTGTAAGCTTCGAATTCGAGACACTGAAAAAGTTTTCATCAATTGCATTACCAGCGATGCTACTGATTATATTCACTGGATTAGTGGTCGCTGATCAAATATTTGATGGTTACTATGCTGCATTAGTTGCGACTCCCTATGGTTGGCTTTTAAGTGCAAAAATATTCCTATTAGCTATTATTCTTTTGATTGCTGCACGAGTACGTTCTTATTGGCTTCCTTTATTGAATTGTAAACAAGATTCTGAAGTGAGTAGCGGTAAAAGTGGAATCAAGAAATGGGTTCGCATTGAATTTATTTTGGCGTTACTCCTACTACTGTTAGCGACGATAATTACCAATACAACGCCTGTAAAGCATGCGCTTATTGAGAACTGGCCATTCTCATTCCGATTCTCAGTTATTGCTACTTGGAATCAACCCAATGTTGCTATCCAAGTCTGGATTGGTTTGGCGGTTCTGGTGCTTGCTGCGGTGGTCTTGCAACTAGGTCGACTACGAAACTGGGGAATAAAGCGTCTAATTTTTATTCCAGCTATATTGTTTATATCTGGGGGGGCGATTGCATTGCAGCCTCTGACAATTCAAGCGTATCCTGAAACTTATCGGAGACCACCGGTACCTTTTGATGCAACTTCTATAGCGCATGGTGCTGCTTTATTTGAACAGCATTGTGTTGAATGCCATGGCCTTCAGGGAATGGGTAACGGTATCAAGTCACGGACTTTATCCACCAAACTGCCGGATTTACTCATTGAGCCGCATACCGTGGAACATACGCCGGGAGATTTTTATAACTGGATTACGAACGGTATGGTGAATACGGATATGCCGGGTTACGCTGAGAAATTATCCGATGAAGATCGATGGGACTTGGTTAATTATATTCATGCATTGTCGCGCGGCTATCAGGCACGGATTTTAACATCGGAGATTGTGCCCAATAAAGCATATGTAAAGCCGCCAGTTTTTTCATACGGAGCTCATGATGGAAGCTTTGGCACACTGCAAGAGTTTCGAGAAAATAAGACCGTCTTTCTGGTTATCTTTTCATGGCCGCAATCTAGAGATCGTTTGGAGCAGTTAAAACAAGCTTATGAGCGATTAAAGGAACAAAACGTTGCGTTGCTTGCAGTGCCCAATAAAGATCTTGCTACCGAAGATATGGAGCAATTAGTGGCTGAAGAACTGCCTTTCCCAATTGTTACGCAAAGCGCTGCTGAAATTGCAGAAAGCTATGCATTGTCACGCAGAACATTGAGTCATCCTGATATTATCGGGCGAGGAACAAATCCTGATCATATGGAGTTTATAATTGATAAGAGTGGTTATTTGCGTGCACGTTGGATTCCTTCTGTAGATCACTCGGGATGGACAGATATTGATCATCTCAGCCTGCAGATAAGTTTGCTAAATCGCGAGAAATTGAACACATCCTTTCCAGAAGATTTTGTTCGATAACTCATTAGCCATTTAAGAGATAAACGCAAATATCTGAGAGTATTTAACCGATACCGAGTTTCGGTGTAGAAAAAA
>NZ_JALHQJ010000128.1 GCF_022842015.1 Nitrosomonas sp. | reverse complement strand
TTGGTGTTCAAATACCAATCTTACCGCTCGTTCCCGTACTTCCGGTGAATAACTGATTTGATTCTTCATCTCTTCCTCCTCTCAAATCATTATATCTCCGGAAAATCCGGGGCGATTCACCTGGCGTTTGCTGAGTGGAGCAGCGTTTTCATCGATGCCAAGATGACCACCGCGCTTTTGGATCGACTAACCCATCACTGCCATATTATCGAAACCGGTAATGACTCTTTCCGTTACAAACAAAGCGCCGCTAATGCAAAAATGAAAATACAGGAAAGAGAAAAAGAAAGATCTTCTCCAGAAGAATATCTGGCCAATTTGTAGCGCATTTCATTATAACTAAAACATCAACAGGTGGTAAAAAACCAACTCAGTCTGGTCGACTTATCCACAGATGCGTAGTATCCTGCGCAATGCTTTCCCCTGTTCAATTTTCAACCGTAATGAGGGGTCAATTTTAAACCGGTATCAACAGCTCGTCCATCTTTCGTAGCAAAAAACCAGCTCAGCATCACTTGCCGGTTGAGGCTGATAATAGTGAGTTGAGCGTGCCAAATCCAGTAAGTGGCATTGGCGGATGTGACTTATCTTGTCGCGGCGCTCAATCATAATTTTGCGTTCCGCCGCACTTAATGATCGATCTTTCTGGCTAAAAAATCGCGTTCCACCGTCAGTTGCCCGATAACACGGTGTAAATTATCTGTGGTTTGTCCGTTCTCTTTGTTTGAGCTGTTTTCTGCAAAACAAATCAGTTGCTTGTTCAATGAGCTGCCGTTTCCAGCTATTGATCTGTGTGGGATGTATCCCATGCGTGCTGCCAGTTGGGGAATGACTTCGTCCTACCGTATCGCTGACAGCGCTATTTTTGCCTTGAATTAACTGGAATATTGTCTGCGTTTCTTGCTCATAATTATGATTCTTTATAATGCCTCTATACTATTTTCAGTTTGATCTGAGTGTGCGTCAGGCAAGCATTGAGAAGGCGTAGTGGTAACTCGGCCTCCCACATACGCCGGTTGAACCGGTAGCAGAACTCGTTGAGATACTCTTGCATATACTTGGACGATATACCGTGATAAGTACCCAGCAGAAATGCCTTGAGGTTGCCGATGGCAATATGCACCCAGGGCAGCCATTCGCCCGCCATATCAGGCGGCGTCACCCGTGCGGCATGATGCTGGTTTTGCCGATTTCCGTTAGGGAAGCCAGTGCATCGCTACGCACCAACTGACTGGGCGGGAGATGACATTGAACAAACTTTGCTACTGTTTCATGAGTAACAGCAGAGACCTGTTGCATGGCGATAAACCCGGCACACTTGCCCCGGTTCTCAATTGCCACCAGTATTGGGGTTTTACCTTCGGCACCGCGACCTCGCTTTCCACTGCGGCGACCACCCACCAAGGCATCGTCAATCTCAATCAGATCGTGCAGCCGATAGATACTATCCCGGTGTCCCATGGCAATGCGAATCTTGCGCAATATCCGGCAAGCCGTAATCCAGGAAACCTCGATTTGTTTGGAAAGACGTACGGCAGAAATGCCACCCTTGTCCGAGGCAGACAGGTAAATCGCCCAGAACCATTTAGTCAGCGGCAGATTGGTGGAGTGAAACAGCGTCCCCGACGTAAGCGAGGTTTGGTAATGGCACTTGGAGCACTCGCAGGAATGGCGCGTGCTGATGATATAGCCATGATCATGGCCGCAGCGCGGGCAACGGAACCTTTCCGACCAGCGTTGCTTCGTCAGCGCCTGCGCGCAGGCTTCTTCCGTTCCATACCGTTTCTGCCAATCCAGCAAGCTGGTTTCCAGCGCTCTCATGATACAATCTCCTTATGTCATTGATCCCAAAGCATTTGAGCAGAAAATACTGAAAACAGTTCATAGGCATATTCTTTATAGTGTCCATAACAGAGCTTAACAACCTGCCCAGTTTTGCGGTACCACTTCATTGCCTTGCCTAATAGTTTCCTTTAAGAAAAAACAATGGTTTCCTTAATAGACACGCAGTGTCGGCTATATTAAGATTGAATCATTCCTTAATTTTTGAGAGGGATAACTGAAAGCACAATCGGGTATTAAGCGTATCAATGTGTAGCGCTATGTTTTTTGACAAGCTTGCCTGCCATTGTTACACCGACACCAATTTGGTGTTTTCATAAAAAATTCCTTGTAAGTATTTCTCATTTACTTCACGCATTAATGTATCAATTTGCTATGGGATAGGGAAAATAGCTCTACAACATAGAATTGCGGAGATGAAATAGCTAATGAATCTCTGGGTGAGTTAATGGTATTTATTGCGCTAAAACTTCATCGCAAACGGCATCAATAAGTCAAAACCCGTTTTAAGCTTGTCGAGATACCTAACCAGAGTTTCTAAAATAACTCGATCATCATCTTTCTGGGAGATAGTAATGGATAGTTCAATAGTAATGAAGAAATTCGAAATTGTTGTCGAGATAGAGCATCATGAGCAGTTACTCGAATTGCTAGAAAGCTCTGGTGTGCGTGGATATACTGTTATCAAGAATGCGGGAGGTCGGGGAGTCAGGGGCATAAGAAATCCGTATGATGTACTTTTACCATACGAGAATAGTGTCACAATTTTTGCTTGCAAAGAAGAGCTAGCACAGAAAGTGCTCAAGGAGTTGCAACCCGCGATGAAAGGTTTCGGTGGTATGTGTTTGATTTCAGATTGCCTTGCGCAAACAAATTCCGATAACCGGGAGTACGCTTTAAAATAACGCGAATCAAAAATGCTGTGGCTATATCTAACAGGCCGTTGAAAAACCCGGCACTTTCAGTCTGAATTCTCGTTTTTAAAAAGCTGCGAGCATTTCGGTTATCTTCCAGATCTGTTTTTTTATCCGGAATGTTCATTCTTTGTGCAA
>NZ_JALHQJ010000127.1 GCF_022842015.1 Nitrosomonas sp. | reverse complement strand
CTCTGCGCTGGGTTTGGGTATTAGTGGTGCAGGTATCGCCAGTGTGGAAGAAACAAAGGTACCTTTGCCGTCATCTACCAAAATCCCGCCCCAGCCTGAGAACGTGCTTACCCCTGATCAAGCTTTGGAAAGATTAATGGCAGGCAGCAAGCGGCATGGTAGTGGTCAATCGACTGTATCCTTGGACATACATACTTCCCAGGATGCTCTGGTTAAAGGGCAAAACCCCTACGCTGCCATTTTGGGTTGCGCCGACTCCAGAGTCGGTCCTGAACAGTGTTTTGATGAGGCTCACGGGGATCTATTTGTGGCTCGAGTTGCTGGTAATTATATAACTGTCGATTTTCTGGCCACGCTTGAATATGCGGTTGCCGTATTACATACACCGTTGATCATGGTGCTTGGCCATGAAAGCTGTGGAGCTGTGGGAGCCGCTATTGATGCCATTGATAAGAATAAACAGTTTCCAGGACACATCCAAACAATGGCAACTGCATTATCGCCTGCAGTCAGAGCAGCGAGAAATATGCCCGGAATGCTATATGAAAATGCGGTCAAAATGAATGTCATCCTCACTGTTGCCGAGCTGAAGAATAGTACCCCGATCTTGAGTCAATCCGTGAAGGAGAAAAAAATTCAGATAGTAGGCGGAGTATACCGACTAGGTACAGGTATAGTTGAATTAGTTTCTTAAGCTTAAGAACATAGTGGTATTGGGAAGTTAAAGCGAACTGAAACGTAATAATTTGAGAATTGCCTAATAGATTGATGGTTAAAATAAAATTCAGTTTCTTTCAAGTGCAAATAAACAGTATATATTCAGATACACCAGCGATCTTTGCCAAACGGCGGTTAGCAAAGCCCCAGAAAGACTCCATACTGTAAATACGCAAGTTCTCATGGTGTGGAGAATCAATGCCTAACTTTGGCACCGGCCGCTTGCGCCAACTCGGTACCCGACTAACGCTAAATTGTTGTGGGTCGTAGCGAGGCAAAGGCGGATACTGTCGTTTTCATGCATAACATGCACACGGCTCCAATCGTTATAAAGCTAGATATCATCCCGTTGAACTAGCGGCGCTGTCATTAACCTTGTATCTTTCTTATTTCAAGATCTATCGATGTGTCTTTATTCGAAGTATCTCGTCCATGGATGAGCCGATACAGTACTGGCAATACAAGCAGGGTCAGAATAGTGGAGGAAAGAATGCCTCCGATTACTACCGTTGCCAGAGGCCGCTGCACTTCCGCGCCGGTACCGGTAGCCAGCGCCATCGGCAGGAAACCGATCGACGCCACTAAGGCCGTCATCAGTACAGGGCGCAGCCGGGTCAGCGCACCGGTTTGAATCGCATCATCCAAAGATAATCCTTCTTTTTCTCTCAATCCGCGGATAAACGCCAGCATCACCAAGCCGTTCAGAACCGCTACGCCGGATAGCGCGATAAATCCAACCCCGGCTGAAATGGACAATGGAATATCGCGCAGCCATAACGCAAATATGCCGCCGGTCAAAGCAAAAGGAACGCCGGTGAACATGAGCAGTCCATCACGCATATTGCCGAACATCGTGTACAGCAGAATAAAAATCAAACCGAGTGCGACTGGTATCACGATCTGGAGACGCTGTGCTGCGGAAATCATTTGTTCAAACTGGCCGCCCCAGGTTGTCCAGTATCCCAGTGGGATCGGTACTTTTTTTGCGATCAGTTGTTCGGCTTCATGGACGAATGAACCCAGATCACGGCCACGCACATTGGCGGTAATCACGATCCTGCGCTTACCATTTTCCCGGCTGACTTGATTGGGGCCCTGAGTGATCTCGAAGTTGGCCACTTCTCCCAGAGTGACAAAAACCGGCACAGCCGGTTGGGCTGCTTGTGCAGCTTGCGGTGCATTGGCAGCCATAGTCACACTTTGCATCGGAACGCTGATGGGTAGCCGTTTCAGCGCTTCAATATCGGCGCGCAAATGCTCCGGCAAGCGGATTTGCAGATCGAAGCGCCGGTCGCCTTCAAAAATCATCCCGGTGCTTCTGCCGCCCACCGACATGGCGACGACATCTTGCACATCGCGGCCATTCAGGCCATACCGCGCCATTTTTGCGCGATCCATTTGGATGGACAGCACCGGTAAACCGGTAATTTGTTCCGTTCGCACATCCGCAGCGCCGGGAACGGTTTTAAGCTGCTTTTCTATGGCTTCGCCTAAAGCCAGCAGGGTATCCATATCATCGCCAAATACTTTGACGGCGACATCGGCACGCACACCGGAAAGCAGTTCATTAAAGCGCATTTGTATTGGCTGGGTAAATTCGTAGTTATTACCCGGAACCTTGCGTACAGCCTGTTCCATGGCGGCAACTAACTCTGCTTTGGTGTGATGCGGGCCTGGCCATTCCGATTGCGGTTTGAGGATGATAAAAACATCTGCAACACTCGGCGGCATGGGGTCCGTGGCAATCTCGGCAGTGCCGATTTTGGAGAACACTCTGTCGACTTCAGGAAATCTTTTTATCGCCTCTTCTAACTCATTCTGCATTTCAATCGCTGTGGTCAAACTGGTGCCCGGAATGCGGATGGCATGCAGCGCGATATCGCCTTCGTTCAAGCTGGGAACAAACTCACTGCCGACACGCGTCGTCAATAAACCTGACAATATGACAATAACGACAGCAATCGTCACGGTGAGCTCGCGGTGTTTCATGGTTGCCGTCAATATCGGCACATAGGCTTTTTTGGCCCATGCCATTACCGGGCTTTCCGTCTCTTTCACTTTACCGGACAGAAAGAATGCAATCGCTGCCGGAACAAAGGTCAGGGAGAGAATCATTGCCGCAATCAACGCAGTCACAACCGTGAGCGCCATCGGATGAAACATCTTTCCTTCGACACTCGTCAATGCAAAAATGGGTAAGTAGACGATAATAATGATCAACTCACCGTAGATCAGTACCCGTCGCGCTTCTCTGGAGGCATCAAATACGAGCTCAAGACGTTCAGTGAGCGTCAATTCCCGCCC
>NZ_JALHQJ010000126.1 GCF_022842015.1 Nitrosomonas sp. | reverse complement strand
ACCAAGCTGATCAGGAACAACAAATGATTCCAAACTTGCAGTGTTAATTTTCAGTTGAAAGTTGCTATTGCCTTTAAACATGATGTTGCCCGTCTCCTAATATGGACTACCCAAATTGGCTGATTAGCCTATCGATAAATGCAAATACAAAAACAAGTGGTACATTTTCGCACAGGAATTCCTATGATCGCATTTGTAATACTTTTAATAATTTTCGTATGAACTTTATTTACAAACCATCAATCAACCACGAGCCTACTATTCGAGACTTTAAGTTCTACCGCAAACTTCGCTTGTCTAAAAGTTAGAATTTGGGCAATTTTTGCAATCGATCCACGTATGATCAGTTTTAAAGGCGCTCATTTCCCAAACGGGTATCATTTTCTCTACGCTGTGTTTTTCTATTTCCGTTAGGGTGTTTCCTATCGAGATCTACAAGAAATTATGGAGGAAAAGGGTGTCAATGTTGATCATGCCACTTTGAATCGTTGGGTTATCAAATATTCTTCTTCATTAGGCCTAGCAGCCAAGAAAAGTAAACGGGCAGTGGCTCCCTCTTGAAAAATGGATGAGACATACATAAAAGTCAAAGGCTAGTGGATTTATCTATATCGCGCCGTTGATAAATTCGGTAACACCGTCGACTTCATGCTTTCTGAACATCGCGATGAAGCGGCAGCAACCGCGTTTTTCAAAAAAGCCATAGACACAAACGGATTTCCAAGCAAAGTAGTTATGGATAAAAGCGGTGTAAACTATACCGGACAGAAAAATATTAATTTCTTGCTGATGCTTGCCGGTTTGATCAGTTTTGTTGAAATACTCCAGATTAAATATTTGAATAACCTCATTGAACAAGATCACCGTTTCATCAAGAAAATCACGAACCCCATGATGGGATTTAAAACCTTTCATTCGGCAAAGGCAACCCTATATGGAATTGAAACCGCTCATATGATTTGAAAGGGACAACTGTCTGATAAAAATCAGGTTAATAATTGTAATTGAAGATTGTATTCAAATGCTGTCTCAAAGATTCACCCGTTTGCTCTGAATATAACACTTGCAATCGATCTCCATTCGCTGCAAAAAATGCCAAAGCTGCCTGACCGAATCCATGACTGTCCGCAAACCGTTTGCCTTCTGGCGTATTGATATCAGCTACAATAAATGTAACACGCTCATCGAAATCATCCCTTACTGCATTCATGGCAACCATAGTGTCGGTGCTTTGAAGTATATTGCCGTCATGCACCAATACAACCGCGTTAGTCCCCTGACCTATGACCGACAGATCCTGTGAAAAACTTCGTGGCAGTAAGCTCACTGCAATGAAGATCACCAGCAATATCAATGAAAATGTAATTAGTTTAGGCCAAATATTTTTCTTTTCCGGTGCAGCATTATTCGTTGTGGACATATTCTTTTCTCTCTTGGTTGTTAACAGCCGCCCGCCAGATTCAAGCAAATTTAGCGAGTCATGCAAAATAACGTGTGCAGATGGCTGTAATTTTGCGGGGAATAGCGAGATTATGCAACAAAAAATCGAGGAAATATGAACCGCAGCCTCTACTGGTGGAAGCTACAATTTGCGATCTCGCATTTAACATCTGCTATCAATTTTTCTAATTGAAAAGACACAGAAAGAATTGAGTAGCAATCAATCATGAACAGACAAGAAAAATATTCCCAACTATCTCAGCCTGTTACAAGCTTATTCAGGACAACAAGCGAGGAAGCTTTCTTATACAACCGCTCCATCATTTTCCAGTGGCTTTTTCTCTAGCTTAACTAGATCTTCGCGCTTGACTCCAAGAAGTACGAGGATAGAGCTGCCCACCATAATTGAAGAATAAATTCCAAACAGTATGCCGATTGTCAGAGCTAACGAGAAATAATAAAGCACTTCACCGCCAAATAAGAGCATTGCGATTACAACCATTTGTGTACTGCCATGCGTGATGATTGTACGCGACATGGTTTGCGTGATCGCACTATCAATTACTTGTGTCACTGAAGATTTGCGAAGCTTACGGAAATTTTCTCGAATACGGTCAAAAATAACCACCGATTCGTTCACTGAGTAGCCCAGTATTGCCAAAACCGCAGCGAGGACAGTCAATGAAAATTCCCATTGAAAAAAGGAAAAAAAACCGAGAATGATAATCACATCATGCAAATTAGCAATAATACCGGCTATCCCAAACTTCCATTCGAATCGTATCGCCAAGTATGCCACGATGCCTAATGAAACGAATAACAAGGCGAGAGCACCATTTTCCAATAATTCCTGCCCTACCTGCGGGCCCACAAATTCTACCCGTCTCATTTCAACTGAAGAATCAGCTTCTCGCAGTGCATCCAGAACAATTTCCGATAATTGGGCACTGGAAAACTCTGGCTTAATGGGCAATCGTATTAAAACTTCCCGTGAGGTGCCAAAGTTTTGCACACTCGCATCCGGCATCTCAAGACCAATCAATACACCGCGTATTTTTTCCAAGTCTGCTGTTTGAGTATAGCCAACTTCAAGCACTGTCCCACCCGTAAAATCCACTCCCAGGTTGAGTCCTTTTGTCGAGATAAAAAAGATTGCAAGAATAAACGTTATGATTGAAGCTATTGCTCCCGCTCTCCTCCATTTCATGAAGGGAATGTCACGCTCAAATCTAAATAATTCCATAGTAGTATTCCTTAATGCGGATTATTATTGTTTAGTTTTTTTGGTGTCAGCTGATTTACGTTTACTTTTAGCTTTATTTTTAGATATCGCTCTGGCTTTCGCTGAATCTTCTACTACGCTTTTATCTTCGTTTATGGCTGATGTTTGACTGACAATATCCGGCTTTATATTGCTCTCTTTAGTCTGTTCACTGCGTTTAGGTTCTGTACTCCCTGTAGTTTCAGTAATTTCATTTTCAGAGAGGAGATCGGATTTTCCAGTAACTAAACTAGGCTCCGGTATCCAGGTTATCCCGATGGGAATATTGTCGAGTTTGCGAAGGCTTCCGTACATAAAGTTAACCATACCTCTTGACACAAAAATTGCAGTAAACACGGATGTCATAATACCCAGGCATAGCACTACCGCGAAACCCTTAACCGGTCCCGAACCGAACGCAAATAAGGCAATGCCAGCAATCAAGGTCGTAATATTAGAATCCAGAATGGTGCCAAATGCGCGTTCATATCCTGCGTGAATGGCAAGTTGTGGGGAAGCACCTGCACGAAACTCATCCCTAATACGCTCATTAATAAGTACATTGGCATCGATTGCCATGCCTACCGTTAGAGCCAGCGCCGCCATTCCAGGCAATGTCAATGTTGCTTGCATGATGGATAACAAACC
>NZ_JALHQJ010000125.1 GCF_022842015.1 Nitrosomonas sp. | reverse complement strand
ATAACATGCTTGCCTTTTTGATACTGTTGAATCGTATTGGCATGCTTGCCAGATGATTCAAGCAGGACGTGAGACATACTTTGCTGCGAGGCTCGTGCTGCAGCACTGATCCCTCCAGGACCGGCACCAATAATGGCGACATCAAAAAATTGTTCATTCATACTTTTCTTCCTTAAATCGTTCAGTAACAGCGACTAAATAAGCACGTTTTTATCACTGAGGAAAAATGCTGAATCTCGCTGTAAATATATGTGCGATCAATTGATTGCACCAGCGTGATCATCGTTGCTGCGAGCCTTGATCGTTCTTCCCAACCCATCTTGTGAATCAAACGCTCGCTCCGATCCATATCACTGCTTCAGAATGATATTGTTTGGACTGGGAATGATTATCGACGTAAAAACAACTGAGTCAGTGTGTGTCATTAATAACTGCAACAAAGCGCGGGGTGTCCGTACCATTGTCGGTAATAACCAGAGGAAATGCAGTCGCTTTAGCCACGCCTGAAAATAGCAATCAGCACATCATGGTCACTGCGATAGCTGTTTTTATAAAATTCACTTTGTGTTTGTATATATCCCATTCTAATCTTCAAGATATGAATTTATTTGTTATAAAAAGTGGGGTTTTCCCCCTCTATTAGGGAGCTACCGGAAAATTAGAAAAAAACGAGAAAAGTAAGAATTCCAGCAGCGTGAATCAATAAATCGATAAATTAACGGCTTTTTTCCTCAACGAAGCCTTCTACTCTCAATTTGCCTGATTTGGCAGATTCATCCTGTTTCAGTTTGGTTTGATAGATAAAACAAGAGGAAATAAAAACAAATATTTTTAGTTTTACTAGCGCGATTAACTTGCTCGGTCTGTTAAAAATCAGAATCCTAGAAAAGTTATTAGCTGAAAGTAAGGCAGTATTTATGCTGCAAAAAATCTATACTTAAGGGCAAATTATGGTTTGTAAAAAAATAAAACATTTTTTAAGAGAAAATCCAAATTCAGAAAATGTTTTTGTAAATGCTTATTCAGAGTTTCTCTAAGAATGCCAACTAATATAAATGAGAATTATTTCTTACATGCATGCACTAAATATACGTGGGAATTATTCCCATGTCAATAAATTTAACCGTATAGTGAAAATCTCGGGAGCTTGCCCCGGTGCTCCCAAGTTAACTGTATGTACCTAATGATATTTCTCATTTGAGTGAGGAATTGTAATTATAAGCGGCTTGACTATGGTTCATAATATACTTCGGTGGATAAATAACCCTCCCGCTAGCAATGCTATACCGATTCAATAGCAAAGCGAGAATTTCCTCCCAACTTGTCAACAAAAAAACGGAGCGAAGAAAACCCATGAGACGAAAAGAAGTATTGCCAAGTTAACTTTTATAGGGCAGCTAGCGCTGAAATTCTCACCTTTATGCTGTAGTACTGTGCGAAATACTAATTTATGCGCAGAATTGGTTTTTTAGCTTGACTGGACTTATATAATAAGTGCAATTTCCCGAGTCAGAAGGTCAGCTGTTATCTTTGACTATTTAACCCGCCAAAGAAAGATGTCAACACCATACTGCATGTTGTATGATTTTGGATGAAAATCGATGGTGTTTATATAGAGTCGCTGAATTTTCATTCTGCTTTTATCGCGCAGATACAGTTAACTTGGCAGTACCCACTAGTTTCATATCAGAGTAATTTAGGACTATATTTTTCAGACCAATATTCAATACACAACAACTTAAGGGATTAAATAGATGGCATTTTCTAATCCGGCTGCCAGTCCGTTTTCTGGCAATGTATACATTGATGGCTTGCTGTGGGGCAGTCATTGGAATGATCCAGCTCTGGGGACTCGTTTGAAGGTTTATATTGCGGGTGTCAACGGGAATGAAGTTTTTGATTTTGGGGGCACTCCGGTTACCGCAAATACGGATCCGCAGGAAGTCGCCGTATTTCAGCATGCTATGCAGCTTGTCGAGCATGTTTGTAATGTTAAGTTCATGATTGCGACCCGTCAGTCGGATGCCGACATCATTGTTGGTGCCGCAAGTAATTCCGATGTGCAAGGCGGTTTGGGTGTTTCCATTCCTCCCGGTGAAGATATTGGCCCGGTGATCAATCGTCAAGGCGCAGCGATTGTCAATTTTGACGCTTATTCGTCAGATGATTATTCAAGTCTCCACCAAGGGGGATATGATTTCATTACCGTTATCCATGAGTTTGGTCACGCGGTTGGATTGAAACATCCACATGACTCAGGAGGAGGTGAGCGACCAAACTTTCCGGGAGTTACCGATCCGTTTGGGGATTATGGGGATTTCAATCTCAATCAAGGTATCTATACGATGATGACTTATAACGATGGTTGGCAAACGAATCCTAACGGCCCGCTTAATCCTGCCATCACTCCGGGCTATGGATATGAGGGCACACCCATGGCCCTCGACATTGCGGCTTTGCAATTTCTTTATGGCGCCAACACGAATTACCGGATGGGAAATGATGTATATACCTTGAGTTCGATTAATGTGCCGGGAACATTCTATTCGTGTATTTGGGACACCGGCGGTGTGGAAACCATTCGTAATTCATCGACTAAAAGTTCGACAATTGATTTGCGTGCCGCGACACTTAAACATTCATTGGATGGCGGCGGGTATCTCTCGGTTGTTGATGGGATCAATGGAGGATTCACAATCGCCCATGGGGTTATGATTGAAAATGCCACTGGCGGTACAGGTTCCGATACTATTAGGGGCAACTGGATGGCGAATACGTTGATCGGTAACGCAGGGAACGATTGGATAAACGGATTTGGCGGAGCAGACAACATTAAGGGTGGAAAAGGTGCTGATACGTTAATAGGTGGCGGCGGTGCCGACACCTTTGTTTATACCGCCGCAAACGACAGCATCGGCCAATTCGATTTGATCAAGGATTTTGTGCATGGACTGGATAATATCGACGTGGCCGCGATTGACGCCAATGGTGCCGCTGCAGGCAATGCCGCATTCGTTTTTCGTGGAAGCTCGAAATTTACGGGCGCAGGTGCGGAAGTGCGATTTGTTAAGAATGCATCGAATAATGTTACTAATGTGCTTTTTGATATCGACGGTAACCAAGCCCCCGATATGACAATCCGTTTGACGGGCTTGATTACTATGGAAGCTAGTGATTTTACGTTATGAACTTACGACTCCCTGTAGTCTTACCCCGAGGATCTAATTAATCTTCAGATTACCGTTGACGGCAAGCAAAGTAGGGAATGAGAAAAAACACGACCGGCATTCAAGACTAAGATCTATTAAAATGAGCAATCTCAACTTCTCGCAAGACCAACTGTCAGATCAAAGAGATAAAACACCTAATGCTCACTCAACGATCTACCTGCAGATAATTCAACTTGCTGAAAATGTTGTTTAGCATAAGCAAATAAGCTAAATCTATTTTTAATTCCCAATTTGCTAAAAATAGAAGTTAGATGGTTACGCAAAGTATGTTCACTCATGCATAATTTTGCAGCAATTTGCTTGTTTTGTTCTCCACCGGTTCCGTCTGAAAATGCTCTCAGAATCGTACATTCTTTGCGAGTCAGCATCGTAATCTTATCGATGCTCGTATTATTATAAGGGGAAAATTTACCTCGTGTGCGTGAGTTGTGAAGCAAAATCCGACCCGTCGTTATTCGATCAAGCCATAATTCACCATCATGGATCTTCTCTATTGCTCTGAGCATCGTTTGCATCGATTCTTTTCTATGCACAATACCTCGCGCACCGTTTAATACTGCACGATCTATTACATCTTTATCATGTGTGTCGGTGAAAATTACCACTCGTGTATTCCCATTACTAGAAAAATCCGGAATATAATTCACACAATCAATATCATTCAAAAATGTATTTAATATAAGAATATCAGGTCTTTTCTCAATGACAAGTCG
>NZ_JALHQJ010000124.1 GCF_022842015.1 Nitrosomonas sp. | reverse complement strand
ACCTCGGATGGCACAGAATGATTGACCGTCTCGGTCAAAGTATTACACCAATCCTTTGTTTTATAGCATCTCTTGGCAAAACAAGGCAGGTTCAACAACTAATTGTGACATAGCCTTAATAAACGTTAAGCTATCATCCAACTGAAGAACTACTAAGTCTCCAATACCTGGGATAAATGCGATGAATGTGGATGAAACGCCTGACGCTACTCAAAAGACAATCCATCAATCTGAACAATCAGAGAGCACACGTTCTAAGGAACAAAAAAAAAATCGAACCTGATCCGTCCACGTCTCTTGATCGCTTAATAGCTTCCATTCCAGTACAGATTAAAAACAACTGATTCTGGATTCTTGCTTACAGTTTCAATTTTATTTATTTCGTCGTGGCATTGATACGCGTCAATCTTGGCGATGCCTCATTGACGATTCCGATACCGCCGGGAATGATCTTCACTTGCATTATTTAGTTGTTTCAAATCGAACTCAACGTCTGTCGATGCCCTAGAATCTACCAAGCATTCAGCAGCTGCGGACCCTGATGAGCAACTGAATAATCAGGCAGCGAAAGATACCTCCACCACTTACCCGCAATCAGTCGGCGCGTGGGTTATCAGTATCGGTGGCTATGTCAATAAATACTCGAGCAACCACTCTGATTCTTATGGCAAAGCAGTCACTTGCGAAGTCAGCGGAGGCCTGCTGGTTCCCCTTTATTTTATTATTCTTGCATTAATGGGCGGCAGTATCAGCCTGACCAGGCGGTTGCCAGAGCTGCAAAAGCAAGCGGGTGTAGAACATATCGCCACAGAAAAGCAACCCAAACTCACACAATATGAGTTCCGCGAATATTTGATCTTTCAAATGGTGCAATTCATTTCAGCGCCATTTCTGGCGATTCTTGCGTACTACCTGATCGTACCGAGCAATACCACCAATGCGGTCGCTTTAGCATTCACCGCTGGATTCGCATCCGAAACGATTCTGCTGATGGTGCGATCCATCGTCAATAAAATCTATCCGAATAGCCGTTCCGGGCCTCAATACGGCGCCATTGCCGGGGTCGTGACATTGAGCAACAAAGATGAAAGTTTCGAGAAACCGGCACAAAAAGCTGAGGTATTAATATCTGAATCACCACAAATTCATTCGATTACCGATGAGAAGGGATTCTATATCCTCGGAAATGTCCCGGTAGGTGAACATAGCATTAGCATCAAATACACAACACAAGTTAATAATAAATTGGAAGAAAGAACAAAAAAAGACACAGTAAAAATTGAACGCGCACAGGCAATTGTTAAAAAAAATGTTGTCCTCACTGCAGAAAATTCGACACAACAATAATACTGATGCATCCGCTATGATTGTTACTAAATAAGCGGTACTATTAAGCATACTGTGCTTAATACAATTATTTTGATAACAAACAAAATTGAAACATGATAAAACTATTAGCTTTAGCAATGATCCTGATTAGTACCAACGCGATGGCGGAATGGACCAAAGTAGGTGAAAGTGATCTTAGAGGCGGCTTTACTGCCTATGCCGATCTGACTTCAATTAGCAAGGTCGGCGACCGGGCTAAAATGTGGGCTTTGTTTGACTACCAAACCGTGCAGAAAAGCTCCGGTGTTGAATATTTATCGGAGATAATCCGCCGCGACTACGATTGCAAACAAAAACAAATGCGCAAGCTAGCCTACAAGTTCTTCAGCTGGAACATGGAAGGCGGCGATCTGATCCGCTCTTACAACCAGCCGCAAAAATGGGTACCGGTTCCACCCGATAGCGTCGATGAAGCAGAATGGAAGATCGCTTGTAACGATTGACTTATTGCAGTATGTTGTCAGCATGTAATCCATGTGATTAAGCAGCAAGTGGATAATTCATGGCATCAGCAATAATTTCCTGATTTTCTGAATCAATCTCATCCGATACAATGCGTTATAACTTATGCTCTTCTTTCTGCTGCCCCTATGTTAGAGCTTACCCGGATAAATGACGTATGCCCCACCCTAAGCAGTAG
This sequence comes from Nitrosomonas sp., assembly GCF_022842015.1. Classification (GTDB taxonomy): domain Bacteria; phylum Pseudomonadota; class Gammaproteobacteria; order Burkholderiales; family Nitrosomonadaceae; genus Nitrosomonas. The sequence continues at coordinate 2,000 of NZ_JALHQJ010000124.1, read as the reverse complement.
CGTCCGATAACGAAATACCCAAAGCGTCAGCAATGCCTTCTCCATACGCAGGATCAGCCTTCAGGCAATGCCGGATATGGCGGATCTGAATCTCGCGCGGAGCAGCGCTGATCGAATTAGCCGTGTTTGCAAACAAGATTTGTTGTTGCGCTGGCGTCATCAGACGGAACAGAGCACCGGGTTGCGAAAAATAGTCGGCATCTTCACGATGATTCCAATGATCGGCAGCACCTTCAACCGATAGCGGCGGTTCACGAAAATCCGGCTGCTCCTGCCATTCTCCATAGCTATTGGGTTCATAACCGAGCGTCCCGCCGTGATTACCGTCAACACGCATCTGACCATCGCGGTGATAGCTGTGAAACGGGCAGCGCGGCGCATTAACGGGTATTAAATGATGATTGACACCAAGCCGGTAGCGTTGCGCATCGCCATAAGAGAAAAGACGGGCTTGCAGCATTTTATCCGGCGAGAAGCTGATACCAGGCACAACGTTAGCCGGATTAAAAGCTGATTGCTCAACCTCAGCGAAAAAATTTTCCGGATTGCGATCGAGTTCCATCATACCCACTTCGATCAGCGGAAAATCTCTGTGCGGCCATACCTTGGTCAGGTCAAACGGATTGTATGGCACTTTGGATGCATCAGCTTCCGGCATGATCTGTATGTGCAACGTCCATTTCGGGCAGTCGCCACGTTCGATGGCTTCATACAAGTCACGCTGATGACTTTCACGATCCTTGCCGATAATAGCTTCGGCTTCTGCGTCAGTCAGATTCTTAATACCTTGCTGGCTTTTGAAGTGGAATTTAACCCAGAAACGTTCGTTGTTAACGTTGATAAAACTAAAGGTGTGCGAGCCGAAACCATGCATGGTGCGATAACTGGCGGGAATACCGCGGTCAGACATGACGATGGTGATCTGATGCAGTGCTTCCGGCAACGAAGTCCAGAAATCCCAATTGTTTTTTGCGCTACGCATGTTGGTGCGCGGGTCACGCTTGACAGCATGATTCAAGTCGGAAAACTTGAGTGGGTCGCGCATGAAAAACACCGGCGTGTTATTGCCAACCATGTCCCAGTTACCTTCCTCAGTATAAAATTTGACTGCGAAGCCGCGAATGTCGCGCTCAGCATCTGCCGCGCCCCGCTCACCGGCAACAGTGGTAAATCGCGCAAAAAGATCAGTTTTTTTGCCTATGTGCGAGAAAATTTTAGCGCGCGTGTACCGCGTGATGTCGTGTGTCACAGTGAACGTGCCGTAAGCACCAGAACCTTTTGCGTGCATGCGTCGCTCCGGGATCACTTCGCGATCGAAATGCGCCAGTTTCTCGAGCAGCCAAACATCCTGCAATAACACGGGTCCTCGTGGCCCGGCTGTCATGGTATTTTGATTATCGGGTACGGGCACACCGGCAGCCGTAGTCAATTTTTTTGAATCACTCATAGCAATCTCCTTGTAACCTAAATTGGCAATTTTCAATTGTTAAAGCTAAATAGACAACGAATTTAGGCAAATATCTTCGACAATATTATTTCTTCATACCTATAATTCGCTCGTTAAAATATCCGCCGCACAGGCTCTTAACCAATTATTATCATGAGGTTGTGAATTTCCATAATGAAGACTCAATCTTCACTATGGAAATCAAAATAATAAAAACTTGAACTTTACCAGTAAACGTGTATCTTATACGGGTCTTTTGGATTCAAGTTGTGAAATGTGATGCGATTGCTTGAGCTTTTTCCTTGATATTCGATGACTACTATGGAATCTCATGGTTGCAGCATAAATTATTAATTATTAAGGAAATAGATATGGCAACAGGTACAGTAAAATGGTTTAATGATTCTAAAGGTTTTGGTTTTATCACCCCGGATGACGGTGGAGAAGACATATTTGCTCACTTCTCTGCAATCACCAGTGGCGGTTATAAATCACTACGAGAAGCTCAGCGTGTTACCTTCGACATCACAACTGGCCCTAAGGGTAAACAAGC
>NZ_JALHQJ010000123.1 GCF_022842015.1 Nitrosomonas sp. | reverse complement strand
TAGCGTTTGACTGTGTCAGTCTTGGGTTTCGTATCAAAGCGTTGCAGTATATGATGAGTCATGTTTTTAGCAAGCTCCTCTTCGCTGAAAAATACGGTGCCAACATTATCCTTGCGTAGTAACGCCGTTTCATCCTCATTGCGAGTGTGTAATACAATTTCGATTGCAGGGTTTAAGGTGCATGCAGTATCAATCATTTGACGAATATTTAATGGATCGGGGACTGAAATTACCAGCATGGCCGCATCGGTTATATGCGCTTGGATTAATACCGAAGGTTCTGTCGCATCACCAGATACCGCATTAATGCTCTGTTTTCGCAAATCCTGTACCAGCTCGCGATTTTGTTCTGCAACGACAAACGGAATATCTTGATCTTTAAGTGCCTGTCCAATGCGTTCACCTACGTGACCGTAGCCGACGAGAACAACCTGACCCTGCAGGTATTTGCGTTCGGTACTCATGGGTAATTCAGCATACGGATCATCGCGACTTTCATATTTGCGCGCCACAGCAGAATGCTTCAAGATCCAATTGCGGATAGGCACGATAGCCGCAAATGCGATCGGATTAAAAGCGATAGAAATCAACGCGCCAGCAAGTACCAGGCTCATTCCTTCGGCAGGCATCAACTCAAGTGACAGCCCCAAACCTGCCAGAATAAACGAAAATTCTCCGATTTGTCCGAGGCTGGCAGCAACGGTTAAAGAAGTATTGAGCGGATAACGCAGAATCAGCACCAATAACATAGCAGCCATTGATTTGCCCACAATAATAATCGCGACGACTGCTAAAACCCGCATAGGCTCATCGATTAATACAGCAGGATCAAACAACATGCCTACGGAGACAAAAAACAGCACTGCAAAAGCATCGCGTAGCGGCAGGGATTCTTCCGCAGCGCGATGACTGAATTTTGATTCACGCATCACCATGCCTGCGAAGAAGGCACCCAATGCAAACGACACGTTAAACAATGCTGCAGCACCATAGGCTATACAAATGGCAGCGGCGACAACCGCCAGCGTAAACAATTCGCGCGAACCCGTGCGGGCAACCTGCCATAACAGCCAAGGCAGCAAGCGCAGTCCAACAATAAACATGAAAGCAATAAAAGCTGAAACCAGTAGTAAAGTGATTCCAATCGTTTGCCACAAAGGTTCTGCCGCAGTTTCAGTGCCGTTTGATCCGCCCAGCATGGTAGCAAATGAAGGTAGCAATACCAGAATCAGAACCGTGACTAAATCTTCAACAATCAACCAACCGATCGCAATGCGACCGGTCATGGTTTCCAGCAATCCCCGCGATTCAATTGCTTTTAGGAGTACGACTGTACTGGCACAGGATAGTGATAAGCCCAGTACTAATGCTGCACCAAAATCCCAGCCCCACCAGTCGGCCAGGGCGATACCCAGTAGAGTTGCAACAGTCATTTGCACTATCGCGCCCGGCAAAGCGATACGCTTGACAGCCAGAAGATCATTCAAGGAAAAATGTAATCCGACACCAAACATTAGCAACATCACGCCGATTTCCGCTAATTGCGCAGCAATACCGATATCTGCGACAAATCCAGGTGTTGCAGGGCCGATTGCAATTCCGGCCAATAAATAGCCAACCAGAGCAGGAGTTTTTAACTTTTCTGCAATAAAGCCAAAAATCAAAGCCAAACCAAAGCCTGCTGCAATCGTGGTGATCAGGGTAATGTTATGTTCCATACAGATTCAAGGTCAAGGTTAGATAAACAAGCCTATTGGGCTTCAGAAAAACTTCAAGGCGATTCAACTTCAATCATGTCATCGGGGGTTTCATCCAATAAAGCTGGGGTATTTAAAAATCTTTCGAATTCGATGCGCTCTTCCTCGATGGCTTCAAGGATTTGTTGCTTAAATTCTTCACGCGAAAATGCTTCTTCAAGCATCAAAAGCAATTTCTCGACGGTTAATCCAATTGTGATCCCACCAATGATACCACCGATAGCCGCGCCAATGGCCGTGCCAATGCCGGGAATGAATGAACCTAACGCCATTCCGGTCGCGGCGCCAGCCGCGGCTCCGCCTAAAGCGCTGACTGCTTTACCGGCGGTCACTTTGATCAAAGCCTGCGCGCCTAATTTGATAATGCCTTTCCCGGCGACTTTCGCTGTGATCTTGCCGGCAATCGCACCGGTGATCGCACCTGCGGTGCCTATGCCACCGGAAATCAGCATGCGATTTTCCAAGTTAACAATCACGCTGTGCGTAGGCGGTTCTTTCAGCGCGCTAAGCGAGGCCTGACGGACAATATCAAGCTGCGAATTGTCGATGCGATCGACGCGGTTTTCAGAGAGTATTCGCTCAACTTTCTGCAAATGTTCAGCACGCAATTGCAGATTATTATGTAATACATCTTCAATGGATTGCTGTACAGGACCGAATGCATTGCCTTTCATTAGATAGCTCTGCAGTTTCTCTGCCATCCAGTTTTCCAGTACGCCGGTAGCAAGCGCCACAATACGTTCATACTCACCCGGCAGGCTATAATACCAATCGAGATAATCATCCACATTGTCAATCATTTGCTTAAACCCGAGATCGGTGGTTTTGCGCAATTGATCCAGTGAAGTTTCCAGATTGAGTAAACTTTCGAGATAAGCTTGTTCAATCTGCTCCGCAGTTCCGAGCCTGTAGTAATCATCTCCTATTTTCTCCACCGTTTGCACGACAATTTGCTGGGAGGTGCGAATTTCTTCCACAGTTTCCGGATTAGATCGCATCCAGGCATCGACATAAACGGTTGACGGTACGTAAATGAAGAAAATAAAAAAAGTGGCGAATGCTGATGTGATTCCCAAAGCCCAAGGTGAAACCGCAGGTGGATCATCGCTATCCTGTATCGGAGCGAATACACGGCGGTATTCGGATAAGGGAACCATGAAGCTGGAAATTCCCAAGGTGATATTGAAGAAAAATACTAAGCTACCCAGAAAAACTGCGCCTAAATAAAGCATATTGCTGAATGAATGCAAACTACTGAGCCCATAGCGCTTTACGCCTTCGATAAAACCCAGTAACCGATTGGTTTCAAGAATTAAAATGCTATTTGTGGCTCCATCCAATTTCTGGCTTTCCGTTGCGACCGCCCCAGCCAGTGATGCATATTGACGATTTACATCGCTATGGTTGATGGACACTACAAAAAATATCGACATAACCAACGAAGTTACCCAGCGTGACCAGGATAATGATTTATGCACGGCAATGTATGGTTTGTATTCACGTGCAGCCAAGGGAAAGAAAATAGCATAAATAGCTGCGAATACGGGGATTACAGCAAAAAATGCGATCCATTCTCGTTTATCAGCTGAACCGAGATAAAACAACAATAAAAATGCAAAAATGACCGCCCACAGCAGCCACCCGATATATGGCAGAATTCGCCGGGTGAATAACCAATGCAAAATGCCGAGCTTCTTGAACTGACTGGAAAGATAAATTCTTTGTATTGTCACCGCATAAATAGCAGCCAAGTAAATAGGTAAACCAAATAGGAGCGTTACCAGCAAGGCAAACCATAATTGTTGATCCGGGATCAATCGCCCGAAGAAGTAAGCAAATGCAAGCCAGCTTGCGGAAAATGCCAGATAACCAAGCGCTGTTATAAAGCTAAAATTTTTAAACGCTGAAAACACCGCAATGATTCCTTCATGATCGACAACCGGAGATGAATTTGAGCTATAACAGGACGGTATAGAGCCTGATAGCCTGCTGATAGTAGACTTTATTGGCTACTGACTGTCAAGATATTGATGAGGCAGGGGCGCTGTCTTGTTAATCCCAAAGCAAGGCGACCTGATTCAACCAGGATTAGTATAATAATACTTCATATAACCCATTGAATATATATTAAACCTTGGTAATAAAAACATCCGCCGGATCTTTGCATACATGACCATAATAATCACTCTTATTAACCTTGCCAAAAAATTAAGCAAGATACGTAGATTGTCTGGTCAAAATTCGATTAGTACAAACAGTTTTTCTGGTCAGTTTTCAACCGACGTCAACACGCAAGAAGCAAAACGCTGCTGATTTGACCGCTGATATGGCAAAACAAGGCTCGATACGCCTTTCTTGGGAATCATTATTTAGGCTATGTCACAATTAGTTGTTGAACCTGCCTTGTTTTGCCAAGAGATGCTATAAAACAAAGGATTGGTGTAATACTTTGACCGAGACGGTCAATCATTCTGTGCCATCCGAGGT
>NZ_JALHQJ010000122.1 GCF_022842015.1 Nitrosomonas sp. | reverse complement strand
AACTCATCCCTAATACGCTCATTAATAAGTACATTGGCATCGATTGCCATGCCTACCGTTAGAGCCAGCGCCGCCATTCCAGGCAATGTCAATGTTGCTTGCATGATGGATAACAAACCAACCAGCAGCAGCAAGTTAAATGCAAGCGCAATGACAGAAATAACGCCAAATGCTGTGTAATAGGCCGCTATGAAAATGGCAACCGCGACAAATCCATAAAGGGTTGAATTAAACCCTCGGGTAATATTATCCGCACCCAAGCTGGGGCCAACAGTGCGTTCCTCGATAATGTCCATAGGTGCCGCCAATGCACCCGCACGTAATAATAGCGCGACATCCCGTGCTTCCAAGCTGGTCATGCGTCCACTGATCTGCACGCGTCCGCCACCGATTTCCTCACGAATAACCGGTGCGGTAACTACTTCGGCTGTATTTTTTTCAATCAGCAGGATCGCCATTCTTCTACCAACATTCTCACGCGTTAATTGCTTAAAAATACGCGATCCATTGTTATCCAGGCTGACGTGTACTGCCGGTTGATTATCCTTATCAAAACCTGGCTGTGCATCAGTAATGCGCTCACCCGTGAGCAAAACCTGTTTTTTAACGAGAATCGGACTTCCGCCACGCTCTTGCTGCAGCTCTGTGCCAGCTGGAATTCTGCCGCGCAAAGCCGCATCAAGGTCATGTTCATCGTCGACCATACGCACTTCCAGCGTAGCTGTTCGTCCCAAGATATCTTTTGCTTTGGCGGTATCTTGCACACCTGGCAATTGAACAATCACGCGATCTGCACCAGCCTTTTGTATGATAGGTTCAGCAACACCTAATTCATTGACACGATTGCGCAATGTTGTGATGTTTTGCATCACAGCCGAATCCTGCATGCGTATTTGAACTTCAGGCTTGATTTCAGCTATGAGATGATAGCGATTATCGGCTTCCTCTATACTTAATGCGAAATCCGCAAAATTTGATTTTAATTCTGCTTCTGCTTTTGAGCGTGATTCAACATCGCGAAACTTTATGATCAGTTTCCTAGCTTGCTTCTCAAGTCCGGTGTACGAAATTTTTTTTTCGCGTAATGTACTGCGAATATCGATGCTGTAACGATCGAGTGATTTCTCAAGCGCTCCCTCCATATCAACCGCAAGCATGAAATGTACCCCGCCACGTAGATCCAATCCCAGATACATGGGCAAAGCACCAAGGTTTGTCAGCCATTGCGGAGAATTCGGAAGCAGATTCAAGGCAATGATATATTCGTTACCCAGCACAGATTCAAGTAGGTCTTTCGCTTTCATCTGCAAATCGGTATCGGCAAAGCGAACCTTAATACTGCCTTCCTCGAGTAAAATTCCATTCATTTCAAGGTCGGCTTGTTTCAATGCTTCTTCAACTCGTTGCAACAATGCGGTATCAGAGCTTGTAGCAATTCGTAAAGGAGAAATCTGTATTGCAGGAGATTCGCCGTAAAAATTCGGCAAAGTGTAAAGCAAGCCGAGTAGCAGTGAAACCGCAATAATGAGGTACTGCCAAAATCCGTAGCGGTTCATGGGTATCAGTTAAGTATTAAGTAATGGGTAAAAAAATAAACAAAGAAAGGCAGGGGCCAAATAGCCAATTCCTTCCTTGTCAAACGTAATTATTTCTTTTCGATATTTTTATCAACTTCAGCGGTAATGGCTTCTGTAGATTCGTCAGCAGCTTCAGCTTTATTACTTTCTGGCGCAGCTAATTTTGTTTTTGCTTTAGGTGTTTTACTTTTAGGCTCAATACTCTTCAGCGTTCCTTTGGGTAGTAAAGTTTGCACCGAGGATTTCAGTACAGTAACCTCCATAGCTGGAGCAATTTCGATAACGACATAAGCTTCGCTGACATTGAGTATTTGCCCCAAAATACCACCATTGGTAATGACCTCATCGCCTCTTTGCAACTCTCCCACCATTAGCTTATGTTCTTTGGCTCGCTTGGCTTGTGGACGAATAAGCAGAAAATAAAACAAGACGAGTATACCAATCATCGGTAATAAAGTGACCCAGCCGGCATCACTTTGGGCTGTTGAAGAAGCAGCCTGTGCAAATGCATCATTAATCAGCATCATATTCTCCCTTTATTAAAAGGGCACATATTAGCATGATGACCGCTTATGCCTGAAATTCTTGTGCATATTCTTCAAATCGCTGATTTTCAATCGCATCGCGAATTTCTGACATAAGCTGCTGATAATAAAATAGGTTATGAACTGTATTCAAGTGTGCGCCAAGCATCTCATTGATACGTTGCAGATGATGCAAATAGGCGCGACTAAAATTCTGACAGGTATAGCAGTCACAATGTTCATCGGGAGGTGATGTATCCAAGCGATAACGGCTATTTCGCAATTTGATGATACCATTGCGCGTATACAGCCAACCATTACGAGCGTTGCGGGTTGGCAGCACGCAATCGAACATATCGATACCTTGCGCCACTGCATGAACAATATCCGCAGGGGTTCCGACGCCCATCAAATAGCGTGGTTTATCGATTGGCAACAGCGGTGTAGTGTGTTTTAAAATACGCTGCATATCCGCTTTAGGCTCGCCGACGGATAATCCACCGATGGCGTAACCATCAAAACCGATTTGGTTCAAACCAGCAAGCGAATGCTCACGCAAATGCTCATACATGCCTCCTTGCACGATGCCAAATAATGCATTTGGATTTTCATCGTGCGCTTGTTTGGAACGCTCCGCCCAGCGCAGGCTCAACTCCATCGATAGTTTAGTAGCGTTTTCATCGGCTGGATACGGTGTACATTCATCAAAAATCATTACAATATCAGAATTCAAGTTGCGCTGGATTCGCATCGATTCTTCCGGAGACAAGAAACAACTATCGCCATTGACCGGTGATTTGAAATGGACACCCTGTTCGGTGATTTTGCGCAACTCTCCCAGGCTATACACTTGGAATCCACCTGAGTCGGTTAATATTGGACCATGCCAATCGATAAAGTTATGCAACCCTTGATGCGCCTCGATAACCTTTAACCCAGGCCGCAACCATAAATGAAACGTATTGCCCAGAATGATCTGCGCATGAACTGCTTGCAACGCCGCAGGCGACATGCTTTTGACAGCACCATAAGTTCCCACGGGCATAAAAACTGGTGTCTCGATTGCGCCATGCGCCAAAGTCAGTGTACCCCGGCGGGCTGCTTTATCGGTGGAATACAGTTGAAATTTCATGAGTCTTTCTCAATCAGCATGGCGTCTCCATAACTAAAAAAACGATATTGCTCTTTAATCGCATGTTGATAGGCTTGGCGAATATTCTCCATGCCGGCAAAAGCTGAGACCAGCATCAGTAAGGTTGAGCATGGCAGGTGAAAATTGGTTAATAATCGATCAATTATTTGGAAGCGATATCCCGGCGTGATAAAAATCCGCGTATCGCCATAACCCGAAACTAACCCACCCTGATGAAGGGAGGCACAGGCTTCCAGTGCTCTCAGAGATGTCGTGCCAACCGCGAGAATACGTCCGCCTGACAATTTGGCATTCAGGATTGCCTCAACAGTGATTTGTGGAATGTGATAAGTTTCACTGTGCATTGTGTGATCGGCAATATTTTCAACGCGTACCGGCTGAAATGTTCCTGCGCCCACATGCAAAGTGACATAGGCAATGATTACACCGATAGTTCGCAATTGTGCCAGCATATCAATATCGAAATGCAAACCGGCAGTTGGTGCCGCAACAGCTCCGGAGTTTTTGGCGTAAACCGTTTGATATCGCGCCTCATCAGTTATTGTAGCGGGACGGGAAATATAGGGGGGTAGCGGTAATCGACCATAGCAATTCAATAATTCTGCAACGGTTCTTTCATGTTCAAAGCGCAACGTATAAAATTCTTGCTCACGTGCAATTACGGTTAATGGAATCGCATCAGCCAGAATGAGTTGCGAATCCAGTTTCGGCGCATGGCTGGCGCGGATTGTTGCCACAGCATGACGGTCATCCAGCACGCGCTCCACCATTACTTCCACTTTTCCGCCGCTGGCTTTTTTACCCAGCAAGCGTGCTTTAATTACTTGCGTATCATTAAAAATCATGACATCCCCAGATCGCAGAAAATTGGGGAGACTCAAAAATAAAGCATCTTGCCATTGATTGTTGATACTATCCAGATAGAGTAGGCGACTGCCGGTACGCCGTTCAGCGGGAAATTGTGCAATCAGTTCCGAGGGTAAATAAAAATCAAAATCCTGAGTCTTCATGCCGCGCATTATACCGGCGCAACAGGTTTTCCGCCCATGCTGCTTGCTGTACACTGGGTTTTCAGTGATAATTGCGCCTTCTGTTTATTAAAAACAGTCAAATAGCTTGGCCGAGATGGCGGAATTGGTAGACGCACGGGACTCAAAATCCCGCGATGGTGACATCATGGGGGTTCGATTCCCCCTCTCGGCACCAATAGAGGTTTTCAG
>NZ_JALHQJ010000121.1 GCF_022842015.1 Nitrosomonas sp. | reverse complement strand
TTATGTTGCGATTCTTGCAATAGCCATCTCAGTGAATACTAAGCCACATAGCGAGGGTAACCAGCGTGACAAGCAATACTGGCACAGTCAACACAATCCCAACCTGAAAGTAATACCCCCATGTAATAACCGTATTTTTCCGCGCAAGCACATGTAACCACAACAAAGTTGCCAGGCTGCCAATCGGAGTAATTTTTGGCCCCAGATCACAACCGATTACGTTGGCGTAAATCATGGATTCCTTTACCACACCGGTCGCGCTGGTTGCGTCGATCGACAACGCGCCGATCAGCACCGTGGGCATATTGTTCATAATGGACGATAAGAAGGCCGCCAAAAAACCGGTGCCGAGCGTTGCACCCCACACGCCATAACTGGCGAAGACATTAAGCAGACTGGTAATGTACCCGGTCAAGCCTTCATTACGCAAACCATACACCACTAGATACATTCCCAGTGAAAAAATAACGATTTGCCACGGCGCTTCGCGAATTACCTTGCGCGTGTTAATAACATGACCACGCGCTGCCACCGCGAGCAGTATTAGAGAGCCGGTCGCCGCCACTAGGCTGATGGGTATGCCATAAGATTCAAGACCAAAAAAGCCGATAAGCAGCAATGCCAGGACCACCCAGCCAGCACGGAATGTTTCCATATCTCGTATTGCTTCATTGGGTGCCTTCAGCTGACAGATCTCATAGCTAGCCGGAATACTGCGACGGAAATAAAGGAAAAGAACGCCTAAACTTCCCACTACTGAAGCGAAATTGACCGGAATCATCACCGCCGCATACTCGGTAAACCCGATCTTGAAAAAGTCTGCCGAAACAATATTAACCAAATTGGATACTATAAGTGGCAAGCTGGCTGTATCGGCAATAAAGCCCGCTGCCATGATGAACGCGAGCGTAGCAGTTGGACTAAACCCAAGTGCGAACAACATTGCCATCACGATTGGAGTTAGAATCAAAGCTGCACCATCGTTAGCGAACAGCGCCGCAACCGCCGCACCCAGTAATACAATATACACGAATAATAAATATCCATTGCCGCGACCCCAACGCGCCACATGCAATGCTGCCCACTCAAAGAATCCCGCTTCGTCGAGCACTAAGCTGATAATAATGATGGCAATGAAAGCCGCCGTTGCATTCCAGACAATATTCCACACTACCGGAATGTCACTGAGCTGCACCACACCAAGAAGCAATGCTGCGATGGCGCCAAGCAGAGCACTCCAGCCGATGGCGAGGCCACGCGGCTGCCAGATGACAAGCACGAGCGTTGCGATGAAAATGAGGATGGCAATCAGCATGTCAGTATGCACCCATTGCTATCTTTTCTTGGTTTGTGGCTATCACTCTTTGTGCGTCTGTTTAAATTTCAAAATGCCAATGTAGTCCAGTTTCGTCTTGAAAGTGGAAGAATTTTGACGCAAGTCATCCAATGGGAGCGATAAAACAATCTCGATACCTTCACGCAAGGTACGGTAAGCTTGTGTGAATGCCGCATCAATCTCTTCATCGGTTCCGGTGGCTTTGGCTGGATCATCGACACCCCAATGGGTCCGCAGCGCAGGGCCTCCAAGATACGTCGGGCAAGTTTCTCCAGTCGCGCTGCCGCAAACAGTGATCACGATGTCTGGTGTCGTTGGTAAGTTGTCCCATGATTTGCTGAAATATCCCTCAGTTGAGATACCTTCTCGTTCAAACAATACGAGTGAACGCGGATGAACCTGGCCGGTCGGTTTGCTACCCGCGCCCATCGCTTGCCATCCTTTGGGTGCAAGATGATTGAAAGTAGCTTCCGCAAGGATAGAGCGGCAGGAATTTCGGTGCAAAGAAATAGTACATTCATGATTAAGACGCGCAGCAGGATTCAGTTTTGACAGGAATAGAAGTATCTTGGCCAAATGTCGGGATTGTTGTTAGTGAATGAAATGTTTCCCAAGGGATGCCCTGTGGATCAAACGTCCAATTTTTATTAGATGTAGCATAACAACATTGCGCATTAGTTTGCTCCGCAGCGGGAAAAGTCGCTTGAGTTAAGCGCTGATTTATTTCGTTTAATTCTTCGGCTGAATCAACTTGAATTCCCACATGGTCTAAACCTGCTTTTGAGCCTCTGGCAGATATCGCGAAATTAATATACGGATCATCCAGCATCCACTTGGCATAATCCGATTTGCTGACAGCGGGTTCGGTGCCAAATAACAAAGAATAAAACTGAATGTTATCCTGCAAGTTATTGATTGCAATATGTACATGAAATCGTTTCATGGCGTTGTCTCCTTATTTAAATGAACAGAAAAGTATGTTTAGCTATTCTTTTCATCACAGCAAACTTCAACAGTGCCGCAAGAAATGCCCGCGCAACAATTCTCTGTTAGATACCCTAATAACGCATTCATGGTTTCAAAATTTGCCGAGTAATAGATAAAGCGGCTTTGTTGTCGAGCAATAACTAGTTCTGCATTGGACAAGTCTTTTAGATGAAAGGATAAAGTAGCATTTGGAATATTTAATTCCTTAGCAAGTTGACCCGCTGGAAGCCCAGGTTCTCCAGCTTGAACCAGTACCCGGAATATTGTTAAGCGAGTTTCCTGAGCTAATGCAGCTAGAGCTTTAATAGCAATATACGTTTCCATATTACCAATATAATGGAAATATACTTTTTTGTCAATTAAATACACTTCGAGACCTTTGTACGGTTAGAGTCATTTTCAGGTACAGATGATGATATAATAACGTTTTTAATCATATTGTTGGGTTAATTGACATGAGTTTTTCAGAGTTTGATGTCACCCGCCGCACCCGCAAAGGAAACTTCCTCAATCAAATTGATTACCTGATTGATTGGAAATCGATAGAAAAAGCAATCGCTGAACATTATGCCCCCACATCTGATGCCGCAGGCCGTCCTGCCTATCCTGGGTTGCTGCTGTTCAAAATGTTGCTGACAGGAATCTGGCACGGTGGACTCAGTGATGAATCAGTTGAAGACATGGCTAACGCGAATCTGCACGTGATGCGGTTTTTGGGCCTGAGTCTGGAAGACGATGTTCCGGATCATTCGGTACTGTCTCGTTTCAGGACACGATTAACACAAGCGCATGCATGGGATGGTTTGCTGGAGAAGATCAATCAACAGATCCAGAGGGGCACGACATCATGGTGACTCAGGGCTGTCATGTCGACGCCAGCATCACGCACAGCCCGCGTAAACCAAATTTACAAGCCATGGCATACAACCTGAAAAGGTTACCCAGATTGTATGTTAATAGGCAGATACCATTACAATCATAGGAGAAATGCGTATTCTGAGCCGATAATGATCAATGAAAGTGATTGTTCGCGTGATTTCAGCAAAGAAATTACTAAAAAATACCCTGATATTCACATAACAATCAGAAATTGTAACGAATTTTATAATTCGTTGGATTTTGCAAAGGTCTCACTTCATTTTTTGCTCTTCTGAATGGGGTGGTGGATGCAATTGTGAGAGTTCCTTACCTAACCGCCACAACAATTTATGAACGCCACTGTAGTACAGATTCCCAAAACCCTGCCGTAACAAATCTATTATTTTTTATCTAAAAGTTTATTTTGAATAAATTCTTAAAAAGAAATATCCCCTTAATTGCTTATGAATTAGTTATATTGAGAATTAAAGCATAGCCATGAGATTTACTATTTTATTGTTTTTGGCATTAGTTCCGGTAATCGCATTCGCTGAAAACTTCTTGGTGAACAGCAATAAATTATTTAGTTTTGCCGAAAAATCTTATCCAGAACTTTTTAGTCCTGCTAGCACAGCAACTTTTAATTTAGACAATTATTTGGTGCGTTACTATCCCGACACTGGCAACTATCTTGGAACTATTGGGGAAGATGTCTATGTTTATGGTGATGTATTCAATGGTCTTTTAAAAGTCGGAGTAATTTCGAATTTTATAGAGCTGGAGCCTGATAGCGAAGAATTATTAGCTCAATTATTTAGTGGTGGTCAGAGTAATGTACAAGTTTATGGATCAGGTGTTGTGACTTCCATTTTATCGGATGATCTAGACGGTAGCCGTCATCAAAGATTTATCATTGAGTTAAAGTCAAAGCAAACGCTACTTATCGCTCACAATATAGATTTAGCACCGAGAATTGATGGATTATACTTCAATGACCGAATTGAATTTTTTGGGGAATATGAATGGAATGATAAAGGTGGAGTCATTCATTGGACCCATGATGATCCTGAAGAAATTCATGTGAATGGCTGGATCTTTCATAAGAATGTTATCTACCAGTGACTTCGTGTCGTAAGATGATATGTGCTGTCAAAAATGGAGTCCATGTGTTTAAGCAGCGATTAGATTTGCATAGTATTGCTGCGTAAATTGTGCTGGTGACAAATAGCCCAGCCTTTTTTGTTTTCTCTGCCGGTTATAGAATATTTCTATATATTTGGTAATCTCCTGAATGGCTTGTTGTCGTGTTTTGAATCTTCTATGCTGCACCAGCTCGGTTTTAAGTATCCCCCA
>NZ_JALHQJ010000120.1 GCF_022842015.1 Nitrosomonas sp. | reverse complement strand
TAACGAATCATAGTGCACGGTTTTTGGTGTTAATTCACATATTTAAGTGCACTATTCTACCAAAATATACACTATTATTCAATTCAATCAGTTATTTATGATTTTTGAGTAAGCTCTAAATAGTCTCGTCCCTGAAAAATTCCCGTCAATTGCTATCTTGGAACAGCAGCTTCAAAAGGTGATTGTCCATAAAAGGTAAATTGGGGTTATTTGATTTTTTTTCATCAAAGAATTCGTGAAGTCTGCAGTTTTCTCCACGGGAAAAAGAGCCAAAAAATGGCCAGTAGCCATTGTTTCAAATTCCAGGCAACAGCGGTCTAAGTTACTCTGCTTAAAACCACTTACGATTGAGTTTTCTTGCATTCATGATCATGACAACTTGACCATGAAATATTGTTTTTGCGTAATAACCTGAGTTATTTACAAGTTATTAGTGATGAACTAATGAATGTAAAACTATGCGGTCGTATTAATATTTTGCCCAAGATTTATGGGTAAATTTGAAGCGGTTTGAGTATTGTCAGGAATGGCCTCAATTAAAGCGAGAGCGCCTGCAGCGTTAATGTCCATTGCCTTTTTAAGAACTGCTATACCAACTGCTTGCTGAGTATTGAAATTAGACATTTCCGTTGCAACACTTGCGATACCTGTTACGTCCATAAAATCTCTCCCAATTATTATAATGGTCATTACGGCAGGTATTGCCCTATCTTTTAGAGGCAGCAAGGATTTTTCTTATTTGGGTAAAATTGTTTTTGCCCAGTAGCGATGAAATTTATTTATTGTGACAACTAATCTTTTCTTACAAACGTCGAAAAAAGTTTTTTAAATTGATCTTTCCAATCGAGCCCAACTTTTAATGGGATTTTCATTTGAACATCTGCATTTTCAGCATTCTTTCCTTCCAAATACAAAATATATTGTCCGGGCTCATTCAGTTTTAAGGCTTGGGTGATGACACCTGATGGATGCGATTGCGCGGCGACAGATAGTATTTCGTATTCTTTCTCCGTATTATCAATAGGTTCCAACTTAACTAAGCGTTGCGCTAACAGAAAATTCCGCGCTGATTCTGGATACAACAAGTCAATCGAGATATTTACTGCTGCCGGTTCGGGTACTTTGCCGCATTGAACAGGAACATGAGGTGACCGCATGGAATTCTCAGGCAATTCGTAGCCTGCCGGGAGGTAATATCCTGAATAACCAATGATTAAATTTTCAGTTTCTATGGTACAGGCTCCGCCACGAAAACCTTTTGGATAAGTTTCTGCTGCATCACCTTGCGAACTCACACCATACAGCATGCCGAATGCTAGGAAGGAAAATAGGACCCCAGTCAAAATTACGAGCATCAATTTGTAGGATGAAAATTTTGAATTGGTGAGCATAGTATTTTTACTGATTAAGAGGAATAACGAAAAATTATATCAATTAGCGATTAGTGATAGTAATACAACTGGCTTGTCGCAATGGTTTATATTACAGCCTTCCTGATCAACGCAGCGAAAAAATCCGGTAATTTGATGTGTCCATCAAGCGCGAATTGATGGGCTTGAACGGACATCTTTCTCCAGATTTTACCCATGATATTAATCCACTTCTGATCATCGTATTCAGGATGATTACTTGCAAAATCGAGCAAGTAGTGTTCGAGAAAAACCAATCCGGCGACATCTTCCAACAACTGGGTATCCGGATTGGTCTTCAGGGTTTTTTTGCCGACGGCCTGAGTTACCCGTGCAACGAGTATGCTTTCATACCCAGCCTTTGCGAGCAAATCAGCCACGGTGTCAGCATGAAATTTAGTTAATCCAGTGCGCCATTGATGATAGCCTCTGCGATTCATCGGATAATCGCTGCGTGGCGATTTCCAGCGCTGGATATGCTGTGCCCTCACCGCCAGTTTCATGGCATCGTCAGCTTCGGGTGCATAGCGCTCGAGCATGTCAGACATGCGGTGCGAATAAAGCAGTTCTTTCGGCCAACTTTCACCTTCATTGATTTCCTGGTTCGGGTCTTCGCCATTTGCTGCATCAATCAGCGCTTTTGCTTTGTCGAAACATTGTTGAGTCATATCGAAAGTTGATTGGTCTAATGATTGCCGATAAAGAGCCTTTGATACCATTATAATTAAAACATGGGTTTCGTTACCGTAACGAGTAAATTATATTTAGGGTATATCATGATTTGCATTTGCTTAACAAGGTTCAGGCTAATGAGGAACGCATAAGCACAAGGCCAGCACACGATTACCTGGGTTGAATTGGAGTAGATTTTATGAAACGACGCACTTTTTTATTACAAACACTCGCCGTAGCAACCGTGCTTCCGCTGGTTCCGGCATGCTCACGTACATCCGTGGTTGGCGAAGCATCTAGTCCTGTTTCTCCCATCAATAAGCCCCATGAGGAATGGCGCGAATTGGTCTCGCCCAGAGCCTATGAAATCCTGTTTGAAGAAGCAACTGAGCGCCCAGAATCCAGCAATCTGGTTTATGAGGATCGGGAAGGTATCTTTATTTGCGCCGCCTGTTATCTGCCATTGTTTGAAAGCGTGCATAAATATGAAAGCTGGACTGGCTGGCCCAGTTTTACCCAACCGATAGCCGGACACATAGCGACTAAAATCGACTTTAAGATGATTTGGCCACGCACAGAATATCACTGCGCACGCTGTGGAGGTCATCAAGGCCATGTGTTTAAAGATGGCCCGCCCCCTCGTGGAGAACGTTGGTGCAACAATGGCCTTGCGCTCAATTTCGTGCCCAAAGAAGAATCATTGCCGGCACTCAGAGGCTGATTAGTTGTTTGTGTTATGCAAGGACTACTTCATTTTATGAGAAATAATCATGACTAAAACATATCAAGATTATTTTGATGCTTTGGGTTTCAAAGAATCATCCAGTGTTTCCGGCGGTGCGCAGAATTATGGCTCTGAGAATCCGTTTGGTTATATCGGCAAGTATCAATTTGGAGAGGCGGCTCTTTTTGACCTCGGATACTATGGCATTGATAACAGTGATAGCAATTTATTCAGGAATGATTGGAGTGGCAACTGGTCAGGAAAAAATGGAATCAACAGTAAACAGGATTACTTTAATAATGGCGCCGTACAGGAACTAATCATACGCGACTGGCATGATATTTTATGGGGAAGAATTAAATTTCTGGAGCTTGATAAATACGAAGGACAAATTCTTAATGACAATCCAATAACAATCTCCGGAATGCTTGCTGCGGCACATCTCATTGGTGCAGGAAGTACCTCATCCGATACGGCTGGATTGAAAGGTTATTTGTTGTCGGGAGCGGTCTTCAGTCCGGCTGATGGAAATGGAACCACTGCCAATACTTTCATGAATTTTTTTGAAGGCTTTCAGACCCCGTTCATAGCCGATCATGACAAAGCCGAGTTTATTGCGGGTGGGACAGGAAAAGATGTACTGATCGGATTTGCAGGTAATGATACGTTAATCGGTAATGGAAATACTGATACGGCGATTTACCGTGGCCGTTTTGCTGATTACGACATCCATCATAATGCTGATCAGAACTGGACGATTATCCACAAAAATAGCGGGGTGGACGGTACAGATACACTCAACCAAATTGAACGTATTCAATATACTGATATTTCATTAGCGATTGATCTTGACGGCAAGGCCGGCATCACAGCGAAAACATTGGGCGCTGTTTTCGGCCAAGTATCGCTATCAAACGAGATTTACTCCGGCATTGGCTTGAATTTGCTCGATAACGGCATGAGTTACGAAGCACTGATGCAATTTGCAATCAATGCCGCGCTTGGCGACAACGCAACAAATCATACGGCTGTAGTAAATCTGCTATATAGGAATGTGGTTGGCTTTGCACCTTCTGCAGCAGATGAAGCTTACTACGTAGGGTTGCTGGATTCAGGCATTCATAGCGTTGCTTCAATTGGCGTAATGGCTGCGGATACTGCTCTCAATGGGGAAAACATCAATCTTGTGGGATTATCCCAAACTGGACTGGAATACGTATTGACTTCTGTTTAACAAACCATTGAAAAGCTATATTGCAGTGCCGCTGCGGTGTTAAAAACAGGCTCAAGATGCTCATTTATTATACATAAACTGTACTTACCCACCTGCTCTTCATTGCATCAGCGAATCTATCCGAAACGCCAATCTCAACGGTGGTACTCACCCATTGCTTCTGGCTGTCGAATGACCTCAAGCACTCGTAGACTCAACTCTCGGCCCCCAGGCACTTGCCACATGATAGATTGGCCTACGGACAATCCGAGCAAGGCACTCCCGACAGGAGCTGCAATAGAGATCGTTTCAGGTGTGCCAGCTTCATCAGGATAAACAAGTGTAAGCTTAAATTCCGAACCATTTGTATCATCAACAAAACGAATAGTCGAATTCATGGTAATAACGTCAGGTGGAACTTCGGTGGGCTCGACGACCGTAGCGCGGTCAATCTCATCCATCAGAGTATCAACTCCAGCAAATTGACTATAATTCTTTGAACTAAACAATGGCTATGTAACAATTAATTATTGAATTGTTTGTCCAACGTGCATTGAGATATAGAGGTGTGCACAATGAAATCAAGGGAATTCAAAGCATGGATGGAATTGATTGAACGCATGAGTCG
>NZ_JALHQJ010000119.1 GCF_022842015.1 Nitrosomonas sp. | reverse complement strand
TGGCGGAGAGGATGGGATTCGAACCCATGTGTCAGGATAACCTGACCATCTGATTTCGAGTCAGCGCCGTTATGACCGCTTCGGTACCTCTCCGGTTGTTAGAAGTGCGACACCCGCTAACCTTTTCTGAGAGGTTAAGCGGGCGCTTGGAATGATAGTTCAAGTTTTAACTTTATGCAGAGACTTTCATGACATCACGCATTTTTTGTAGCGCTTTAGCTTCGATCTGACGAACGCGCTCTGCTGATACACCAAGCTCATCGGCCAGATCATGTAGTGTAGCGGTATCTTTTTCTCTTAACCAACGAGCTTCGATGATATGACGGCTTCGCTCGTCCAGGCAATCCATTGAGTGCTGCAATCCTTTTTCGCGCAGGCAGGAAATTTGTTCTTTTTCCAGGAGTTGCGATGGTTCTGCACCATCCGTAAGATAACTGATTGGACTGAATGTGTCATCCTCATTATCCGAGGTGGGCTCCAGAGAAATATCCGAACCGCTGAAACGTTTTTCCATTTCAACGACTTCTTCGGCTTTAACACCCAACTGGGCAGCCATTGCATCAACCTCTTGCGGATTCATGGTGTCCAATCCATGTTTCATACTGCGTAAATTAAAAAATAATTTGCGCTGTTGCTTGGTGGTGGCAATTTTGACTAAGCGCCAGTTGCGCATGATGAATTCGTGAATCTCGGCTTTAATCCAATGAACGGCAAAAGATACCAATCGTACTCCACGTTCAGGGTCAAAGCGTTTGACTGCTTTCATTAGTCCGATATTGCCTTCTTGAATTAAATCAGCTTGGGGCAAACCATATCCTTTATAGCCGCGTGCTATCGCGACTACAAAACGCAGATGAGACATAATTAACTGCTGTGCAGCTTCGATATCGCCATGATTCCATAGCCGCCGAGCCAGACTAGTTTCTTCCTCTTGCGTGAGTATAGGAAAAGAATTAATAGACTGAATATAACCTTCAATACTTCCGCCCGTGGTGGGTAGCGTTAAAGCATTCGTCATTGTAATAATCTCCTGAATAAATGTTTGTAACCGCTTACTACTTCAAATATATTTTAGCACTCCCAATATATGAGTGCCAATTATTTAAAAAGTTTCGCTATGAAATCCTCAGCTCATTTAGGTTCGATTTGCCAGAGATGACTTGCGACAGAAATGCGTGCGCCTAACCATCCCAGCCAGGCAGAAAACAATAGCAAACTGATACTATCTTGTAGAGAGAGATATTGAAGGTTTATATTAAAATCATATAGTTGGGTCAGTGGTCTGAGTTTTCTATTCAGCGTATCAATACCCAACATAATGATGAGCCAAGCTGTGATACCTCCAGACAGCCCCTGGATGGCGCCGAAATAAAGAAAAGGACGACGTATAAAGCTATCGGTTGCGCCGATGAGTTTGGATATTTCTATTTCGTCACGTTTAGTTAGAATTTGTAGACGAATGGTATTAAACATAATCGCAATGATTGCAATACTCAGCAATGTAGCTAGCATGAGTACAACCGAGCGCCCCAGTTTAAGTAGTGCATTCAGGCGGTCAATCCAAGCGGAGTCAAATTGTACATGCGCAACTTCCGGCCAGCTTTGCATGGCCAGTCGCAACTGTTCTAAGGAGACTGATATGTGCTCCCGGGTATAGACGATGAAAGCATCTGGAAGTGGGTTACGGGCTAAATTGGCGACCATATCGGTGGTCCCACTACTTTGTTGTAACTGAGTTAGTGCAACATCTTTTGGAATAAACTGATAGTTTACGATCTGCGTGACTTCTTTCAGGCGTTGTTGGACTTTATCAATGTCTTCTTTTTTTGCATCCTGTTTAAGAAACAAACTGATCTGCGGGGAACTAGCTGTTTGCCCGGATATCGATTGTAAGTTTTCCATCAACACATAGATACCGGTTGGCAGGCTAAGCGCGATACCCATTACAGTGATGCTGAGTAAAGCGGTAACGGGTGAGGAAGCTAGTCGTTTGAGTGTGTGAAAAAACACAAACCCATGTTGCGTTAGCCATGCGCGTATCATGCGGCCAGTTTTCCTTGTTTGAGTGACAAAATGCGGTGTTGCGTATCTTCCAACAGGGAGGCATCATGCGTTGCGATAAACACGGTAACGCCTACCTGATTGAACGACCTGAACATGGCCATAATATCCCGGGCATAATCAACATCAAGATTGCCCGTTGGCTCGTCGGCGATCAGAATAGTAGGTCGATGAACGATTGCACGCGCAATACACAGCCGTTGTCTTTCGCCACCTGATAATGTGATGGGTAAAACTTTTTCTTTTTTTAACAGGCCCACTTTATCCAGTGCGGCGCGCACTCGGGACGCCGCCGTGTTGATATCAAAATTACTGATTTGCAATGGTAATAAAACATTTTCAAAAACATTGCGATCAAACAGAAGTTTGTGATCCTGAAAAATGAAACCGATCTTGCGTCGTAAATAGGGAATCGCGGCGAGTTTGAGTTGGGCGATATTTTGTCCGCTGATCGCGATAACGCCAGAAGTCGGACGTTCTATTGCAGCAATCAACTTTAATAATGTACTTTTACCTGCGCCCGAATGCCCGGTCAAAAATACCATTTCGCCAGGTTCTACCGCAAGATCAATGTTATTCAGCGCGGTGTAGCCATCTGGATAACGTTTAGAGACATTCTTGAATGTGATCATATGTTTAGAGTATTTCCATCTTGTCAGTAGCTCTCAATCCAACAACGCTTCAACAAATTCTCTGGCATCAAATGGCCTTAAATCATCCAAGCCTTCGCCAACGCCAATAAAACGTAATGCGGGAGGATTCTCTGGATACTGTCCTGCAATAGCTGCGACTACGCCGCCTTTTGCGGTGCCATCCAATTTAGTCAGGATCAAGCCGGTGACGTTCAGCGCGTCATTGAAGGCTTTCACTTGCGAGATTGCATTTTGCCCCGTGTTGGCATCCAACACCAGCAACACTTCATGTGGGGCATCCGGCATCGCTTTGGCGATCACACGTTTTACTTTTTTAATTTCTTCCATCAAATGTAGTTGAGTAGTTAAGCGTCCAGCCGTATCTGCCAGTACAATGTCTATGCCGCGCGCTTTGGCTGAGTTGACTGCGTCATAAATTACCGCGGCCGGATCACTTTTCTTGTCCGGATCACTGTCCGGTGCTATTACCGTAACACTGTTCCGCTCTCCCCACGCGATCAATTGCTCGCGCGCTGCTGCTCGGAATGTGTCACCGGCAGCCAGTAAAACTGACTGACCTTGTGTTTGAAAATATTTGGTAAGCTTGCCAATCGAGGTTGTTTTTCCTACACCATTGACTCCCGTTATCATGATGACAAAAGGTTTGTGCGTAGTGGTATCTAATGGTTGGGCAAGCGGTTCTAGCATGGTGATCAGGGATTCCTTAAGCGCTTGTTTTAATTGTGTAGAATCTGTTAATGCATCGCGCCTGACTTGTTTGCGCAGATTTTCAAGTAATTGATGGGTTGCGTTGACGCCTATATCGGAGGTCAGCAAGATAGTTTCCAGTTCTTCATAAAATTCCTCATCAATCTTGCCGCCGCTAAATAGGCCTGATAGTTGTTTGCCGAAGTTCTGTCGGGTGCGTGCAAGACCTTGTTTCAGTTTGCTGGCGAAACTGATTGATTCCTCCGGCTTGGTTTCTAGCTCGGCATCGGGTTTGGCTGGTATTTCACCTGAGTCTGCAGGATCTTTTTTGGATTTAAAAAAACTAAACATTCTGGTAGGCTCTCAAATATGCAGAGGAATTCTCAAACCTCAATTTTATTCTGTTTACTCACTTTAGGTTGGTAAAAATGAAACCTGATTACCGTATCACTTTTTTTCACACTTTTACAATCTCTGGATTTTTGTTGCTAATTAATCTATTGATCTCATCATCAGCATTTGCTAATCCTCATGAATATTTACTCGATAATGGTCTGAAATTGATTGTAAAGCAAGATCATCGCTCGCCGGTTGTGGTGACTCAAGTCTGGTACAAGGCGGGCAGCGTTGATGAAATCAATGGTGTAACAGGTGTCGCGCACGTTCTGGAGCATATGATGTTCAAAGGCACGGAGAAAGTCCCTGATGCTGAGTTCTCAAAAAAAATTGCGGCTGCTGGCGGGCGTGAGAATGCTTTCACGAGCTATGACTACACTGCCTATTATCAACAATTGCATAAGAAACATTTGCCGATGGCGATGGAGTTGGAGGCGGATCGGATGCGTAACTTAGTTCTAACTAAAGAAGAATTCGAAAAAGAAATCAAAGTGGTGATGGAAGAAAGGAGGTTACGTACTGATGATCAGGCACGTTCGCTCTTATATGAAAAAATGATGGCCGTTGCTTTTCAGTCGCATCCTTACAAGAATCCAATTGTTGGCTGGATGAATGATCTGGAAAACATGAAAGTGGAAGATGCGCAGGAATGGTACGATCGTTGGTACGCGCCCAATAATGCAACATTGATAATCGTCGGAGATGTCGACGCGGAAAAGGTGTTTCGATTAGCGCAAAAAAACTACGGTTCAATTCAATCGCAACCTTTATTAGCGATCAACGCCCGTAAACCGCAAATCGAGCCACCGCAACTAGGCACTAAACGGATAAGCGTCAAGGCTCCGGCAGAGCTGCCTTATCTCATCATGGGATTTCATGCGCCTGCGATTAGAAGTGTTAA
>NZ_JALHQJ010000118.1 GCF_022842015.1 Nitrosomonas sp. | reverse complement strand
AAAGGTAACTAAACGCCTTGATGCAAATGTAGATAAGACGAAGCCGGAAGCCATACGATATTTGCCGCAGAATTATTTTGAACAACTTACTAATGACATTGAGATTGAAGCATTTCGCCGTGAAATAGAAGACGTTGTTTTCTCACATGTTGATCGAACAGATCGTATGGAAAAGGATACATTTGTAGAGCTACAAGAATTTAAGACCCAGCAAAGCGCGCAGGAAATAAGTGTGCTAAAAGCTAAACTTCGTGAACTAAATATTGAAATCGTACGCCTTGAAGAACAAGCTGATCCTCTATTTAAAAAGAAGCTTGAAGAAGAGCTTAATGCAAAGAAAGACGAGTTGGGCTCTCTTGATAATACGAAACCATCTGAAGTTCTAAAACCAGAAACCGAAACCCCAGAACAAAAAAAATTATCAGAGAAGATTGCTCAACTTACGAAGCAAGCAAAGCAATTGGAAGAATCCGAGCGAAATACGGTTGAAATCATTGCTCAAAAGAAAAACAAGCTACAAAAACTCTCCTCACTTCAACAGAGTGTCTCTGCGATGAGTGCGCAAATTGTTAGCCAGAAACTGGAGTTAAAGTCAGTTTGTGAAGAGCTCGGCCTAAATATTGAAGCAATAGTCAAAGCTGAGATCAATACTCACTCCATTGAAGAGCAGAGTTTAGTGCTCACAACTGAAATACAAGTGCTTGAAATAGATAACAAGAAGCAGTTTAGCAACGAAATTGACTTTAATATGCTTGCCAGCCTTCTGGATCTTCGAGCCGCTTGCGCGTATATAAAAGAGCGGGTTATTGAATTGAAAGAACAGCTCGACACCCCTCAACGTAAGTATCAAACTTATCTCGACAAATTGGCAAAGTGGAGTAAACAAAGAGAAGATATCATAGGTAACGAGGTTGAACCTCGATCAGGAACAATCAAACACCTAGAATCACAAATCTCTTATATAGATAAGGAGCTTTCTAAAAAGCTCCTTACTGCACGTGGTGCACGAAAAGAAATTTCAGAAAAAATATTCTCGAGTAAACAGAAAATCCTAACATTTTACTCAGAACTTAAGCAGAGCGTTGAGGCAAAACTTAGCTTAGTACGTACTAGTGGCTTTTCCGTAAATATTAATGCCTCGTTTGTGCTTGATCAGTCATTTTCGAAGTTATTCCTTGATTTTATCAGAAAGAATCGGAAAGGTTATTTCCACGGCGCAAATGACCCGAAACAAGCGCTCAGCTTACTACTAAGCGAAGTTGAGTGGAATGATTTTGATTCTATTTATAAATTTATTGAAATAGCGATAAAAAAAATGGAAGTCCATGATGGAGAGCCCCTTTCCATCAAAGAACAAGTTAGCGATATAAAACATTTTTACGATTTCCTGTTCTCATTAGAGTATTTTTCGGCACGTTATGAACTTCGCCTTGGCGGAAAAAACTTAAACAAGTTATCGCCCGGTGAAAAAGGTTTATTGCTTCTTGTTTTCTATCTTCAGCTGGACAAAGACGATATTCCCCTTGTTATAGATCAACCAGAAGATAATTTAGATAATGAGAGTATCTTTACTGTATTGGCACAATGCATCAGAGATGCCAAGAAAAACCGGCAAGTTATTTTAGTAACTCACAATCCAAACTTGGCAGTAGGAGCGGATGCTGAACAAATTATCTATGTACAACTTGATAAAGTTGAAAACTATAAATTTACCTATGAAAGCGGAGCTATTGAGAACCCCCGCATCAACCAAAAAATTGTAGATGTTTTAGAAGGTACACAGCCGGCTTTCATAAAACGACGATTAAAATATCAAATTTAATTTGTATTGGTTCGCACGTGACCTGACATTTGGGACTTAAAGCACGATTAAATTGTACAGTCTGGCCCAAAACCAGCCAGTCAATTTCTTTCAATAAATCATCGGATACTCTGGTCGAGTAATGTGAGACGGCCAGTGTTGTCATGATCTACAGATCTAAATATCATTTCATTCAGGTTGATATATAGTTAACAAACCTGATAGACGCAACGACTATGTTGCTGTTAATGCCAAAAGTATGGAAGATATACGGAAACTATATAATTACTTGTTAGGCGCCTATCGTGCGGAGAGATAGTTGAAGATTAATCGAATTGATATTCCAAAAAAGGTGCTGATTGAGATGGATTCAGACGAACGAGCTTTCCTATTACTCATAGGTCATGTCCAGAACGAAATCAATTCTCTCAATAAAGTATTCACTTGGTGTTTGAATAACTCTAAGTCTGGAAAATCATCTGCCGAAGGGTTGGCCGATGGGATGCAGGCGATGATCTATGCGCGCCTACTCGCTGGTAAACTTTGTGAAACATGGGAGGTGCTTCGAAAATACTATTTTGCTACAAAACTTTCCCAGCGCGTTGACTCGAAACTTCCTCTAGAATCTGAAAAGGCATTGACTAGTCTAAAGTTGTACTTTGGGAAGAGCAACCTAATTCATCAGGTACGAAACTCATTTGCGTTCCATTATTCAGCAGAGCAGTTCGAATCGAACTGGGAAGGTGCTGCGGATGAGGGTGATCTTTCTATAATTCTAGGTAGAACCATCGGAAATAATCTATCAATAGCAGGCGAACTTGTAGCTAATAGAGCGCTTCTGAATCATGGTGACTCGAAAAGCTTGCCCGATGGATTTACAAAGTTTTTTGATGATATTCACTCCATCTCCTCTTGCTTCACTGATTTTGCAGAAGGCGTGACTATAGTTATTCTTCGTTCCAGAATGGGTGAAAATCTGGAATCGTTTGCTGTGGAAGAGGAAATAGCCTCTCTGCTAAACTACGAAGATGTGTGCATTCCCTTCTTTGTGAATCCAGTATCCAGGTCAAATTCCAACAAAGGCACGTAAAGTCCCATAGGATTTTTGCCAACCCCTGGAATTCACTTGTCCCCAGGATTTTTTATTTCTTCCAATAATTGTTCCATTTCTTGCTGCATTTTTGGGAGCCGGATACCGAATGAATCCGTTGGTAATAGCCTCCAACAATTGTTGACGCTCTGCTTCATCATTCATCCTGATCAACTGCTGTGATAGGTAGGGGACGTTTGACGAAAGGGAAAATAAAGTACGTTAAGCCTTCGGAATTGGCTGTAACGGCCTGAACCCACCTTTCTCGACACGCCTGTGCTGCTTCCAGGCGCAATCTCCGGTTAAATTGATGTGATTCCAGTGAATTGGTGCAACGTGCTTGAGCAGTGCTTCATCGTAAGCGTCCAACGCCACCATCTATCTCTATCAATTCTTATGCTTTAGCACTTCAATAAACTCAGGTGGCAACGGCAGCAACTCGTCAATTCGACTATTAGGCCAAGTGGGTAGTTTGATGAGTGTATCTTTGAGCCAGGCAGATGGATTCAGTCCATTGAGTTGGGCAGTACCAAACAGGGTTTGAATGGCTGCCGCACGTTGACCGGCACGCTCTGAACCGGTAAATAACCAATTCTTTTTTCCAATCGCGATGGGTCGAATGACGTTTTCTACTGGATTGTTGTCAATTGGCAGGTGTCCGGTCTGCGCATAGCGCATCAGGCTGGGCCAGCGTTTGAGGGTGTAGTCCAGCGCTTTAGCGGAACCACCGCCGTTTGCTGTCTGGGCGCGGGTTTGCACCAACCAGTCATGCAATGCTTGCAACTCGGCCAAGCTTTTTTCTTCCCGTAGTTGTTGGCGGTCTTCGATGGTCAGGTTTCTGCCTTTTGCTTCAATGGCATATAGGTTGCCAATGCGCTGCAATGCTGCATACGCCATCGCGCTATTATTGGCCTGGTGCAGATCAAAGAATTTACGCCGTGCGTGCGCCCAACAAGCCAGCTCAATACAGGGGTTTTCCTGCTTTTCAGAGAATAGTACTTTGTAGCCACCGTAGTCATCGACCAGCAAGTGACCTTGCCAGTTTCCCAGGAAGTTTTGCGCATGCCGGCCACTGCGACCGGCTTGATAGTCGAAGACGATAATGCGCGGCCCAGACTCTAGATCATTGCTGCGATAGGCCCACAAATAAGACTTGCGAGTCTTGCCTTTGCCGGGATCAAGTTGTGCGACTGGCGTTTCATCGGCATGCAGCGTGTTGCCTTGCAACAGATGCCAAGCCAACCGGTCTACCAATGGTTGTAGTGCAACGCCGCTACGACCCACCCACTCCGCCATGGTGGAACGTGATAACGTGACTTGCTCACGTGCGGCGATCTGTTCTAAGCGATACAGTGGCAGGTGATTTAGGTATTTACTGGTCAGTACCCAACTCAGTAGGCCGGGTGCAGCCATACCGCCATCAATGATGGCTGACGGAATTGGCGCAGCGGTAACGATTTCGCAGGTCTTGCAGGCATACTGTGGGCGGATGTGGCGATGGACGAAGAATTTGGCCGGATCCACATCCAGCTGTTCGCTCACATCTTCACCGATTTTGACCAGGTTCTGTCCACACTGATCGCATTGGCAGGACTCAGGCTCGTGACGGTGTTCAATACGTGGCAAGTGATCCGGTAACGGCTGGCGGCCAGCATGGGAACGCGGTGCTTTGGCCTGTGCTTTTGCCAATGGATCAAGCTGTTCGATTTCTGCGTTTACCGCTGCCAGATCAGATTGCAGGGTTTCCTCAAACAGGTCAGGATGCTTTGGTGACAGTGACTCGCTCTTCTTTCCAAACTGGATTCGGCGCAAATAGGCCAGCTCCATGGTCAGTGCCTGGATTTTGAGC
>NZ_JALHQJ010000117.1 GCF_022842015.1 Nitrosomonas sp. | reverse complement strand
TTCTTTGCAGCACTGAGCATTTTCTTTTCAACACGCTGCATTTCTTTGGCTAATTGGGTTTCACTCATGACATCATAGCGCGCCTGTGCTTGTGCAGCTTTGAGATTTTGCTGCGATGATTCATAGTTATAAACGCCATCAATGAGATCTTTAATCCTCTTGTTCACCGATCGAGGAGTAATTTGATGCTGCAAATTATGATCTATTTGCTTCTGGCGCCGACGATCCGTCTCATCAATCGCAGCACGCATGGATTTGGTGATGGTATCAGCGTAGAGAATGGCGGTACCGTTGATATGACGGGCAGCCCGGCCGATGGTTTGAATCAGTGACCTCTCCGAGCGCAGGAAACCCTCCTTATCGGCATCCAGTATCGCGACCAGGGAAACTTCCGGGATATCTAATCCTTCACGCAGTAAATTAATTCCGATCAGCACATCAAACTGTCCCAGTCGTAAATCACGGATAATTTCAACGCGCTCCACCGTATCGATATCTGAATGCAGATACCGCACCTTGATTTGATGTTCGGAAAAATAATCGGTTAAATCTTCTGCCATGCGTTTTGTCAGCGTGGTAACCAATACACGTTCATTCTTGGCTGTACGCAAACTGACCTCGGACATTAAATCATCGACCTGGGTCGTTACTGGACGTACCTCTAGCATCGGATCGACCAACCCGGTAGGCCGCACCACCTGTTCTACAATCTGCCCGCTATGTTGATGTTCATAATTCGCGGGTGTTGCCGACACAAAAACAGTCTGTGGCATCCTTTTTTCAAATTCTTCAAAACGCAACGGACGATTATCCAAAGCGGACGGCAGGCGAAAACCATAATTCACCAAATTCTCCTTGCGCGATCGATCACCTTTATACATTCCTCCGATCTGCGGCACCGTGACATGGCTTTCGTCAATAATCATCAATGCATTGGATGGCAAGTAATCGAGCAAGGTCGGCGGCGGTTCTCCAGGTTTCTTGCCGGAAAGATGACGCGAGTAGTTTTCAATTCCTTTACAGAACCCTAATTCATTGAGCATTTCCAGATCAAAGCGGGTTCGCTGCTCAAGACGCTGGGCTTCAACTAGACGATGTTCCTGATAATAATATTCCAGTCGCTCACGCAGTTCATTTTTGATGGCTTCCATTGCGCGCAATGTGGTACTTCGCGGTGTAACATAGTGACTGGATGGATAGACGGTGAATCGCGATAATTTTTGCAGGATACGGCCGGTCAGGGGGTCAAATAATGACAGGCTATCCACTTCATCATCGAATAATGACACCCTTATCGCAGCTTCCGAATTTTCTGCCGGAAAAACATCCACCACATCCCCTCGGACGCGAAATACCCCACGTTTAAATTCCAACTCATTACGTTCGTATTGCATCTCGGTCAAACGTTTTATGACGTCACGCTGAGAAATTTTCTCACCGTTGCGCAAATGCAGAATCATGCCATGATAATCCACCGGATCACCGATACCGTAGATACATGACACGGTAGCCACAATAATAACGTCATCGCGCTCCAGCAAGGATTTTGTCGCAGATAGACGCATCTGTTCGATGTGCTCATTGATGCTGGAATCTTTCTCAATAAACAAATCCCGCGCAGGCACATATGCTTCGGGCTGATAGTAATCGTAATAAGAAACAAAGTACTCGATGGCGTTCTCTGGGAAAAATTCGCGCATCTCAGCATACAGTTGCGCCGCCAGTGTTTTGTTTGGCGCGATTAAAATTGCCGGACGTCCCGAATGGGCAATCATGTTAGCAATCGTATAGGTTTTCCCCGATCCGGTAACCCCCAGCAATGTTTGAAACGCAAGACCATCATTCATCCCATCAATTAGTTGCGTAATAGCTGCAGGTTGATCTCCTGCGGGTGCAAATGTCTGATGTAATTTGAACGGACTATTGGGGAAGGTTACGATCACAGGTATAATTCCGACTAAACAATTATGCTTTTATACCATTCTAACATGCCGTTCTATTTATTTTAGTGCGAGGATTTTTTGTGGAACTCTCTAGTCGCGTTCAAGCTATCAAACCATCTCCCACCCTCGCTGTTACTGCGCGTGCCGCTAAGCTCAAATCTGAAGGTAAAGATATTATAGGGTTGGGCGCAGGCGAACCTGACTTTGATACTCCTCAACATATCAAGGACGCCGCGATAACTGCGATCAACAAAGGTCAAACAAAATATACCCCCGTCGGCGGAACACCTAGTTTAAAAAACGCTATTGTGGCAAAGTTTAAACGTGAGAATAATTTTGATTTTGACCCCAAACAAATTTTAGTTTCCTGTGGAGGTAAGCAGAGTTTCTTTAACCTGGCGTTATCTGTAATCAATCTAGGGGATGAAGTGATTATTCCAGCGCCCTACTGGGTTTCCTATCCTGACATTGTGCTTATTGCTGAAGGTAAGCCTGTGTTTATCGATACCGGCATTGAGCAGAATTTCAAGATATCCGCGCAACAACTGGAGGCGGCCATTACGCCCAAAACAAAAATGTTTGTCGTCAACAGTCCCAGCAATCCGACTGGAGCTGTCTATACTTTTGATGAACTCAAAGCACTGGGTGAAGTTTTACGCAAACATCCCAAAATTCTCATTGCTACCGATGACATGTACGAACACATCCTGCTTACTGGGGAACGATTTGGGAATATCGCTAATGCCTGTCCTGATTTATTGCCCCAAACCATGGTTCTCAATGGTGTTTCCAAGGCTTACTCAATGACAGGGTGGCGAATCGGCTATTGTGGCGGGCCTGCACACATCATTTCAGCCATGGAAAATATTCAGTCGCAAAGCACATCGAATCCAAGCTCTATTTCGCAGGCAGCTGCAGAAGCGGCACTCAATGGGGACCAATCGTGTATCAATCCAATGGTGGCGGCATTCAAAGAACGTAACATCTTTATGGCTGAACAATTGAATCAAATCAATGGTGTGCGGTGTTTACTTTCGCAAGGCGCATTCTATGCATTCGCAGATGCTAGCAAGTCAATCGATGCGTTATTTAAAAAAAATCTGATAAGCGCACCTAATGATATCGTATATAGCGAATATCTTCTGGAAAAAGCCGGAGTCGCTGTGGTTCCAGGCTCCGCATTTGGATGTGAAGGTTATATGCGACTATCATTTGCCACCTCAATGGAAAATCTAAGGCAGGCATTAAGTCGGATGAGAAATCTGCTGGAATAAGACCATCAGATCCAGCAAATTTATATTTTTTTAATGAAGCGCGGCCAGCATTGCTGCTTTTTTAGTTTTCCCAGCTCGTGAGGGAACATTGCATAATCCACAGACGTGATTGGAGTGAATTTCCAGTGTGTGCACTACATACTTGCCGTGACATTTCACACAAGGCGCGATGCACAACACGCCACTTTCGACAAAACGCGCTAAAGTCCACGCACGCGTTAAGCTTAATACTTTTTCTAATTGATTGACTTTAACATGTTCATCATAAAGCCTATAACTTTTAATTAATGCATTAATACCTTTAACGCCTGTATTTTCTGTCACATAATGGTATATGTTTATAAACAGTGAAGAATGCATATTTGGCTGCCAGCTTATAAACCAATCTTCCGAATAAGGCAGCATACCCTTGGGAGGCGATACTCCTCTAATTTCTTTATATAACTTCACTAATCTTTCACGACTCAGGTCAGTGTTCATTTCCAACACTTGTAATCGAGCCCCTAATTGAATCAATTCAGTCGCCAGTTGAATTTGCTTAGCCTCGGTGATAATGCTTCGATTGCGCATGATGTTGCCCTCTTTATATATTTACTTCTACGCTACAGCTTCAGCAGGTTTTCCAGCCATCAAAATAGCTGCATGCGATTTAGCGACAGATTGCTCACGATTATCGTTGGATAACATTTCGGCAATCAAACGATCATCAAAACGGAAACGACAAAGCAGCATATTTGTTGCCGCCATTTTAATTAATTGCGCAGAAGTTAACTTATCCAGAATGTCCGCCAAGTCCTGGTTAACGCCCAGCCGATACATGGCAGATACCCTGTCATCATGCAGCATTTGCTTTGCAAGCAATAGATAGTTTAAGTTGATATCCCGGATCTCATCCAACATTTGATCTGTTTGCATTTAATCACCCCTTAAGTAAATAATATTTAATCAAAAATACGCATTCGTGTAGGTGACATTTTCAAGTATGACGCAATGGAAGTAAATGGAAGTTAGGCTTAAACGGAGCTAGGTAATCTTCTTATCGCAATATAGGAATTTTGACTACAGAATGAAAATAATAATGAGTTAAATATACGGGGTTTTTTACTGGTTTGGTTAACTGCGCACATGTCAGTTATTTGTGGTCTGATAACAGAAGAAAAACTCGGGCACGATGCTGTATACAGTCATGATAGAACCGAGCTAACCTTCAGCCCCAATTCTTCCGGAATACCCGGGTCATCGAGTCACTGTATTTTTTGTTTCGGGTTTCTGAATACCGAACGATCAATAGAATTCATCATATCATGGACACAAGGAACACCCATCTTGAGAATATCGATGGAAAAATACTTTAAACTAATAATCTTCGTTAGAAACTAATACATTTTGTACTGCGGTCTTGAATATCTAATCATTAGGCTATGTAACAATTAATTATTGAATTGTTTGTCCAACGTGCATTGAGATATAGAGGTGTGCACAATGAAATCAACGGAATTCAAAGCATGGATGGAATTGATTGAACGCATGAGT
>NZ_JALHQJ010000116.1 GCF_022842015.1 Nitrosomonas sp. | reverse complement strand
TCTGCCGGGAGACCGAACGCGTCCCAGCCCATCGGTTGCAATACGTTAAAGCCCTGCATACGTCGGTATCGCGACAATACATCACCGATGGTGTAATTTCGTACATGCCCCATATGCAATTTGCCGGAGGGATAGGGAAACATCGACAAACAGTAGTATTTAGGTTTCTCAGGAATTTCGATTGCTTTGAATGCGGATGTTTGTTCCCAATATTGCTGTGCGTTTTTTTCAATTTCCTGGGGATGGTATTTTTCTTGCATGGACGTAGAGTTTGGTTTTTACTTAAGATAGCTAATTATAGCGTGAAGTATTTAGATGGAATGTGTCTATTATGGGCTCTTGTTGACAGCAGTGATATTCGATTGATCCTATACGGGGTTCTTTTCAGCACAATTAGCCCCCTTGGAGTTTCACTCGAAATGCACTGCCTCAATAATCTAAGATTGCCTACATTCTAGAGCACTTCCAACCGTCCTAATCAATAGGATTAATCCAAACGAAAGCCAATTTTAAGCTTCACTTGGTAGTGTGCAACTTTGCCATCAACGATATGCCCGCGTGTTTCCACTACTTCAAACCAATCCAAGTTACGCACACTTTTACCAGCTTTTGCAACCGCTAGCTGAATGGCATCATCGCTGCTTTTGGTTGATGAGCCAACAATTTCAATGATTTTATAAATATGATCGCTCATTCTGAGTCTCCTATGCTATTGTCGAGAATTGAGTTATATCATATTCTTGGTTATCCGCTGATCCAACGTACGGAGAATATTAATTATGAAGTTCAGATTATTACTAATTCTATTCATTATTATTTTACTCGCGGCCTGCGCGACCACGCCCACGGGGAGAAGCCAACTGGCTTTCATGCCTGACAGTGAGCTTGATGCAATGGGGTTGCAGGCATTTACAACGATGAAGAAAGAAAAATCAATTAACCAGAATACGCGAGAAAATCAGTTTGTGCGTTGCGTTGCAAATGCTATTACTCGTGAAGTTGGAGGAGACTGGGAAGTGGTGGTGTTTGAAGATGATACGTTGAATGCATTTGCTTTGCCGGGAAATAAAATTGGCGTTCATACTGGGCTGGTTGATCTTGTCGATAATCAAGATCAGTTAGCTTCCGTGATCGGTCATGAGATTGGTCATGTGATGGCGAAACACAGTAATGAACGGATGTCGCAGAAACTGGGGGCGCAAATGGGAATGTCCATCATCGCGGCGGTCGCTGCACCGACTACTCCCATGGGACAAACCGCATTAGGCTTGCTTGGAGTCGGCACACAATATGGCTTGATTATGCCGTTTAGTCGTCTGCATGAAAGTGAAGCCGATGAAATTGGTATTGAATTAATGGCAAAGGCTGGATTTAATCCTGCGGAAAGTATTACATTATGGCAGAAAATGGCGCAGGCCAGCAAAGGGGAGCAACCGGCAGAGTTTCTGTCGACGCATCCGTCCCATGAAACCCGAATTGATGATTTACGGGCGCTCCTACCTAAGGCCAACAAGATGATGCAGCAAGCACGCGCAGCCGGTAAGAGTCCGGACTGTAAAAAATAACAGCTTATTTCCGAGGTTCCGGTTCATCTGCTGGGAAGTCCAGTTCAATTTTTGCACCGTCTGGATCATGACAGAATAATTGCCATATTTCCAATCCCTTGAGGCGGTGCAATTCATACTCGATATTATATTGTTTTAAGGTATCAACCACGGCTTGCAGGTTAGATGCGGTGAAGGCCATATGATCTATGACGCCAGCTGCGTTGACTGGCATAGGTCTGCCTGCCATGATATGCAATGTGGCTTGATTCCCGACATAAAGCCATGCACCTGGAGATGCCAAGGGTGGACGATAACCTTCTTTAAGTCCCAAGATATCGATATAAAAAGCCTTGCTTCTATCTAGGTTGCTACTTAATACCGTGAAATGATTCATGCCTGCGATAGTCATTTTGTAGTTATCCTTTGTAATTATAGACTTAGTTTGTATCACGCGTAATAAAATAATTCATCCTGTAGTCAGGTAATCATCTGAATAAAAAACCTATAAAATCATTTAATTATGGCTAATAATGAATAATCTTTTTATAGTTATTATTTTTACAGATATAAAGTGATTTTGCTTGCCTATTCCCAGTTTGATTGATTACCGATTCTATTAAAATCTGCAAACTCATTTAAGAAAATATTCCTTTTTCCGTAAATCATTACCTGCGAGCTAGCACAGAGTTCGTGTTTTTCATATAGAAGATGGAGTGAGATTTATGTTGCAAGAACGAATCGCAAGTTTAGCAGATAGTCATTTAAACAACGAGTTTCTAACTTTTTGCCTAGGCAAGGAAGAATATGGGATAGAGATTCTTAAAGTACAGGAAATTCGTGGTTATGATGCTATTACTCAGATTGCCAATGCGCCAAATTTTATCAAAGGTGTAGTTAATTTGCGTGGAATTATCGTGCCCATTATCGATATGCGGATTAAATTCAAGCTAAGTGATGTGACGTATGATCAATTTACCGTGGTAATTATTTTAAATGTATCCGGGCGTGTCGTAGGAGTCGTAGTGGATGGTGTGTCAGATGTAATTACTTTGGAAGCAGAACAAATGAGGCCTACACCGGGATTAGGCTCAGTAATTGATACTGAGTACATTATGGGGCTGGGTGCCGTCGGCGAACGCATGTTGATATTGATTGATATCGAAAAACTGATGAGCAGCAGTGGCATGGAGTTGATTGAGCAAAGCATAGATTGATGAGATTCTGATAAGTTTTTCTATAGATTTGGAACGAATTGTGGATTTTTAGGAGGTTTTTATGTTGAAGAATATGACGATAAAGTCGAAATTGGCATTGGTAATAGGCATGTTGTCGGTATTGTTGGTAGGTGTTGGTGCCTTGGGTTTGTATGGCATCGATCAATCTAATGATGGTTTAAAAACGGTTTATCAAGATCGCACGGTAGTTCTGGGAGATCTGAGTTTGATACTCGACCGGATGCATCGTGTTCGTCTCAATGCAGTAATGGCAGCTAATATACAAGATGTTGCGGTTGCAAAGCAGCGTGCTGCAATGACAGCTGAAAGGGATGCTGAAATCAATGTCACATGGCAGAAATTTATGGCTACTTACTTGACGCCTGAAGAGGAAAAGTTGGCGAATAATTTTGCGCAACAATGGCCGATATATAAAGAAGCTCGTGATCGTACAATGAATCTGGCCATGGCAGGGAATTTTGAGGTGGCTGCTGATAATGCTACAAATGATGCGGCGCCAAGCTTTGATGCAGTGCATCAAACTATGTTTGATTTGATTGAATTGCAATCAAAAGTTGCAGGTCAGGAATATGCAGAAGCGCAAAGCAATTATAATTTTGTATTTACGATAACCGGTGCCGCGATAGGATTGGGTGTGGTTCTGGCGATTATTATTGGCCTACTTATGATTCGTGCCATTGTTGGTCCGCTAAATGAAGCGGTTGTGGTTGCGAATGCAGTGGCATCAGGTGATCTGACTAGCCGAATTGAGGTCAATTCAACCAATGAAACCGGACGTTTATTGCAAGCACTCAAAACCATGAACGAAAACTTGATCGAATTAGTCAGTAAAGTGCGCACAGGAACTGATCAGATTGCTACGGCCTCTGGTGAGATTGCTTCAGGCAATACTGATTTGAGTCAGCGTACCGAGGAGCAGGCATCTAGCCTGGAAGAAACCGCATCTTCCATGGAAGAATTGACCTCTACCGTGAAGCAAAATGCCGATAATGCGCGTCAAGCCAATCAGTTGGCGGCAGGAGCATCTGAAGTTGCTGTAAAAGGTGGAGCTGTAGTTGGCCAGGTAGTGCAAACTATGAGTTCAATCAATGAAAGCTCCAAGAAGATTGTGGATATTATCAGTGTCATAGATGGTATAGCATTTCAGACCAACATTCTGGCACTGAACGCTGCAGTCGAAGCGGCGCGTGCGGGTGAACAAGGTCGCGGTTTTGCGGTAGTGGCTACCGAAGTGCGCACGCTGGCGCAACGTTCAGCAGCGGCGGCGAAAGAAATCAAGGAATTGATCAGCGATTCAGTAGCTAAAGTAGAAGATGGCACTCGTTTGGTGGATGAGGCGGGTACCACGATGGATGAGATTGTAACTGCGGTTAAGCGAGTAACCGATATTATGAGTGAGATCTCAGCGGCATCTCATGAACAAAGTGCAGGTATTGAGCAAGTAAATCAGGCTGTGACGCAGATGGACGAGGTTACGCAACAAAATGCGGCTTTGGTCGAAGAAGCGGCTGCAGCGGCCGAATCTATGAGTGATCAGGCGCAAGCTTTGACTCAAGCAGTCAGTGTCTTTAAAATATCTGGAGGAGCTGGCTATACACAGGGTATGCCAATTAAAAGAAATAATCGCTCTGCATCAGTTGCCAAATTACCAAATAGAGCACCTACGAAGAGAGCAGCAGTGAAGTCCGACGAGGATTCTGCCTTAGTACAGTCACGCAAAGTCGCGTCCGGTGGTGGTGGAGATGATTGGGAACAATTTTAGTACGAAGCTAATCAGGCCAGCCTAAGTTCAGTCGCTTACGGTCAATAGTCGGACTAAAGAAATTTTGATATAAGCACCACTCAATTACTGAGTGGTGCTTTTTATTCGATCAGAGAACTCAATATTGTGTTCTCTGCCAAATTAAAATGAGTTACCTTAATGTTTTTGAATCTGTGAGCGAGAACCAAATATGCATCTTCATTGGGGTGTGACAAAAATCACAGTCATAGTTTAGATATAAGGGTAAATTCCCTCTCTGTTTTCATCTTCAAGAATACTCAGTTGGTATTAAACTTAAAATCAGTTATCGCA
>NZ_JALHQJ010000115.1 GCF_022842015.1 Nitrosomonas sp. | reverse complement strand
GTAATCAGGGTAACCTCAAAGAAGCTTATCAACGTGTAGACAAAGCCGAAGATGAACAGACGATGATGGAACTTAGGTTGAAAACAGAATTAGCGCAAACTTACGAAGCAATGCTGGCAACCTGGAATGAGATCAACCTGTTGCGCGACGAGATTTTGCCTGGAGCAAAAAGTGCTTTTCATGTAATGCGCAGAGGTTATGAATTGGGTAAATTTGGTTTGCTGGAATTGCTGGATGCGCAACGCGTGCTATTTCAGAATCAATTGCTCTACATCCGCGCACTGGCAAACTATCAGCGATTGATGAATGACATAGAACGCTTGATCGCAGCGCCTATCGACAGCATTCTAAATCATCGTGGTATAGAGAAAAAGGTTAAGGAATAAATATGGATAAAGCACGATTGATACCAATTTTGATTGTGATCGCCGTTGGAATTGTATTGGGTGGATTGATTTTAACCGTGGATAAGCCATCCGGGGGTTCAATGAAGATGGAAGACATTCATGCTGATGAAGAATCAGCCGAAGATCAACCTGCTATTGGGCCAAGGGGGGGCAAGCTGTTTACTGATCATGACTTCAGCGTGGAACTGACTATTTTTGAAAAAGGCATGCCGCCGCAATTCCGGATTTATTTGTATGAAAAGGGCAAATTGCTACCGTCAACGTCCGCTACTGTAACTATCACATTAACCCGGCTGGGCGCACCGGCACAGTTGATTCAATTTACTCCGGAGGCGGATTACTTGGCGGGAGATCAAATCGTCGAGGAACCGCATTCGTTTGATCTCGTCATTGCTGCGGAACATGAAGGCAAGTTGATGCGTTGGAGCCACAGCCAGATTGAAGGGCGGGTAGAAATACCGGATGAAATGCTAAAAAGCATGGGTATCGAACTTCTCACTGCGGGACCGGCAATTATCAAACCTAAACTCAGACTTCCGGGAGAAGTGATCTTCAATGAACATAACATCGTGCGTGTAGTGCCACGGGTTTCCGGCGTGGTGACGACGGTGCATGGTCATCATGGACAGCAAGTGAAAAAAGGTGATGTGCTGGCCGTTATCGAAAGTCCGATGCTAGCAGACTTGCGCAGCCAATATTCTGTAGCCAAAAAACGGCTGACACTGGCAAAAACGACTTACGAGCGAGAGAAACAGTTGTGGGAAGAAAAAATCAGCGCCAAGCAGGAGTTTCTTTTGGCAGAAGAATTATGGAATGAAGCTCAGATTGCTTTGGAGCTGGCTGCCACTAAATTACGTGCTCTAGGCGTGCAACCTGCATCTAGTTTCTTAAGAACAAACATTACACAGTATGAGATTCGCTCCCCAATTTCAGGAATCATCATTGCCAAGGCTCTTGCACTTGGGGAAGTGCTCAAGGAAGACAGGGAAATTTACACTGTTGCAGATGTATCGACAGTATGGACGGCTGTTACGGTTTATCCTAAAGATCTTAACGTGATTCGGGTTGGCCAGAAAGTTACAGTGAAGGCAACGGCTTACGACATAAAAAGCGAAGGAAGTGTGACTTATATTTCCACCTTGATCGGCGGACAAACGCGTACGGCAACAGCCAGAGTCGAGCTGGAAAATAAAGAAGGAAAATGGCGCCCCGGTATGTTTATCAACGCTGAGTTGGTGGCAGAAGAAATGGAAGTGCCGATCGCCGTTTCTGTTGATGCCATTCAAACATTTCACGACTGGTCGGTAGTATTCGGTCGTTATGGTCAGTATTTCGAAGTTCGCCCTTTGGAACTGGGACGCAGTGATGGTGAAATGGTTGAGGTTCTCGAAGGGCTTGCTTACGGTGAGCAATACGCTGGAGGCAACAGCTTTGCCCTTAAAGCAGAGCTGGGCAAAGCGGGCGCATCTCACGACCATTAAACCGATAATCTGATCAAAGCGAGCCACCATGTTTGAGCGCATTTTACACATATCCATCTATCAACGCGGCATCGTGCTGATGGTGGTGCTGACAATGGCTGTATTTGGCATATACAACTACCTGAAACTACCCATTGACGCTGTGCCGGACATCACCAATGTGCAGGTACAAATCAACACCACGGCACCCGGTTATTCGCCTTTGGAAGCTGAGCAACGTATCACCTTTCCGATTGAGATGGCGATGGCCGGTCTACCCAATCTTGAATATACCAGGTCTCTCTCGCGTTACGGTTTGTCGCAAGTTACGGTAATTTTCAAGGACGGCACTGATATTTATTTGGTAAGACAACTGGTCAGCCAAAGAATTCAAGAGGCCAGGAACCAGTTACCGACTGGAATCGTACCCACGATGGGGCCTATCTCCACTGGTCTGGGCGAAATCTTCATGTGGACTGTCGATGCGGAGAAAGATGCACGCAA
The DNA here is from genome assembly GCF_022842015.1 of Nitrosomonas sp. Taxonomy (GTDB): domain Bacteria; phylum Pseudomonadota; class Gammaproteobacteria; order Burkholderiales; family Nitrosomonadaceae; genus Nitrosomonas. Next base: position 2,844 of record NZ_JALHQJ010000115.1, on the reverse strand, counting down.
GCCAGATGGAACCCTTTATACAGCCACCGATTTACGCGAGATTGAAGACTGGATCATCAAGCCGCGCATGCGTATGGTAAAAGGAATCACAGAAGTCAATTCCGTCGGTGGCTATGTTAAGCAATTTCATGTGACACCTTATCCTGAAAAACTGATCTCATTCGGGCTCACTTTGCAAGACTTGGTGGTTGCATTGGAACGTAATAATATCAACGTGGGTGCAGGCTATATCGAAAAAAGCGGCGAACAGTATCTAGTCAGAGTACCTGGGCAAGTGGCAAATCTGGTCGAAATCGGCGAGATCATTCTGAGTAGCAACCAAGGCATACCGATACGAATCAAAAATGTGGCCGATGTACTGATCGGCAAGGAATTACGAACCGGTGCCGCAACCCAAAATGGAAAGGAAGTGGTGCTGGGCACTGCGCATATGCTGATTGGGGGAAACAGCCGCATCGTTTCACAAGCAGCAGCGGAGAAACTCACCGAGATTAACCTCAGCCTGCCTGTCGGCGTGGTTACGACGCCTGTTTATAATCGAACCACATTGGTCGACAAAACCATCAGCACGGTCTCAAATAACTTACTGGAAGGTGCCGCGCTGGTCATTGTGGTGTTGTTCATAGCGCTTGGCAACATACGTGCCGCACTGATTACCGCACTGATTATTCCTCTCTCGATATTGTTCACCATCAGCGGCATGGTGGCCAACAATGTCAGCGCCAATCTGTTGAGCTTGGGCGCACTTGATTTTGGCATTATTGTCGACGGCGCCGTTATTATTGTCGAAAATTGTATTCGTCGCCTCTCTCTCGAACAAGGACGACTGGGACGAGAACTGACCCCTGCCGAGCGCTTCGAGATCGTTTTTGATGCCTCCAAGGAAGTACGGCGGGCACTACTGTTCGGACAAATTATTATCATGGTAGTTTATCTGCCAGTGTTTGCATTGTCCGGGGTGGAAGGAAAAATGTTCCATCCGATGGCCTTTACGGTTTTATTGGCATTGTTAGGAGCAGTATTCTTATCGATAACATTCGTACCGGCAGCAGTGGCTATGTTTCTCTCCGGAAAAATGTTGGAGAAAGAAGGAGCCGCTGTATTATGGGCTAAGAAAATCTATGCTCCTGCATTGGATATTGCTATGAATAACAAAGGATTGACGGTTACCATTGCCATTGTCATTGTGATGCTGTCGCTGCTACTGACTACGCGCATGGGCAGTGAATTCATTCCCAGTCTCGACGAGGAAGATATTGCACTACATGCGATTCGGATACCTGGGACAAGCCTGAGTACGGCCATTGAAATGCAAAATGAACTGGAAGAGACGATCAGGAAATTTCCCGAAGTCAGTCGGGTATTCTCTAAAATTGGTACCGCAGAGATTGCTACTGACCCGATGCCGCCCAGTGTCGCAGATATTTTCATCATCATAAAACCGCAATCCGAATGGCCCGGAAAGTATCGGAACAAAGAAGAATTGATCGCCGCGATGGAACAAGCGGTACAAAAAGTTCCGGGCAACAACTACGAATTCACACAACCAATACAGATGCGATTTAACGAACTATTATCCGGAGTACGCGCGGATGTTGCAGTAAAAGTATTTGGTGATGACCTCGACGTTATGCTCAATGTCGCTGAACAGATTGAAAAAATCGTCAAAACCGTTCCCGGTGCGGCGGATGTACGGACTGAACAAATCACTGGCCTGCCAGTACTGTCAATTCAGATGGACCGTTCAAAAATGGCGCGTTATGGCCTCAATGGCAGCGATGTGCAGGATACTGTCAATATTGCGATTGGCGGCAGAACCACTGGTTTGATTTTTGAGGGCGATCGCCGTTTCGAGCTACAAGTGCGATTACCAGAACAAATTCGCGGTGATATCGCAGCACTCAGTCGCTTACCAATCAGGCTTCCCGTTCTGAAAATGCCCGACGGCCAAAATGCACCAGCTGCTGCTTTGCCCATTTACGTCGCATTAGGCGAAGTAGCCGATCTGCAAATTGTCAAAGGTCCTAATCAAGTCAGCCGCGAAAATGGTAAACGCCGTGTGGTGATTACCGCAAATGTGCGTGGCCGCGATATCGGTTCTTTCGTCAAGGACACAGAAAAACTCATCGAGCAACAAGTCAAAATTCCATCCGGCTACTGGCTTGCCTGGGGCGGGCAATTCGAGCAATTGATCATGGCGGCAGAACGCTTGCAGATTGTCATTCCATTAGCCCTTTGCTTGGTATTTTTTCTACTTTACACCATGCTCGGCAGCTTTAGAGATAGCTTGCTTGTGTTTAGTGCAGTTCCGTTGGCTATTACTGGCGGAATCGTGGCCCTATGGTTGCGCGACATTCCCTTGTCCATATCTGCCGGAGTAGGGTTCATCGCCATGTCCGGTGTAGCAGTACTGGATGGCTTGGTGCTGTTGTCGTTTATCCGCGATCTGAGACAACAGGGATTTACTCTCGACAACGCCATTCGAACTGGTTCCCTCATGCGATTGCGTCCAGTATTGATCACGACTTGGGTGGAATCACTGGGTTTCCTGCCTATGGCACTCAGCACCAGCACAGGCGCTGAAGTGCAGCGAACACTTGCAACGGTAATGATCGGCAGTACGTTATCCCAGTCGCTGTTATCGTTATTGGTGTTACCGGTGTTGTATCGGATCGTACATGGAAGAGAGATAAGTAGAAAATAACCTAGGTTGACCTCTACCCAGATCTTATTTCGCCAGTGACGCACCCCACCGCAAGTGGCAGCAAACTAAACTCATAAAAGATTCTTCTTGTATTATGAAATAGAAAACTCAATCTGCCGATCAAATAACAGCAGTTTCTT
>NZ_JALHQJ010000114.1 GCF_022842015.1 Nitrosomonas sp. | reverse complement strand
TTGGCTGGTATCATCTGATCAGTAGTAGCATCGCCGCCATCCCTTCAGGATTATTGTTTGGGATAATATGGCATGTATACAATGCGGCGGCGGCATTTTTATTTGCCCGCATATTAGCATAGCATTGCTACGATTGTGGGCTTGGCCTACGTGGCATTAATATAACAGATGAGGGTGAATAAGTATCATGGAATGGTTAGCTATAATCTTGTCGATAATCACAGTGGGATTCATGTTCTGGTTTTTTTCCACAACTAAAAAAGCACTAAAGCTGGGTCAGCCTGCCCCTGAATTCAATCTGACGGATCAATCTGGGAAAACACATACTTTGGCAGATTTTCAGGGTAAATGGCTGGCATTATATTTTTATCCGAAAGACGACACGCCCGGATGCACCAAACAGGCCTGCTCTTTTCGTGATGACCTTCAGCAGTTAACCGACTTGGGTGCCAAAGTAATTGGTGTGAGTGTAGACGACACAAATAGTCATGCTGAATTTTCTAAGAAATTTCATCTGCAATTTCCGCTATTGGCGGATACCACTACAGAAACGGCTGCTCGATATCATTCGCTCATTAATCTGGGCATTATCAAGTTTGCCAAGCGCAATACATTCTTGATCAATCCACACGGAAAAATTGCACGCATGTATTTGTCGGCCAGTGCGGCACGTAATTCTTCCGAAATAATTGCAGATTTGAAACAGTTGCAAGCAATGTAAGGCATAGTACACTGTCTATGGATTAACGCTCCTTTGATTTTCATCAAAGATTGTAAATCACATCCCAGACAACATGTATGGCATAGCAAAAAATGGAGGCAGAATGGCAAATTTTACTGAAGGGCAATTAATCCAGTTGAAGGCTGCGTTACATAAGCGTTATCTAGGTCTACAAAAAGAAATACGTAACGAGCTTGCACACACTCAGGATATCAGTGATGCTGAGCTAGCAGAGTATGTAAACAATATACCGGATGACATTGACACAGCATTAGTCGACCGGCAAATCAATGAAATGCGCGAACTGGAAATGTCGATGAAGTATCTGAGCGAACTAGAGTTCGGTGACTGTATCGATTGTGGCAACGAAATCGGGTTTGAGCGACTGCTAGTATATCCGTCCGCACAACGCTGTATTCAGTGCCAAGTTCGATACGAAAAGGCTTTTCCGCAAGAATCAAATCCTTCATTATAATTGCAAACGTTTACCAGCTTATACTTTGGATTTGAGCAAAATGAGGATAGCGCCTCCTCCGCCATCTTCAGGTCTTGGTTGGCAAAAAGCTAATACATCTGAACGCTGCATCAGCCAATTTCCAACTCTCGCTTTTAAAACCGGCTCACGGTTTCTGGAACTCAATCCCTTGCCGTGAATGACACGAACACAGCGAAATTTTTGTTGCACACAGATATCCAGGAAAGCACCTAATGCCTGCCTGGCTGCATCACGCGTATATCCATGTAAGTCGAGACTATCCTGAATCCTCCAGTGACCGCGCCGTAAACGTCGCAACGTTTGATGCGACATACCCGGCCGCACAAAAGACCATCCATCGCCCGCTTCGATTGCAACGAAAACATAGTCTGTTAGGGCATCTTCAGACTTTGCATTTTTCTGACCCTTATTTTTGCGTGGGAACGGTGAAGTTTCAATGCCGCCGATAACAATTTTATCTGAGGCTGGCAATGGCTCCACATCACTCATTGCTGCCTGAAACAGTGATATTTCATCCTCGTCCACAACAGAATCTTTTTTAGGCATCTGACTTCGTCAACAAGCAGTTGTTTGGTCTAAGATTCAATAACTATTTCAAGTTATCCAGATATTTTTCCGCATCCAGTGCCGCCATACAGCCGCTGGCAGCGCTGGTTACCGCTTGGCGATAGATGTGATCCTGCACATCGCCCGCAGCAAATACGCCAGAAATGCTAGTGGCTGTCGCATTACCTTGATCACCACCGTGAGTAACAATATAGCCATTATCCATTTGCAATTGTCCAGCAAAAATATCGGTATTGGGTTTATGACCGATAGCGATAAAAACACCTTGTAAATCTATTACTTGCGTGGAATCACCCTGAGTACTTTTAATGCGCATGCCAGTAACCCCGGATTGATCGCCCAGCACTTCATCCAGTACATGGTTCAGTTCCAATTTAATATTACCAGCGCGGGTTTTTTCCATTAACTTATCAATCAGAATTTTTTCCGAGCGGAACTGATCACGCCGATGCACTACTGTCACGCTACGGGCAATATTCGAAAGATACAATGCTTCCTCCACTGCCGTATTGCCACCACCGACAACGGCAACATCTTGTCCTTTATAGAAGAAACCATCGCAAGTTGCACATCCTGACACACCGCGCCCCATAAATGCTTCTTCGGAAGGTAACCCAAGATATTGCGCAGATGCACCTGTGGCAATGATGAGTGCCTTGCAGGTATAAGTTCCTTGATCGCCAATCAATGTAATCGGTTTTTCTGTCAGTTTTGCGGTATGGATATGATCAAAAATGATTTCAGTATCAAAACGCTCCGCGTGTTTCTGAAAACGTTCCATCAATTCCGGGCCTTGCACACCCATTGCATCGGCTGGCCAGTTGTCCACATCGGTTGTTGTCATTAATTGTCCGCCCTGAGCCAAGCCGGTGATCAAAACCGGATTCAGATTGGCGCGTGCCGCGTAAACAGCTGCAGTATAACCAGCCGGCCCAGAACCAAGAATAAGCAATGAATTGTGTTTGGTTGTCATAAATATTATTTACGGAGTAAATCGAGGACGATATTGTACTCGTAAATGATTAAATTGCCTTGCTGTCCGATTTCTCTGGCCATCATAGCTGACTGTTCGTAGGGGGATTTTTGATTCAGCAACAAATCCTTCTTGTTCAATTCCTGATTGGGAAAATACATCTGCGTTGTCAGAGGGGAATAATTAGGTTTAAAAATCTTTAAATGAATATGCGGAGGTCTAACCCAAGTTCCGCTAGCCGGATAGGCGCCGGGCATTACGGTCTTAAAGCGAAAAGAACCCTTGTCATCAGTCTTGATAACCGCCCAACCTTGGAAATTCTGATCCAGCTTTGCTTTATTAGCATCACGCGGATGACGATAACGACCATTGGCATCTGCTTGCCAAACATCAAGCAACGCATTCTCAACCGGATTGCCGAAGACATCGGTTACACGTCCACCTATCACGATATGTTGACCACTGGCATTGCCGACGTATCCATCTATTTGTGTTAAGTCATCATCCTTGTCTTTCTGATTTTTTACCGGATAGAATGGACCTTCTGCCTCTTTGGGCGTAGGCATTAGCGCTAATACTTTAGCAAAACTATTACTGCCAACCGCACTAGCCATGCCGCTCAGGGCACACAATTTAATCACTTTCCTTCGGGAAATTTTTTTCATGCTGAATGACTCGACCGCTTTATGAATTCTATTGTAATTTTTTAGAGCAGCGATATGAATAAAAATTCAGATGAGAAACCCGATTTACGATACATTTGATACGTAAAATTCTTGTGTACATGCCCCTCATTTGCATCAGAACCTGTCGCAAGTAAGAACACTAAAGTTTCAAATGCAAACCGCCCCTATTTCCTCATTGAATTCCGTAAATAGCGCAAAACAGAATACCCCGCCGCAAGCGACGGGGTATTAAATACGCTCCTTAAGCTGCAGATTTCCAACCACCTCACACTACAAGGGTGAGGAATTAACCCCGAAAGAGATTAAACAGGAAAAATGTAATGGCTCCAGTTCACTATGCGTTAATCTTTCTAGATCGCGCCGCAAAAACTATCAACCCTAATCCTACCAACAACAAGGCATAAGTTTTTGGTTCAGGTACTGGGCTTATGTTCTCAGCTAACAATAACGATGCATTAACGTTTGTAAATACAAATGCTTGATCATTATAATCAAGATCCCCGCCGCCAGATAAGTCTTCAAATCCCACATAGGTACCAGCAGGAATGCCAAGTGCTGCATCTCCAGAAAATCCGGTTGAGTAGATGTGATTCATTCCATCAGCATTAGATGCGGAACTGGAGTTCCAAACATCCCCAGTATCTAGAACATTTAGTTGGAATGTAAGAACATCCCCTGCATTGACATAACCAAGATTGACAAAATCTCCCACGCTTGAAGTTTGATTATTTAAAACCCCTAGAGATGACTCTGGTGTAACTACACCATTCACGAGTAATGACATCGTATTGGTATAAGATGCTGAGCTCGATTGGAAGTAAGCACCGATATAACCGGTTGTTGTTGCTGTAAAGGTGTAAGTATTCTGAACAGGTGCTCCTGCATCTGCATATGAAGTCGAAGCCGCTTTTACATGAGCTATCGAAAACAGACCAGACCAAAGAATCATAGACACTGTTAATAGTCGTAAAGAATTTTTCATTGTATTGCCCCAAAAACTAATTGTTAATAAAAATTGCAAAACACATTAAAGGAAACTCTGAATAAGCCGAATATATTTTGGATTAGAAAATCTCACAGCAAGCGTAATAAGTTACCGTTCGCTTCGAACTCTTCGAGAGACTTAATCAGAATCACCCACCCAGATATAGTAGGCTCAATATTCAGCTGAGAATAGAGACGAATATCCTGAATACATACTGCAAGAAATGGGGGGATGTCCTATAAAAGTCCTAAGTCAAATTGGGCTAATCACTGCGTGTTTGATACAGTTTCTAATTTTTTATCAGCGGATCATTATTCTTTTTAATTTACGAGCACCGCATACTTTTTCATGTTCGAAACAGAAATAAATATCGCCACAAGATAGTTCATCATATTGATATAAAAATGAACTTATAATATTTGCTTCGCATGCCGGGTGCGCTATTGTAGTAAAAGAAAAGTTAATTATCTTTGATTTGATAAATGCAGCGAATGGTATATTTATCGCAATTCATACTAAATAACTAGTCAACTTGTCCTATAAAACTCCTGGATAAATCAGCAACGCAACCTAGTGATTTTGTAATCCTTCTATGATCACTTCTTTGACATATTTTTAGCGACTGATAAAAAGAGACCTTTGCAAAATCCAACGAATTATCAAATTCGTTACAATTTCTGATTGTTATGTGAATATCAGGGTATTTTTTAGTAATTTCTTTGCTGAAATCACGCGAACAATCACTTTTTTCGATCATTGTCGGCTCAGAAGGCGCATTTGTCCTCTGATTGCAATGGTATCTGCCTATTAACATACAATCTGGACAACCTTTTCAGGTTGTATGCCATGGCTTGTAAAATATGCCAGGCATGTGCTTTGGCTTTGCCTCGGTAACGCAGCACCTTGGCTCCAAACCAGCGTGCTTGGCTACCAAAGGTTCGCTCCACAACATACCGAGCTTTAGAAATTAAGCTATTGCGTTGCAATTGCCGCTGTGTCAGCGGCCT
>NZ_JALHQJ010000113.1 GCF_022842015.1 Nitrosomonas sp. | reverse complement strand
ATAACGAATCATAGTGCACGGTTTTTGGTGTTAATTCACATATTTAAGTGCACTATTCTACCAAAATATACACTATTATTCAATTCAATCAGTTATTTATGATTTTTGAGTAAGCTCTAGATAAATGTGCAGAAACAATTTGATGCACCGATTCGCGTTGCAGGATTTGTTCGAATGCCATCCTCATGGAGCGACGATCTAACCATTCTCCACCTGCGTGTACTTTCTTTAAACATTGCGGGATGAGTAAAGCCGACATTTCTTTGAGTAAAATACCTTTTATGCCCATTCTGATCAAGTCACAAGTCTCAGTCTGATTGACTGCAGCAGTAATATCACTATTTTGATATCCTTTCCAAAGGAGGCTTGCACCAGCTTAACTTGATTAAGTCCATCAACGCCAGGCACATGAGGATCCATCAGCACTATGTCCGTTTTCTTCAGCATCAATATATCCTCAACACGCTCGGCTGAATTCAGTCTTTCCGTAACCTCAAATTCATTGCAGGCTTCGAGGATCGCATTTAATTCAAACAAAACAATTGGATGTGGATCTATTAAAAGAATTTTAATACGATCAACGGGCAATGTGTCTGACATCGTTTCAGTGAACATTTATGCCTATAGACTATCGTAAAGTTTAGTTTAATTATTATCTGCTTCTAGTTGTTAAGTTTTTATGAATATACTGATAAGGTTTTGTGAACATTCATACAACAAACCTACAAAAAACTAGAAAACACCTTATTTATCAGTTAATATCGCATACACTGTGAAACGTGAAATGCTGGGAGTTTAGGTTATATCACAACAAAACCCTGTGATAAATCGCACATCTGGGTACACTTCATAAAGAAAGATAAGAGAAATACAAAACCGGACATACCCTGAAAAACTGCCACCTCAGTCGCATAAAATAACAAAACCAAAAAAACAGTTTTAGTAAACAACTCTATCAAGCAGCAGCCTGCCTTAAAGTACATTTTTATACAACACCCTAATATGACCCAAGAAAATCAACCGGTTATCTATGATGAAAATCAGATTATTGCTGAACGCCGCGCCAAACTGACTGAAATACGCCAGACCAATAACGCTTTTCCTAATACATTCAGACGAGATCATTTAACTTCAGAATTAATTAAACAATTTAATGAGTTCTCTAAAGAACAACTAGAGGAACAGCCAACGATTGTAAAAATAGCAGGCCGAATGGTGCTAAAACGCGTAATGGGTAAAGCCAGCTTTGCAACCATACAGGATATGAAAGGACGCATTCAGTTGTATATCTCGAATGATCACACCGGAGAACCCGTACACGCAGCATTCAAGCATTACGACTTGGGTGATATCCTGGGTGCACAAGGCACTTTGTTCAAAACCAAAACAGGTGAACTCTCAATTCGGGTCACTGATTTACAATTACTCACAAAATCCTTACGCCCATTGCCGGAAAAATTTCATGGTTTGGCCGACCAAGAGCAAAAATATCGTCAGCGTTACCTTGATTTAATTACTAACGAAGAAACACGCAAAGTATTTGCCATCCGTTCCAAAGTAGTCCAGGCAATTCGTGAATTCTTTGTTGAACGCGATTATCTGGAGGTTGAGACACCAATGATGCACTCGATTCCAGGAGGCGCATCGGCCAGACCTTTTTCTACGCATCATAACGCATTGGATATGGCGCTATTCCTGCGTATTGCTCCAGAGCTTTATCTAAAGCGACTGGTTATCGGCGGCATGGAGAAGGTTTTTGAAATTAACCGGAATTTTCGCAACGAAGGAATTTCTACGCGACATAACCCCGAATTTACCATGCTGGAGTTCTATGAGGCTTATCAGGATTTTACTTATCTGATGGATTTCACCGAGCAAATGCTTGTGCACGTGGCCAAGCAAGTATTGGGTACCACGCACATTACCTACCAAGGCAAGACGATGGATTTATCCATATCGTTCATGCGCCTGACCATCACCCAGGCAATCCAGAAATTTCATCCGGACTACACGACCGAGCAATTGAATGATCGTGATTATCTGATCAAAAAATTGCAAGCATTGAATACTCACTTCAATCCCAACGATGGCATCGGCGGTTTGCAACTATCACTGTTCGATGAAACCACCGAGCATCTGTTGTTTGAACCCACCTTTATCGTCGATTACCCAGCAGAAGTATCCCCCTTAGCGCGGCGTAACGACAATAACCCAGACATCACCGATCGTTTTGAACTGTATATCGCCGGACGGGAAATCGCCAATGGGTTCTCTGAATTGAACGATCCGGAAGATCAAGCAGCACGTTTCCAGGAACAAGCCAAAGCCAAGGATGCTGGCGATAGTGAAGCGATGCATTATGATGCGGACTATATCCGCGCACTGGAATATGGCTTACCGCCCACAGCCGGCGAGGGCATTGGCATTGATCGCCTAGTCATGCTATTGACCGACAGTCCAAGTATTCGCGATGTTATTTTGTTTCCGCAATTAAGGCAGGAAGATTAACAAGCCGTTGGAAAACGTTTTCGAAGCAGCTGATCCAAGGCAGATAGTTTTCAACGAACCTGTTAACGCAAACTGATTATAGGCCAATCATTGCTTTCTGCATGGCTCCTCAGAGTGGGGTCCGGATCTACAGCAACCGGGTGCGTCACTTTGCAAAGCAAGGGCAAGTCATTTAGAGAATCACTGTAAAACCAGCTGCGGAGAAACGATAGCCAGGTCAGATTATGCAAATCGAGCCATTTCTCCAATCGCTCAACTTTTCCTTCCCTGAATGATGGTGTTCCAGACACCCGGCCGGTAAACTCGCCATCCTTCACTTCCGGTTCAGTCGCGATCAAATGACTAATGCCGAGCGCTTGGGCAATCGGAGCCGTGACAAAACTATTAGTAGCAGTAATGATGATACACAAATCATTATCCAGCATATGCTGTTCGATTAACTGCCGCGTTCCCGGCGCAATCAGTGGCATAATTTTCTTGCACATGAATTCACTGCGCCAAACTTCTAATTGGGCACGTGAATGCCGCGCCAAGGGTTTTAATTGAAAATCCAAAAATTCATGGATATCCAGCGTTCCTGCTTTGTATTGCTCATAAAATTCAATATTTTTGGTCTCGTGCAACTCACGATCCAACGCTTTTTTTTCAATCAAAAATTGTGCCCACTGAAAATCACTATCGCCCGCGATTAACGTGTTATCCAGATCAAATAATGCTAAGTTCATGAATCCACCTGTAATAATTCTCTTAATAAAGGTATAGTTATGGGGCGCTGATGGACCAGAGAATAACGATCCAGCGCATCCAATGTCATCATCAACGACGGTAAATCGCGTCGGCCATGCCGTAATAAATAAAGACAAATTTCCTGAGACAGCGTATAACCGCAATCAGCGGCATGCGCCTGCATCGCGTATATTTTTTCTTCTTCCGTTAATTCGTACACCTGATACACCAGCCCCCACCCCAGGCGGGTAACCAGATCCTGCCGCATATTCAAATACACCGGCGCAGTGGATCCACTTACCAGTAATAGTGAATGGCCTTCTTCGCGAAGCCCATTATACAGACTAAATAATTCGGCCTGACCTACGGTGTCCAGATAGTCGATATCGTCAATCGCGAAACAATCTACGGTATTGTCAATGCAGAAGCGGTGATGATTTTTGGCACAACCATACACCGCTTTTGCGTTCTTTTGTGCATACGCTAAGACGATCGCCTGCAACAAATGACTCTTACCGCAACCAGGGTTACCCCATAAATAAATAAAACGCTCTTTTTCTTCCCCTGACAGAATATTTTCCAGCATGTGCATCAATTCTGCATTGCGCCCCGGCAGAAAATTTTCCAGCGTAGGTAACGGCAGAGGGTTAATGTCTAACAACATCTGTTGCATGGTAATTGCCTAATCGTCGTAATTCGGTCTAAAAATTCCTACGAATTATACAGATCACTTCCCAAATAACGCTTTCGCAAATGGCGTAGCCACACCAATATTACCGCACTGACCGGCAACGCCAGCAAGATACCGAAGAAACCGAATAGTTGACCAAATGCCAATAACGCGAAAATAACGATAACCGGGTGCAGCCCAATCCGATCTCCCACCAGCCAAGGAGTAATCAGCATACCTTCAAGTATTTGACCAATACCAAAAACAATCCACACCATGATCACACCTTCCCAATCCTGGAACTGCATCATTGCGGCAAAAGTCGCCAACGTTAAGCCTACGATCATCCCCAGATAAGGCACAAAGACGAGGATACCCGCCACCAAGCCAATCGGTAATGCAAATTCAAGTCCCGCCAGCCAAAGGCCCGTGATATAACAAATACTCATTAATAAGATTACAGACAATTGCCCGCGCAAAAACTCCGCCAGAATCTGGTCAGTCTCCAGCGCTAACTGACAAATCTGATCATGCCAATAACGCGGAATCATTTCATCGACAAGTTTGATCAACATATCCCAATCACGTAACAGATAAAACAACACCACCGGCACCAATAGCAAATTGACCAGAAACTCGACGATCGCCACTCCACCGCTAGTCAAAGAAGGCAATACCTTTGCTGCCACACCGCCAGCACTTTTCCAGTGCTCCGAAATAGCCTCCCTTAACACATTCATATCCGGCTGCAGACTGATATCCAGCCTTGATTCCAGCCAAGGAATCACATGATTCTTCAGCATATCCAAATAAACTGGCATTTTATCCAGTAAACGGTTTGCCTCTTTCTCAAACAAAGGCACCATAACCAAAATCAAGGCGGCAAATACACCAAGTAGCAGCAACATAACAAGCACCGCCCCCACTGTCCGCGGTATTTTCCTGTCAGCCATGTACCTCATCATCGGATTGCAAATATATGCAATCACCGCAGCCAATAGAAAAGGAGTCAGGATCGGGTTGAGCAGATAAATCAACCCACCTGTCACGCAAGCTAATAACAACCACCAGAGATAAAGCAGACTTCCAGAATGTTCAGTGCTCATACGGGGTAAGTTTAACCAGCTTTTGTTTTTAGCGCATGGCTGGCCAGATTTTTGCCTAGCTCCCAGATAGAGCCCGGCACTTGGTGTGTATCCGCAATGGTCTTGGTTAATGCGCTCAGGACATGATCGCAATCTTTTTGCGTCAGGGTAAGAGGAGGCAAAAGTTTAATCACATTCATACCATGCCCCGCCACCTGCGTCAGGATTCTGTGCTCTTTGAACAATGGGATCGTAACCATTTGGCAGAATAACCCTTTATTGGCTGCTTCCAACATCATCCAGGCGGCTTTCAACGAAAAACTATTGGGTGACTTGAATTCAATCGCGATCATCGAACCTTTGCCACGCGCTTCTTTCAGAAATTCATATTGACCGGTCAACGCATTGATTCTTTCGATCAGATCATTACCAATTCTTGCGCTGTTTTCCACCAGCTTCTCAGTTTTGATCACCTCCAAGCTCGCCAGACCAGCCGCCATCGCCATGTTATTCTTGGAAAATGTAGAGCCGTGCACGACTGCCCGATCCATGCGGTTAAACACGCCATCCATGATCTCCTGCGTCAGGGCCACTGCGCCAACTGGCACAAAACCGCCGGATAACGCCTTGGCCATGCATACCATATC
>NZ_JALHQJ010000112.1 GCF_022842015.1 Nitrosomonas sp. | reverse complement strand
CGCTGCGCACCGGCTTTGATCATGAAGGTTTCTTCGGTACAGGTGAGTCCGGCGAGAAAAAATAGTACCGGAACGCGTTGAATTTTTGCCTGCGGCGGTTGATACACCGAAAAGCGCATCGGCAAACCGATAGTTTCCGACGAATGCTGATAGTAGCTCTGGATGCCGTCAAAGCAGCCGTGCTGGCTGCGTGTTTCCAGTTCAGCCATGATCAGTAAATTACCACGGAGCGAATGGATTCACCGCTTTTCATCAACTGAAAACCGTCGTTGATTTTATCCAGCGGCAGGGTATGGGTGATCAGCGAATCGATGTCGATTTTTCCTTCCATATACCAATCGACGATCTTGGGTACATCGGTGCGGCCCCGCGCACCACCGAAAGCGGAGCCTTCCCACTTGCGGCCAGTAACCAGTTGGAAAGGGCGTGTGCTGATTTCCGCGCCAGCTTCCGCGACGCCAATGATGATGCTGCGCCCCCAACCTTTGTGTGTGCATTCCAGAGCCTGGCGCATGACTGTGGTGTTGCCGATACATTCAAAGCTGTAATCTGCGCCACCGTCGGTCAGCTGCACCACGGCATCCACGATATTCGGCACATCATTTGGGTTGATGAAATGCGTCATGCCGAATTTGCGTGCCATTGCTTCGCGTTCAGGATTGATATCGATGCCGATGATTTTGTCGGCGCCAACCATGCGTGCGCCTTGAATCACGTTCAAGCCGATCCCGCCCAGACCGAACACTGCCACGTTCGCGCCGGCCTCAACCTTGGCGGTATAGATTACCGCGCCAAGGCCAGTGGTGACACCGCAACCGATATAGCAAACTTTATCAAAAGGAGCGTCTTCACGAATTTTTGCCAGCGCGATTTCAGGCGCAACGGTGAAATTGGAGAATGTCGAGGTGCCCATATAATGAAATAGCGGTTTTCCATCCAGAGAAAAACGCGATGTGCTATCCGGCATCAGGCCTTTGCCTTGGGTGCTGCGGATGGCCTGGCATAAATTGGTTTTTTGGGATAGACAGAATTTACATTCGCGGCATTCCGGCGTGTAGAGTGGAATGACATGATCACCTTTACGCACTGATTTTACGTTGGGCCCGACATCCACCACTACACCCGCACCTTCATGACCCAGGATGGTCGGGAAAAGACCCTCGGGATCAGCGCCGGATAGCGTGTAATAATCGGTATGGCAAATGCCAGTGGCTTTGATTTCGACCAATACTTCACCAGATTTCGGGCCTGCCAAATCGACTTGTTCGATCGTTAATGGCTCGCCGGCTTTCCATGCGACTGCAGCTCTTGTTTTCATTGGGGTTTATCCTTGTTGTATTTTGTGATTGCGCAGATGCGCCAGTAAACCGCGGCTGGCTTCCTCGACCATATCCAGCACTTGCTCAAATCCTTGCTGTCCGCCAAAGTAAGGGTCGGGTACTTCGCCATTCGCAGAGGCATTTTCGCTATACTGCATGAACAGTTGAATTTTGCTGATATGATGCTGTGGGCTGCGTTGCTGCAATAAGGTGAGGTTTTCGTTGTCCATTGCAAGAATATAATCAAATTCCTCAAAATCACTGGATTTCACCGCGCGGGCGCGCAGTTCGTGCATTTTGTATCCGCGCTGTAATGCCGTATGCTGTGCACGATGATCTGGCGGGTTGCCAATATGATAAGCATGCGTGCCCGCGGAATCCACTTCAATCATGTGATCTGCCCCGGCTGATTTGACAATATGCCGAAACACCGCGTCGGCAGTTGGTGAGCGGCAAATGTTTCCCATGCAGACAAATAGTACTTTTATTTTTTTATCCTGGTTCATGATTATTGCGACTCTGGGCTGGTAGATTATTAATAATATTCGATGAGTCGCCATAAGTCCTGTCCTTGGCAAATCATCACGCTGTGTTTTTAGCACACTTCAGGCTTTTCTGAATTAACCTAAAGTTTACTAATACGTGATTAAACTTGGCAAGCCATCTTTTTGGAAACTCTAAAGTGATTCTATTCCATTGATGTCATAATGCTTATGTCGGCTCAATATATGATTGCCGTTTAGCGGGTTGTTAAAAAACTAACTTTCATCGAAAACATTTATTGTTAACATTGCAGTTTTAAGGTGCGCATAACACATAATAAAAATTTGACACCTAACTGATATTAGTAACAGGGATAATACCTATCATGACACAAATACACGATCAAATTCTGCCTGAGGGCACTCAAATTGGCGTCTATGAAATCAAAGGCGTTGCAAAAGTCGGTTCATTTGATATCACTTATCGTGCCTGGAATCATCATCTTAAAGAACGGGTGAAAATACGCGAGTATTTTCCTTATGATTTTGCCAAGCGTGCAATGAATGGTCCTGGCGTCGAACCCAAATCTCTCTATCAGGCTGATAGAGAAAATTATGACTATGGATTAAAGGCATTTCTGGATCAGGCTGAGGTTCTTACACAGATCGAGCATCCTAATATTGCTGTGACAGAAAACGTTCTCTCATTGAATGGGACAGCTTACCTGATTATGGGTGTCCAGGAAGGTATGCCACTTGCTAAGTTGTTAGAGGCGAAGGCATCTTTGGCCGAAGCAGAATTAAAATTTATACTGGTATCGGTGTTGAGTGCTTTGCAGAAAATACACGAACACAAAATCGTGCATGGCGGTATCCAGCCGGCGGTGATTCTTATCGGGAAGGAAGGTGAACCGTTACTGATCAATTTTTCTGCTGCGCGATTGGCGATTGCTGCGCGTACTCCAGGGCTTGCTGAGGAGTTAGCCATCGGCTATGCGCCTGCGGAACAATATGAATCCGGCAACAATCCTGGACCCGCAACCGATTTCTATGCATTGGGTGCAGTACTCTATGCGTGTATGACACATCAATCACCTGTTGCAGCACAGACCAGGAAAATGACCTTAAGCCGGGGAGAATCTGACCCGATGAGCAATCTTTCCGGATCTCCGGACATCGCCTATAGTGCTGAATTATTGCAAGCGGTTCAGTGGATGTTGCGACCAGAATATCAGGATAGGCCGCAATCGGCAGAGGAGATTTTGGCGCTGCTGAAATCAGAGCATATTAGTGAAACGAAAACTTCAGCCGCAAATCAGATGACTACAGAGCCAGTTGCCCATAGTCGTTCGACTGCTAATAACAAGCTGTTGATGGGTGTCATGGTCGGTATCGTTGCTTTGGTAACAGTTGGCTTGTGGTTCGACGAAAATCCTGCGGGGTCATCGGATGACGGATCAGGTACTGTCGCCACTGAGCCCTTATTTCAACGCAATCCAGGCAAAGTTATTGGTGTCCCAGAGATAAAAGAAGATTCATCTGTTGCTTCGGTTACAACTGAATCAGATCAAGCATCCGGCTCAGAAAAAATATCCGAGACCGCGCAAGAAGTAGTGAATGAGGCTGAAAATCAACCAGCAGAAAGCATGCCTTTTCTGGAGAGTCTGGCGATTGTTGAGCCGGAACGTAATGCTAGGGAAGCTACCGAACCGGTATCTGACAACGCTCAGCGATTAGCGGCGACTGATGCTCCACTGCCTCAATCCGCGCAGCAGAATTCGCCGGTAAAACCAATAGATGAAGGTTTAATTAAAAAACATTTGGCTGCCGCTGAAAAAGCCATGACAGCAGAGCGCTTCACCACACCTGCAAGAGACAATGCCTATAAATACTACCAGATGGTGCTGGCGATTGAGTCCAATAACACAGAAGCGCTTGCAGGATTGCAGCGGATGGTGGATCGGTATATTCAGTTTATTGAAAAATCAAAGGCTGAAGGTAAACTGGATGCGGCTAGGCTTTATTTGCAAAGAGCGGAGTCTGTGTTACCCGATGACCCTAAGCTACAGAAAATTCGGGCTGAACTGACGAACGCTCAATAAGGCACTTCGCCGCGCCAAGCAGCGAAGTATCCGGTAGCTAGGTGTCTCACTGCGAGATGGCAGTTCAACCAATTTGTATGATTTTGGCCACTGATGGCGTTCCATTAAGATTCCATACGAAAAGCATATAAAAGCCCGGAGGAGCTGCATTGGCTGAGGCGGGAGTTTTTACCGTTACGATGCGGTTACCTTTTTGTGTGGTCGGCAGGTTAAAAAAACGAGTCTCATTATTGAACGCATGCGTAGTGGCACCAATGCGCACCAATGTGATTCTGGAAATGTTTTCAGTTGCTTCGATAGAAAATTGCTGATTCCAGCTAATCATGGTTGTTGGAGCATCCACGATAACCGGCCGGGGAGAGAATTGGCCGCTGCCATCTTTTTTAAATAAGTAAGGCGGGTAATAGATTTGACCATTAAGTTGAGTTAAAGGGCCTGGCGTGCCGCCGCCTCCGGTAATCACGCTTCCATCGGGAAGAAGCAGTGAAGTTGAGTGATACAGGCGAGGAGTGGCCGCTTTGGCTGTCGATTTCCATACTCTTGTATTTGGATTCCAAAGCTCAGAATCTAGAGCTGCGCCAACCAAATCGTTGCCGGTTGATGATCCGCCATTGACCCAGACGGAACCATTGGCGAGTACGGTCGCATTGCTATATTGACGATTTTTTGCCAGGGTGCCGCCCGAAGTCACGGCAGGTTCGCCATTGCCACTGATGTTGACAACAAGCGCTGTGCGATTGTCGCGAATGGATAGTATACGGCCTGGAGCATACATTATGCTTGGCAAGCTGTTAAGGCCAGGTGCTATGGTCGATGCATACTTTGAGAGTGTGCCGGTGCCTGATGTATTGAGCTTGTACATTGCGCCGTCGTGCCCGAGAATAAACAACTTGCCCTGTGGGTTTACCCAGGCCCGGGGATAAAACCAGGCTTCTTCTCCAGTGCCACCCAGCGCTCCGTAAGCAGCGTCACTGGTTGCTGAACTAAGCGCACGCCAGAGGCCATTTTTTGCACGCACTTCCGGCGTTGGTGAATAGGTTGCTACAGTAGCGGGTATCGTTCGTGTTCCTGGAAAATCCCTGCTGTTACGGCCACCCATCACAACATGCTGACCATTGGGCAATGTTACTGCAGTCGCGTACCAACGCTTAAATGTCATATTCTGGGGAAGGTGTGTCAGGGTGTCGGTAGACGAGTCAAAAATATTCACGTTATTGTGAGCATACTGTCTCTTCGTGTTCAAAAAGGCGTCACCGCCGAAAAAAAGACCGCGGCCATCTGGAAGATGCGCCTGACCAGCACAATAAATGTCGGTAAGGGTTGTATTGGGTAATGTCTCAAATGCATTGGTTTCAATGCCGAGCGACGGATCCCAGATAACGTAGAGCAGATTGCCAATCTGCGTGCCCACAGTATCGGTTCCGTAAGCAATTACTCGTCCATCCGGCATCAACATCATTGCGATCGGTACCACAGGCCAGTCGTGCAGTAGGCCGAATCTGCCTTTCAGATGCGCCTGTGATCCGGCTGCCACCGCGGGAGCGTTGCTTCCTTGAAGGAAAAAAAACAAGGCCAGCACACTGGGTAAAAGATACTTTAGATGCCGAATTCTTTGAGCAGAAAGAGATCTCTTAAACATCATTATCTCCTGATATTAAAAGTATGCGGATATTGATAATGGATTGTTATATTTCTGTTAAAAATAGTAAAGAGAATTCCACGTTCAAATAATAGAAAATATAAAGTAAAGGACAAATAAATATCCGAGTTTCTTATAAGCAGCGCTGTTAAGCGCCCGCTGTATTATTTTTTCCTTGTTGCTGGTGAA
>NZ_JALHQJ010000111.1 GCF_022842015.1 Nitrosomonas sp. | reverse complement strand
GTAAGCCTCCAACCCTTCCACATTAACACCCTGATACATCATCGCTATCCTCAAACTTTTCACAAGGAGGAACGATGTCATCATCAGAAGCACGACGAATTCATATCGAAGCATGGCAAACCAGCGGGATGTCTCAGGCGGCTTATTGCCGGGAACATGGTTTGAATACCAAGACGTTTGGCAATTGGGCTCGCGAGCATCGTGCTGGTCAGGTCGTTCGGTCACCTGCATTGGTTCCGGTAACGATCAAACCAATGCCTATACCAGCGAATACGATATGTCTTCGCGGACGGGGCGACCATGTGTTGGAACTGCCGTCGACGGTATCGCCGCATTGGTTGGGGGAATTGTTGAAGTGTCTTTGATTACGAATCCGGGGGAGATTTGGTTGATGGTTGCGCCGGTGGATATGCGCCGGGGGATCGACGGTTTGTCGGTGTTGGTGGAGCGGGCGTTACAGCGCTCACCGTGTTCGGGTTCGGCGTTTGTGTTTTGCAATCGCGCGGGTAATCGCATCAAAGTGTTGCTGTGGGATGGTACCGGCGTGTGGCTGTGCCAGCGGCGTTTGCATCGGGGACGGTTTGTTTGGCAGCATTCCGGCGAAGGTGGCATTGTGTTGACGCAGCCGCAATGGGAGTGGTTGATTGCCGGGGTGGATTGGCATCGTTTGGGGTTGCAATCTTGCGGGATGAAATATAGCTAAAGCCAATATTGACGCCATTTCTCATGGGTTTTTGCGGTATAATAACGCCATGAAAACGCACGTAAAACAGTCGATTGAATTGGATCATCTGAATCTCGCGCCAGAGGCTAAAGTCGAGGTATCGAATCTGATTCAAACGCTACTCGACGAAACAAAAAAACAAGCGAACGAGCTCAAACTGCTGGAAGGGAAGAATCAGGCGCTGACGCTGGAACTGGCCCATTTGCGCCGCATTCGCTACGGCGTGAAGAGCGAAGCACTGTCGCAACCACAGTTGAGTTTGTTCGAAGAAGACTGGCAAACCGATATTTCGGCCATTGAAGCGGAAATCGAGCAACTGCCGCTACCGGTTCCGCAAAGAACCAAGCGTGCACGCGCTGGGCGCCAGCCGTTGCCGGATCACCTGCCGCGCATCGAACACCGCCACGAACCGCAATCCTGCCAATGCAAACAATGCGGCAGCGAGCTGGTCAAAATCGGCGAAGATGTCACCGAACAACTCGACGTCAAACCCGCCGAATTCTTCGTGCACCGCCACATCCGCCCGCAATACGCCTGCCGGTGTTGCGAAACCGTAGTTGCCGAACCCGTGCCGCCCGCCGTCATCGACGGCGGCATGGCAGCACCCGGCTTGCTCGCCTGGATCGCCATCGCCAAATACCTCGATCATCTGCCGTTGTATCGCATCGCACAAATCGCCGCGCGGGAAGGTGTCACTTTATCGCTCTCCACGCTGGCGGAATGGATCGGACGCATCGGCGTGGCACTGCAACCGCTGGTTGACCGGCTGACTTTGCACTTATTGCAAGGTCGCGTATTGCACGCCGACGAAACCCCGGTGGCGCAACTTAATCCCGGTAACGGAAAAACGCAGCGCGCCTACCTATGGGCGTATCGCAGCAACGATTTTGAGTCGGGGCCGCGCATCATCGTATTCGACTACCAAACCAGCCGTAGTGGCAAACATGCGCGAGACTTCCTCGACGGTTGGCAAGGTCATCTCGTTGTCGACGACTACGCCGGTTACAAATCGCTGTTCACCCTCGTCGGCAACTGCACCGAACTCGGTTGTTGGGCGCACGCGCGCCGCAAATTCTTCGATCTGCATCAGGCCAACGCCAGCACCGTTGCATTCGAAGCATTGCAACGCATCGGCAAACTTTACGCCGTCGAAGCCGAAAGCAAGCACTTATCGACCGAAGCACGGCAACAACTGCGTGCCGAAAAAAGCCTGCCGATCCTGCAATCGTTGCACGACTGGTTACTGCAAACCCGCTTTCATACCGCCGATGGCGGCGGCACCGCAAAAGCCATCGATTACACCTTGAAGCGCTGGCAAAGCCTAATCCGCTACGCCGGCAGCGGACACCTGCCAATTGACAACAACCCCGTCGAAAACACTATTCGCCCCATCGCGCTCGGCAAGAAAAACTGGCTGTTCACCGGCTCCGAGCGCGCCGGGAAACGTGCTGCCGCCATCCAAACCCTACTCGGCACCGCAAAACTCAACGGCCTTAACCCCGCACAATGGCTAGCCGGCACCCTCGAAAAACTCCCCGCCTGGTCTAACAGCCGAATCGATGAATTGCTGCCGTTCGCACCGGAGGCTATTGAAGCATTGCTGAAGGAATGTGGCTAGGTGGTGGGGTTGGAGGCTTACTTTTCTCGGGTGGCTTTTCCAGAACAACTGTTGTTTGATACTTTTTCAGGGACGACTATTTACATCAGGCAGAAAACTGATTTGGTTGGAAACCGTAGGACCGAGCGAACCATCAGGCTGTTAGTGCAATATTTTTGGGGTGCATCGCCAAGATCAATCAACGCCTGATCAGCCAATCGTCCAGTCTTACTTAAGACGTTGATTTCATACTAATACTTCAGTTTTTTGATATCGATTGGCTGAATAGCATTTGCCATCCATAATAATATCTTGATGCTATCCAACCACTACTCATAGATATCGAAGCTGCCAGGATCAGTCGAAGCTTTCAGCAATACTTCAGTATCCCCACCAGGATAAAATTCGGTATTGATTCCAGTCTCCTTTTGAGCTTGCTGGCGAATGTCCTCCTTTCGCACAAGACTGAAGTACAAATTTATGAATAGGCAAGCTAACCAGGTTAGGTTATCCAGACACAACCCAAATGTTGAAGAAATTTTTGCTAAAAATACCCCTCGGATAACACCCAGGCTTTCCACCCGGCTAAACAAAGTAACGTAAAAAACGCCGCCACCATGTCATCAAACATGACGCCAAAACCGCCTTCCAGATTGCGGTCGTAGTATCGGATAGGCTGCGGCTTAACAATATCAAACAGGCGAAATAGAATAAATGCGGCTAACTGCCACGCCCATCCAGCCGGCGTAAAAAAAAGAACCAGAAGAAATGCCACGGTTTCATCCCAGACCATGCCGCCGTGATCCGGATCACCTAAAGCCTTGCCGCTAAGACCGCATGCCCAGATGCCTACAATAAACATGATGTCTATCAATAATAAAAGATAAATTGGATTGAGATAATAATTAAGTAGCCAAAACAATGGAAATGCAACCAGTGTTCCCATCGTGCCGGGAGCGATGGGGCTTAATCCAACACCGCCTGAAAAAGCGATGAAATAGGCGGGATGACTGCAAATTAAAGCAAAATCCGGTTGAAATTGAGTAGACTGGTCGCTCGACAAGTCATAGGCTTTAGGCACTGAAGTGGTCATATCCTTTGGTCTCCAATGTGATTGCATTCCCCTTGGCATCTTTCACAATCAAGCCCTCACCCGAAAGAATCTCACCGATGCAAGTAAGAGGAACAGCCAATTTAGCAGAAAGATTTTTAATTTTGTCGCGATTTATTTTCGGGGCTGTAAAGCATAATTCATAATCATCTCCGCCGGCCAATAAACAGCGCATTACCAGAGATTGCTGCAAGTATTTTTTTAATACCGGCGAGCATGGGATATCGGTCATATTGATGTAGGCCGCTTTTTCAGAAGCGGTCAGGATATGCCCCAGATCCGCCACTAATCCATCGGATATATCAATAGCGCTATGCGCCAGATCGATCAAATGTTGTCCTAACTCAATCCTTGCGGTTGGTGTCAGTAATGCAGGCAGACAGTACGCAATCTCATTGGGTTCGAGAGTTATTTGCTGTAACTCATGATTAAGCGCCAAGGCAGCGTCGCCTAATCGGCCGGAAATCCAAATATCATCATCCAGTTTGGCGCCACTACGGCGCAATGCTTTGCCTACCTCGACTTCCCCTATGATTTGCACACCGATATTCAATGGCCCGGAAGTCGTGTCTCCACCGATTAACTCCACTTGATACGAATCGGCCAGTGCAAAAAACCCCGCACTAAATTCACTTAACCAGGCTTTATTATTTTGCGCCAAATTGTCCGGCAACGTCAAAGCCAGCAAAACCCAGCGAGGCTTTGCGCCCATTGCAGCCATATCCGAGAGATTAACTGCTAAGGATTTGCATCCAAGTTTGTAAGGATCAGTGTCTGCAAAGAAATGTTTACCACACACCAGAGCATCCGTTGAGATAGCTAATTCTTTGTTGTCAGTGGCTTTAATCAGTGCAGCATCATCACCAATTCCCAGCACTGCTTGAGTTGCAGTCCGTTTGAAATAGCGGCGAATAATATCGAACTCTGAACACACGCCGTATTAATACTAAACTTGATTTCTTGACATTCTTGGTGCTGCTATCTCAACAGCGCGCAATTGAATCGCCAATTTATCCAGCACGCCATTCACATATTTATACCCATCACTACCACCATAAGTTCTGGCTAACTCTATCGCTTCATTGATAATTGCGCGATAAGGAATCTCCAGATAATGCATTAACTCAAAAGTGCTCAATAATAAAATTGCAAATTCCACCGGACTTAGTTCATTTAAAGGACGGTCCAAGCAGGGTTGGATACATCTTTCCAGTCCCTCAACATCCTTGAGCACACCTTGCAGTAAGTTCGCGAAGTGTTTCTCATCTACATGCTTAAATTCTTCGGATTCCCGTAATTGCTGCTCAATAAAATTCGCCGTGCCGCCAGCAACACGCCACTGATAAATGCCCTGCAACACAAACTCGCGTGCAATCCGGCGGCGGCTTTTATGTTTATCCGTCTTTTGGTTTGTGGTGGAATTTGTGTCGGTCAGCGTGCTACTCATAAATCGATTTCATCAATTTTTATATGCAAATTAGCCATTTCCAATGCAACCTGCGCAGATTCCATTCCTTTCTGGATCATTCTGGCAATCGCTTGATCATCATTATCCGTAGTCAATATCCCATTGGCGACAGGAATCTCTGTTTCAATCTGTACCATGATTAAGCCCCGCGCGGATTCGTTCGCAACGACTTCAAAATGATAAGTATCTCCCCGGATTACCGCACCCAATGCAATCAACGCATCAAACTGATCGGACAGAGCCATTCTTTTTAATGCCAGTGGAATTTCCAATGCTCCAGGCACGGTCACAAGCAGTATGTTCGAATCTTGCACACCATTTTTCTTAAGCTCTGCGGTACAGGCACTGAGTAAACCTTCCCCCACATCAATGTTAAAACGGCTCATGACAATGCCGATACGCAGTTCAGCTCCATCCAGATTTGGTTCAAATTCAAGAATATCGTCATAGTACGGCATATCTTACTCCTGTAAGTCTATTGATTAATCGTGATCCATTCTTGATCACTAAAAATTTAAATTTTATAGGTTGGGCGTATCCACGTAACTGGTTACTTCCAAGCCGAATCCTGTCACGCTGGGCATTTTTCTTGGCGCTGACATCAGTCGCATTTTTCCTACGTTAAGATCTTTCAGTATTTGCGCGCCAATACCGTGATCACGAAGATCCGTCTTGATTGAGCCGGGAAAACGAGATTCCCTCAATTGAACGCGCTCAATCAATTTAGCTGGACTTTCTTTGCGATGTAGGAGAACGATAACACCTTGCCCCGCTTCGGCAATCAACTTCATGGCATCATGAACGCTCCAAGAATGCGTATTATCGTAAATATCCAATAGATCTATGACCGACAGCGGCTCATGCACGCG
>NZ_JALHQJ010000110.1 GCF_022842015.1 Nitrosomonas sp. | reverse complement strand
TACCTCGGATGGCACAGAATGATTGACCGTCTCGGTCAAAGTATTACACCAATCCTTTGTTTTATAGCATCTCTTGGCAAAACAAGGCAGGTTCAACAACTAATTGTGACATAGCCTATAAAAAACTACCTAGCTAAACTCAACAAGCAGAGTCATTCAAAATAAAATCCCGCACAATTTTAATCTGGTTATTATCCATCAGCATTGGAGCATGACCGATACCGGGTAATTCAACTACCTTAGCCTTTGCTCCGCGTACTTGCATTTGTGCAGCCGTCTCGGATGACAAAATATCGGAATTTATTCCGCGTAATACCAAAGTAGGCACATTGAGTTGATCCCATTGCGTCCACAAATCAATATCTGTGATTTCATGTGTTTTAAAACTTATTGCAATCCTTGGATCGTAGCGAAAGCCGTAAGAACCATCGGGGTAAGCCCGGGCACTATGAATCGCCATATGCTCCCATTGCTCGTCAGTTAAGGGGCCAAAAGAAACTGAAATCAATTTCATGTAGTTTTTAAATTCCTCAAAACTTGCAAAGCGAGGATCTTTGCCAACATATTCGGCTATTCTTTTCAATGCTACCGCTGAAATTAAAGGACCCAAATCACTTATCACTAACCTGTTAATTGGGATTGGTAAATTTGGTTGTAGCGCCGTCACCATACCAATCAGACCACCCATAGAAATGCCCACCCAATCCAACACTATCGGTGTAGTAGTGTATTGAGATCTGAGATGATTCAGTAGCGAGATCGCATCCGCAAGATACAACGGGTAATATTCATAATCCTGAGCTTCCTGCAGCCAATCACTCTGACCACGACCCACAACATCAACACAAACTACCCGGCAATCTGCTTGAAGCGTACGCGCCAGATAATCGAAATCACGACAATTACGCGTCAGTCCATGAACACAGATCACAATATGTGGATTGTTACGATCACCCCAGTCCGTGTATGCAATATGATGGGGTTCTCTAGGCTTATCATCAGCTGACAGGGTTGGCACAAGTAATCGATTCACAGGTATTTTCATGAGCTTATTATGTTACCTTTCCATTTTTAAAAATATTTCATTATCTGTTATAAGATACAGCAAGGAAGATTTTAAACAACCGTCCCAATCATCAATGTAAATAAGTAGCTAACAAGCTGTTACAGCAAATTATTCATGATTCGCTAGATTTCATCACAATCTTTATTACCTGTTGAATATAAGTTATCACGCAGCGTTTGATCGTTTTCTCGATCCCCAAGCGACCCTAACTAAATCTTAGATAGAAGTAAATTATGAAATTATCTGATCTCTATTGGCATCGCATCACACCTCTGCATTTTCTATTATGGCCAATCAGTGTCCTATATAGTTATTTCCTGACACTGAAAAAACTGTGTTATTGGCTAGATATTTTTCCTTCAGTCAAATTACCTGTCACTATCATTACGCTCGATAGTATCAGTGTTGATGATGACTGCAAAACACCCTTGTTGCATTGGCTAGTGGATTGCTTGATCGCTCAAGGTTATCAGCCAGGAATTATAACGCGCGACAACTCCGACAATCCCGATTTACCACGTGAAATAACTCTGAATAGTGATCCGCATAGCATCGATGGAAAAACATTTTTATTAGCCCATCACTGCCAAGCATCCTGTCCGGTGTGGATTGGCAACAATAGAGTAGCCACCGCACAGGCACTACTAGATACCTACCCTGGATGTAATATCATCATCTGCATTAATGGAATGCAACATTATCGACTTGAACGCGATATAGAAATCATAGTCGTTGATTTCAGTGAATATAGTTTTGGCAATGGACTCTTGGTGCCTGCAGGGCCGCTACGTATCAATCTCAACCAGTTAAGAAAATCCGATATCATTGTGACAAATGGAACACCCAATCATCATCTAGATCTCAGCAAGTTGGGCAAAACCTACAATATGCAACTGATAAATGAGATGGTATATAACGTGCTTAATCCGGAAGTTCAGCAACCCATTTCCAGTTTTAAAAATAGGCAGTTACATGTTGTAACCGATGCCGATAACTCTCGTTGGTGCTTTGATTTCATACAAAAAATGGAACTCAACGCAGAATTACACTCTTATGCAGAAAACCATCGATTTAGTCAGCACGACATTAATCTCACGGAAGCTGATGCTATTCTCATGCCAGAAGAAAATGCGCTACAGTGCAAAAAATTTGCTAATGATAAGCTCTGGGCTTTGCCAAAGAGAGCTTGGATTAATAGCGAATTACAAGGGATTTTACTAAAAAAACTTAGCAATAAAAGCTAGCTTCGCGAAGCTATTGAGCTTCTGCAATTTATACGAAAATCTAAATCACATAAAATCATGAACACGAGCATTTCTATTTAAATTTTAGTAGAAATGATTATCTAGTGATCAACGCTACACCGTCAAAGAATATACTCACGCTTATTCCCATATGTGCTTATATCTACGATGATTTTTCACAAGCTTACTGTTTCCTCATGTTTTGATGCGCTTACGATATGAAAAAATAATTCATTACATTCAAAAAAGCTAAATCTAGTTTTCTTTGAGGGAAATGTGTAGAATCTTGCGGTTTTCCAATTCAGAAATTAAGTGAGTCATTAATCTGTGGCATTCTACGTACAAAAATATGGTGGCACATCAGTCGGAAGCACCGAACGGATCAAGAATGTTGCCCGTAGAGTGGCAAAATTTCACTCACAAGGACACCAAATTGTAGTTGTCGTTTCAGCCATGAGTGGTGAAACCAATCGCTTGATCGCATTGGCCCACGAAGTACAACAGAATCCTGATCCGCGCGAATTAGATGTAATGGTCTCCACCGGCGAACAAGTGTCCATTTCATTATTAGCAATGGCATTAATGGAACTTGATATCAAAGCCAGAAGCTATACCGGATCTCAAGTTAAAATTTTAACTGACAGTACGCACACGAAAGCGCGAATATTAAATATTGATGAGGACAGAATCCGGGCTGATCTTGCGGCCGGTTTTGTGGTGGTGGTTGCGGGATTTCAAGGTGTAGACGAGCAAGGTAGCATTACTACGCTTGGCCGAGGTGGATCTGACACTACTGGAGTAGCACTAGCCGCGGCTCTAAAGGCTGACGAATGTCAGATTTATACTGATGTGGATGGAATTTACACGACAGATCCACGTGTTGTAGCAGAAGCACGAAGGTTAAACACCATAACCTTTGAAGAAATGCTCGAGATGGCAAGCCTTGGCTCCAAGGTCTTGCAGTTAAGGTCTGTCGAGTTTGCTGGAAAATATAAAGTGAAACTGAGAGTTCTATCAAGTTTTGAAGATGAAGGTCAGGGCACTTTGATTACTTTTGAGGAAGATGAAAATATGGAGCAGGCAGTTATTTCAGGAATCGCATTTAATCGCGACGAGGCAAAAATTACTGTATTAGGTGTTCCAGATCATCCTGGTATTGCTTATCAAATTCTTGGACCCGTCGCAGATGCGAATATCGATGTGGATATGATCATACAAAACGTAGGTCACGATGGTCTGACAGACTTCTCCTTCACTGTTCATCGTAATGAATTCAACAATACGATGAATATTCTGAAAGAAAAAATTCAACCTCATATTGGTGCACGTGACGTACTCGGAGGTGATAGAATTGCAAAAGTATCAGTTGTGGGCGTTGGAATGCGCTCGCATGCTGGCATTGCCAGCAAAATGTTCCGGGTATTAGCAGAAGAAGGAATTAATATACAAATGATTGCCACTTCTGAAATAAAAATCTCAGTTGTGGTTGATGAAAAATATATGGAACTAGCAGTCAGGGTTCTGCACAAAGCATTTGATCTTGAGCAAGCACCCTGAACTAAATCTCAAGAACTGATCAATAAACTATCAAACGATTGCATTCAATCTAATAACGGAGAGATGGCCGAGTGGTCGAAGGCGCTCCCCTGCTAAGGGAGTATAGGCACAAAAAGCTTATCGAGGGTTCGAATCCCTCTCTCTCCGCCAGAAAATCAACACAATCAACAAGTTATGAATATTTTTAAGACTTGTCCCGCATAAAAAACCACAACAAACGATCAGCTTATTAAGTTATTGCGCAGCTAGTTCGTTGTCAGTACGAACGAAACCACTTTTTTCCGACCGATGACCCGTCTTATAAATTATCATGATAGTTTCTGATCTTCGATCCAGTTCATAAACTGTTTCTGAGAAGTGAAGTCAGATAGTTTCTGTATTGCCTTCATTATTGAAGTGCCTGCAATATTCACAAGTGTAGAACGGTCTATATCAGATATACTTTTTTTCCCTCCATGAGCAACTCCACTCCTTTTTCCATAGTAATCACGCACTATGGATATCACTTTTTTTCTACCTTCAAGATTGTCTGACATAAGAAAAGCAACAGACTCTGCCACAGTTCCGCCAATTGAATTACCTTTTTCTGGTTTAAATAATGACTCAAGAGCCACTATCAGAAATAAGAATGCGTTGCTGTTTTCGTCTTGCGTTAGTGCTACGGAGAACCAATGAATGCTTCTTATGAGAGATTCTTCAAAATCACTAGCTTGTTTTTTTATAAGAGCTTCTGATACTTTGAATACACCAAGATCATTCATTCTCTCAAGTGATTCTTGATTCATCTCGAATTGAAAAACAGACCCCACAGAGTCAGCTTCAATTTTGAAACAAATTTTTGAAGTAATTAAGCTTAGTCGATTTGTATTTGGATGATCACCTTTCAAACCAATACGAATGTCCTCCTTTAGCGGATAAATTGCTTTACTAGAAAAACGCAACAAATCAATTGCCCGTCTTACTTCTTCTTTTCCGACTTCATATGCTCTAACTGGTTCTGCGTTTACTTCAACGATACCCACACAACCATCACTGAACTCCAATTCAATATTTTGTCCAACTGATTGTTTATGAATTTCTTTTTCAATGTCTGAATTTTTGAATTCATCAATTATCACTGATACCTTATTTTTCATGTCCGCGATTAGATTCTTATCTCCCGGCACAAAACGCACTCTTCCCAATTCGAGGCAATCTGACAAAATAACTCCCTCAATTTTTAAAAATACTACACTTTCTTGTTTAAATTCGGCTAGCTCTTCGATTAGAAGACTTAATTCACTCTCCAACTCAATCTGCCCTTCAGAAATTAACTTAGCAAAAACTGTCTTTAATTTTCCATCAATATATTTTGCAGAAAACTTTTGCTCAAAATCTTTATGTTTAAGTATCTTTCCAACAAGCTCGTTGAACAAGCAAGATCCATCCTTGCTCAAGCTATAAGCAACACCATTATGCATTAGGAAATTGCGGCTTCCATTGCCTGGAATGCTTGTTGTTCTAGTCGCCACATCGCGCAATTGTTGCGCTATCTGTTTAATTGTTTGATCGTTCATGTTGATATTAATTTAATTGGATAAGATAACGTATATGATTGATACGTCAAGTGTAGATCAAGGTTCTATTCCCGCTGTGACTCTCTTAATTTGTTCAATATTTATCAGCCAGTATTGAAGCTTGAAAGCAGGCTTCGAGGCTTTCTCATCACTACTATATCTACAAAATCTTCCGCCCGGCCTGTCAAAATGCTCTACTGTGCGTTAATCTTCCTCGTTCTACACCTTAACTTTAGTAGCTCTTAAATAATGGCTATGTAACAATTAATTATTGAATTGTTTGTCCAACGTGCATTGAGATATAGAGGTGTGCACAATGAAATCAACGGAATTCAAAGCATGGATGGAATTGATTGAACGCATGAGT
>NZ_JALHQJ010000109.1 GCF_022842015.1 Nitrosomonas sp. | reverse complement strand
TCACTTGCAATGACTTCCAGTGCAGTTTTCAGTCGTGCCTCGCGCTGGGAAAATTCCACCATCTCCACTTCCGCTCCGGCTAGATCCCGATTGGCGGGAATCAAGTCGTATTTCCCCTGCGGACTGCTCACCCGTACATGTTGTATTTCTGCATTGTCCATCAGCACATGATAGACCGTGGCTGTGATCTTTTGCTTGTTGATCCCACTACCCATTGTTGCGTTGGCTTGCGGGTCGAGATCGACCAATAAAACGCGTTTCCCGGATGCCGCCAAACTTGCCGCCAGATTCACGCTAGTGGTGGTTTTCCCGACACCGCCTTTTTGATTGGTAATAGCGAGTATTTTGGTCACGGCATTGGCTCCTTATTGCTTGCGACCGAATCAAGATCATATTTTATAATCACCAATTGCCGCGCTGCTTTCAATTCAGGCACGTTTAGCGTCACGATGTCCTCAATCACAAACGGCTCACGAATTTGCTTGCGTTCCTGTTCTGAGCAAAGTGCTTTCATCGCGACCCAGCGACAATCAATATTTTGTGCATTTGCCCATTGTCGGGTTAACGCGACAAATTCTCCCAGTTCTGAAAAAGCGCGCGAGATAATGGTATTAACGCTTTTGCTTACAACGATATGTTCAATTCGTTGTGCCATGATTTCAACGTTCTTCAATTCCAATTCTATTTTTACTTGTTGTAAAAAAGCGATTTTCTTTTGATTACTTTCCACCAGAGTCACTTGCCAATCGGATTTTGCCAGTGCAATCGGTATTCCCGGCAGTCCTGCCCCTGTGCCAACGTCGATAATGTGCGCGCCATGAATATGCGGCAACACCACAAGACTATCCATCACATGTTGTGTCAGCATCTCTTGCGGAGAACGAATCGCTGTCAGATTATGAACTTTGTTCCATTTTTCAATCAGCGCTATATAGCGCTCGATGCTTTTAGCAAGCTGTTCTTCGGGTGCAGTAACAACCGGATCCAGTGCTCGCAAACTTTGCGTAATCTGCGGAAGCAAACTCATTCATTGACCGCAAATCCGCGCTTCAAATGCACCAGCAGCAGCGAAATCGCCGCCGGCGTCACTCCGGAAATCCGCGATGCTTGGCCCATGGTCTCCGGTTTGTGCTGATTCAATTTTTGCTGCACTTCGTTCGACAGCCCTTTCACCGCGCAATAGTCAATATCCTTCGGCAGTAAAGTATTTTCATATTGCGCTTGACGGGAAACCTCTTCCTGTTGACGCTGGATATAACCGTGATACTTGGCTTGAATCTCGACTTGCTCGGCTACTTGCGCATTCACCACCGGCTCGCCCGCACCCGATAAGGTCATCAATGAAACATAGGTGACATTAGGTCGCTTGAGTAATTCAGTTAATGTATATTCGCGCTCAATGCTTTTACCCAGCACGCGAATAGCATCCTGCTCTGGCAATATTCCTGGCAGCACGCGAATCGAATCAAGTCGATGCTGCTCTTTTTCAATCGCTTCCTGCTTTGCGCTAAATGCCGCCCAGCGCTGATCGTCGATCAAACCCAGCCTTCTGCCGGTTTCAGTCAAACGGAGGTCAGCATTGTCTTCGCGCAATTGCAAGCGGTATTCTGCGCGACTGGTAAACATCCGGTACGGTTCGGTCACGCCGGAAGTTACCAGATCATCGACCAGCACGCCCAGGTAAGCTTCATTACGTTGTGGCAGCCAAGCATCACGCGCCTGAATTTTCAGTGCGGCATTAACTCCGGCCAACAATCCTTGCGCCGCAGCTTCCTCATAGCCTGTAGTGCCGTTGATCTGCCCGGCAAAGAACAAATTCTCGATGGTTTTGGTTTCGAGTGAGCGCTTCAGATTACGCGGATCGAAGTAATCGTACTCAATTGCATACCCTGGTCGCGTGATATGCGCATTCTCCAGACCAGCGATCGAGTGAACCAGCTTAACCTGCACATCGAATGACAAACTGGTTGAAATGCCATTGGGATAGATTTCATACGTGTTCAAACCTTCCGGTTCAAGAAAAATCTGATGCGATTCACGCGCGGAAAAACGTACCACTTTATCCTCAATCGACGGACAATAACGCGGACCGACACCTTCTATTTTTCCGGAAAACAAGGGTGAATCAACTAAACCATCGCGGATAATACTGTGCGTCGCATCATTGGTATGCGTGATCCAACAGGAAATCTGGCGCGGATGCTGAATATTGGCATCAACCAACGAGAACGACGGGGTCGGGCTATCGCCCGGCTGCTCCAGCAGCTTGGCATAATCCATCGTACGGCCATCGATACGCGGCGGCGTACCAGTTTTCAATCGACCTGCCGGAAATTCCATTTCGCGCAACCGCTGCGCCAGTGTCAACGACGGCGGGTCACCGGCACGGCCAGCTTTAAAATGGGTCTTTCCGATATGCGCAAGCCCTGCGAGGAATGTACCCACCGTCAGGATTACCGCACGCGCATGAATTTTAATCTGAAGCTGCGTAACTACGCCAATCACACGATCCTGCTCGACAATCAAATCATCCACTGCCTGCTGCATCACCCGCAGGTTCGGCTGATTCTCCACGCGACTGCGGATCGCTTGCTTATACAGAACACGATCGGCCTGCGCACGCGTTGCCCTGACAGCCGGACCCTTACTCGAATTCAACATGCGAAACTGAATTCCTGCCTCATCTGCCGCCACACCCATCACACCACCCAAGGCATCGATTTCCTTGACCAAATGACTCTTACCGATGCCACCAATCGACGGATTGCACGACATCTGACCAATCGTTTCGATATTATGCGTCAGCAATAACGTCTGGCAACCCATACGCGCAGCCGCCAAGGCAGCCTCAGTCCCGGCATGCCCGCCGCCCACAACAATAATGTCAAAATCCACGTGATTGTTCATGATGTTAAGTTATCGATAGTTCTGATGAAACAAGAAGATTTTTAATAGATTGGTTTCACGTGAAACCTTTCTTGCATTGTAAGCCAAAAAGAGGAAGTTTTCGCGTGCAATTATAGGTGGAGGGTAACGATGAAAGCAAGAATGGCCACAAAGAAGCTTCTTAAAATCATATTATTTTATTATTTTCCTTAACTGGCACAAACCAATCATATAAAATATTCCATGCTTTACATGGATTCTTTGTCGATCGTTTGCTTTTCATCGTTCACCAGAATCAGGGTAATGGCGGCAATCCTAGTTCCTTGAGAAATTCATTATGCTTCCCGGCAGCCTCATCAATCTGTTTCCCCAGCGCTGTCAATTTAGTATGCACAGTCTCTAAATCAATGTCTACTTCTGCTTGTGCCGTGCTGATATAGCGCGAGATATTCAGGTTATAGCCGTTCGCTTCGATCTCTTCCATCGGCACCTGCCGGGCATATCGCTCTTCTTCCTTGCGGAACTGATAGGTGTCGATGATCTTGTCGATGTGTTCCGGCAACAAGCGATTCTGGCGCTTTACCTTATCGAAGTACTCGGCGGCGTTGATAAAAAGCACATCGTCGGGCTTCTTGCACTTCTTCAAAACGAGAATGCACACCGGAATACCGGTTGAAAAAAACAGGTTGGCAGGCAAGCCGATCACGGTGTCAATGTGGCCGTCTTTCAGCAGTTTGGTGCGAATGCGTTCTTCCACGCCGCCACGAAACAGCACGCCATGCGGCAGGATGATGGCCATGACGCCTTCGGGCTTCAGGTAGTGAAAGCCGTGCAGCAAAAAGGCGAAATCGGCAGCGGATTTGGGTGCCAGGCCGTAGTTCTTGAAGCGCATATCTTCGCTCAGAGCCTCCGTCGGCTCCCAGCGGTAGCTAAACGGCGGATTGGCCACCACCGCATCAAATTTCGGCATCTTGGCCGGGTTCATCTCGCGCAGCGAATCCCAATCGTTGGTCAGTGTATCGCCGTGATAAATCTCAAACTCGGAATCCTTCACCCCGTGCAACAGCATGTTCATGCGCGCCAGGTTGTAGGTGGTGATGTTCTTTTCCTGTCCGAAGATTTTTCCTATTGTGCCGCCTGCTTTACGAATCTGATTGCGTACGTTAAGCAACAAAGAGCCAGAGCCACAGGCAAAATCGAACACGCTCTCCAGTTGCTTCTTTTTACCGGTGGCAGGTTCCTGGCTGTCCAGCGTGACAATACCCGACAAGATGCTGGAAATCTGCTGCGGAGTGTAGAACTCGCCCGCCTTCTTGCCGGAACCGGCGGCAAACTGGCCGATCAGGTATTCATAGGCGTCACCCAGGGTGTCCTTGTCGGTAGAGAACTTTTCCAGACCATCGGCAATGGCCTTGATGATGGTGCAAAGCTTGGCGTTTTGCGCGATGTAGCCCTTGCCCAGCTTCTCTGAATTCAAGTTGATTTCGGAGAATAACCCGCCAAAGGTGCTGGCAAAGGATTCGTTCTCGATGTAGTCGAAGCTCTTTTGCAGGGCCTGCAACAATTCCTTGTCTTGCGTGCGGGCCAGCTCCGCGATGCTGCCCCAGAGGTAATCAGGCTTGATCACATAATGCGTTTTGCGACGCATCTGCTTTTCAAACTCGGTGGTATCGTCCGGGTTCTGTGTGTACCACACCGCCAGTGGCGTACAGCGGTCGCCAACTTCCAGTTTCGGATAATCCGGCCCCAGCTCCTTCTGCGCCGCCGTCTCGTAGTTATCGGACAGGTAGCGCAAAAACAGAAAGGAGAGCATATAGTCGCGGAAGTCGTCCGCGTTCATCGCCCCGCGCAGTTGGTCGGCAATGCCCCACAGGGTGTTGCCCAGTTGCTTTTAATCTTGTTCGGTCATGGTGTGGGTTGTTCCTCTGCTTCGCTTGGGAATAAGGCGGGATTAAATGGATAACGTTCGAGAAACTTACGTAGGATTTCTCGGAAATAGTCTTTTGTTTCGATTCCCATTTCATTTGGTTCGAAAAGTGCATATTTTCCGTGACTCAAAAGATCGACGAATCTTTGATGCAGTATCCCATCGGCGTCGTCCTGATCTATTTTAATACATGCTGAGAAATGTCCGTATCCGTGAAACAAAGCGGTCTTTTCCAGTACGACTCGAAGCATATTGAAGTGATAGGTATGGATCGTGTCGCCTTGCGAAACGCGGTGAAGTTCAGCCAAAGCGGCGACGTGATGAAATGATGGAGTGTCACCTTTCTGAAAACGCATGACATAACCACCAGTACCTCGGTCTTGACTTAACACGTACTGCGATGACTGGCGATTGAAGTGATTTTTGAATTCATAATGCAACACGTTGAAGAATAGGTTGTGATGCGTTGAAACGACCGTATTGACTGGATTTGGCGCTTCTCTATACAATTGCACGAGATGGTTTCCAACGACGATGGCGTTGTGCTCGTCAAGAGAAGAAATCGGATCGTCAATGTAGATGTACTTGACCCAGTTGTAAGGCCCCGTCCCGTCATCATCCAACCTTAGTTGCACGATGGCGAGAAAGAAACACCAGATAAAGATATTCTCCTCGCCGCGCGAAATTTTGATGTTATCAACTATTTCCGTTCTCGCGCCCTCACCATTGCCTATGGTAATCTGGCGTGAAAAACTGATCTTCCATTCGGCGGTGTCGATTTGAAAATCAAAGTCGGCGTAGCGACTCAGCAACGGACGGATGCGGTTATCCATTTCCATCTCCGCAAGCCCGGCGAAAAAGCGGGAAGCGGAATTGATTTTCAGCACCCGCTCACTGTCGCCATCCAGATCGTTGTCCCAAGTAAAGAGGTCTTCGGTAAATGAGTTAAAATAAGGCTATGTCACAATTAGTTGTTGAACCTGCCTTGTTTTGCCAAGAGATGCTATAAAACAAAGGATTGGTGTAATACTTTGACCGAGACGGTCAATCATTCTGTGCCATCCG
>NZ_JALHQJ010000108.1 GCF_022842015.1 Nitrosomonas sp. | reverse complement strand
ACAAAAAAGAGCATGCACAGAGAAATTCCGTTTGCGCGTGCCTGCCAATTCATCTCAAACCAGAATTTCTACTTGGCAGCGCATAACTGATCGCTGAATTTCTGAGTAAGCTCTATTTATAGTTACGATTCAATCAAACCACAGTACGCAGTTCCTCTACCGCTCAAATCTAAAGTATTCAGAAATAGAATTAAAAAAGCAATGACAATTGGCGGCATTGAAAAACTGGACTATTTGTCACCAGCACAATTTACGCAGCAATACTATGCAAATCTGCTTGTTGCTTAAACCGATGGACTCCATTTTTGACAGCACATATCAAAATAATACTGCACCACAGTATTGAATACTTCAATACTATGAAGTATTCTTGTATTTACTTGGACCGAAATATCGGTTGGATTATAGTGG
This sequence comes from Nitrosomonas sp., assembly GCF_022842015.1. Lineage (GTDB taxonomy): Bacteria > Pseudomonadota > Gammaproteobacteria > Burkholderiales > Nitrosomonadaceae > Nitrosomonas. The sequence goes on along the minus strand of NZ_JALHQJ010000108.1, from coordinate 5,691 downwards.
CCCGAGAAACCGGCCCAGACTACAATGCAGGAGATAGGTGGGCAATCATGAGCATGCGATTCAATAAGTGGGCATCGAACTGGATCGAGGAAAACATCCCCCCCGGTGCCAATCCTGACATCGAGACCTACGAAGCGCGGGCAAAGCGGCTGATGAATGAAATGTACGCCGAGGCGACCGCGGTCAATTTCAGTGATTTCGAGATCAAAGAAGAGTGGTCGCGCATTGCGCCTCTAGTTCTGGCTGCGGTTTCGGACACCACCGAATTCGACGTCGATGCCTATGCGCTAAAAACACTACTGGCGAATGAGCATGAAGACGGCGACTGAGTCCCGCCATACGACTTATTCATATACTATAGTCTTTACCATCACATTCTTTCAATTGAACACTTCCAAACTCATTTCACGCAAGACATAACGTCAAAGATCACCGGCGCCAAAGGCGTCCGGTACATCGCCTTGTTAGCCGATTTGTGCCTTGAGCTGCTGTTTTCTGTACTCACCGATTTCATCCCAATGTTCGTCAGTCAAAGCTCCTTCAAATGAATACAGGTAGTAACAAACCGGCAATGTTTCATTCGGATACCTCTCCTTGATCATGCGATGTGCGCCAACAGCACCAACTCGCCTTAAATCGTATTCGGAAAATATCCCGACTTCATTCAACCGACCGGCAATTTTCTTGCCGATATTTCTGAGGTCTATGAGGCTCCTATTCCGAGATATAATCATCTCTGATATTCTTCGGTCGATTCAAAAGACTGAACAATGTCCAAATAAACCCCGTTCGGGTCTTGGATGCAGAAGTGGCGTTGATCCCAATCAACTTGATCGGCTTCAGACTTGGCTTTGCGTTTCGTATTGCGGTATCAGTCAGTGACATTGGGGTAACTCCTCTATACATGTTTGGAGTTACCCCGAAGAGTTGCCCCTGTTAATATGTGGATGCAATAGGATTATATTACCCAATAATGGACGCTGAATGCAATAAAAAACCCGCTATTACGCGGGTTTAAGGATCATATTGGATGTTATTGTGTTTTTAAATGGAGACGGCGGGAATCGAACCTTGATCTATATTTGATATATCAATCATTTATTGTTTACCTCAGCTATTTTTGTGTCATTTTGAAGTATTTCTACAAGTTTCAAAAATTTCTTCTAGTTCAGTTTAAGCTTATTTAATTAAACCATCAAGATAAGTTCATGCAATAATACATCTCCGTCTGATATCTAAAGATGGTAAACAATAAAGATTAGGAAAGATCGCTTCAATTAAAAAGCTGCTGATCAATCTTTCAATCTTATATGGAGTAATAAAATGACAAAAAAACTGACAGTTATATTAACTATACTAATGCTTGTATCACTGAGTGGTTGTGGTGGTTGGTTTCCGGCGTTTCCGTAGTATTAGCAATCTGCTTCTTGATTGTTGACAGTATGCAGAAGAATTGTTAGCAACCAACTGCTTAATATAGGAACTAAACAACTGTCGGCTAAAGCTGGTGGTTGTTTAATGAGCTTTTTAACTGAAACTATAATGAACCAGTGCCCAGATTTATCCGGCGTGGTGAGCCAAGCAGTGCTCAAACTAAGATTTACCTTTGTTTCTGTGGAATATATCGTCCATAGCTCTTTCTAATCTGCCCCCAATCCTTATGTCCCATTTCCTCTGCAACCTGCATGTGATGCTCACCTCTCGAAAGCATTGTTGAAGCAAAAGTATGACGGGTTTGGTAGGGATTGCGGTATTTAATGCCAGCTCGTTCCAGTGCCGGAATCCAAACCGTTTTGCGAATAGCTTGATCGTCTTTCCAAGGTTTGTTGTGGCGTGGATTATGAAAAACAGTTTCTTTTAGTTTTTCAGTGTAGGTTTGCTGACTGAGCAAAGCTTCTCTTGCTTGGGATTGAAGTGTGATTGTGCGCTCTCCTGACTTGGTTTTAGTGCCTTTTAAGTGATTTCTCACATTAGCAATCCGAACATGGATGTAGTTCTGTTCCAGATCAATATCCTTCCAGCGTAAGGCAATCAGTTCTGAAGTTCTGAGTCCCGTCCAGAACGCAAACTGAATCAGGTTTCTTTCTTGTCCTGCAAGCTCATTTAAAATACTGGCGACTTCGTTGGGTGTGAAGGGTTGGGGTTCTCGCGTATGGATCGGAAGATTCTTCACATGATCTAGAGGGTTTTTGGCGATAATCTCATCATGATACATTTCGTCATATAACTGGCGCAAGGGAATCATAATGTTGTTTTTGCGCTTGTTGGAACATGGAAGATCAGCTAACCATTCTTTAATTTTGAGTGCCGATAGTTCATCAATCGTAAGTTCGCCAAATGTTGGAATTAAGTGGTGATATATTGCGCTTTCATAATCGCGTAGTGTGCTTGCCTGGCATCTGGATTGGGCGCGCTGTAGCCAATCTTTCAAACCCTCGCGAATGGTGTATCGATCTGGACGGGTTTTGCGAAGTTCTTTCGCCTTTTTACTGAATGGAAAGTGTTTAAGATAATCAAAAGTTCCAGTTTTTATTTCGTACTTGATAGATTCCAGTTTAAGCGCCAGTTCCTTTTGTGCCGCTTTGGTTGGTGGAATAGGGATAGTTTCCCGACAGCGCACACCCTGATAAGTGAACGCGATCTGGGCGCTATTGCCGCGGATGGTTATGCCTCTTTGCCTTCTATCCATGCGTAAGCTGCTTTCATTTTGATGAAGACCCTTCCATTCGGTGCTTTTATCCAATGAATTTTTTCTCTCCACTGTCCTTTCTTTTTATATTGGCGTATAGCTTCAGGACTAAGACCTGTAAGTTCAGCAAATTTTTTAATGGTGACAAGATCGGAGTAAGTCATTTTTTCTCTTCCCCAGCATTATCGGCAATATGCTTGGTTACGTGCTTTTCTACTTCCCCTTGATTCTCGATTAAGCCTTTATCCTCCACTTTTCGTTTGCCCATCACCACAGCCCAGAAACTACCTATTTTTTGTGTGATGGCATAACCCACGCTTTTAGTTTCGCTGTATCCCGTTGTTTCCGGGCAGACATCCTGAAAATTAAGACCCAGGATTTTTTCATAACGGCGATAGGTCAAGGGATTATGAAGTATCTTAAGAACACGCCAGCCGAAGTATTGCCCCATAATCAAAGCACCTAGTGCGCTTTCCAGAGTCGTGCCAACACCCCTGAATTCTTTGATGTTCTTTAAAATAATTTGCTCTTGTTCCTCATTGAGGTTTAGATCAAACAGTTTTCTTTGACTGGTTTCCATAATAAATAGTGACTATGAGAGTATATAGTGACTCTTATAGTACGCTATTTGTTTTAATAGTAAATAGTATAAATGTCCTGCTAATTCAAAACAGTCACTTGGTTTTGAAATTCCTCTTTTGTGAATTGGCGCATCTCATCATGAAATTTGATTACAATCTCAATTTGATCGTTAAGCGTCAATATGCCGCAAATATGGCCGATTTGCGTGATGCTGTATTTTTTTCCGGATTCAGGCGAATCCTGTTTCAGAACAGCAAGCCGGTAGATTAAGGAAACCGCTTCTTCAAGATTAAATGTATTCATGATATTTATATTTTTACTTTTTTTAGTGTTGAGTTGGGTTTTCATGGTTAACCTTTTGAGGATGAAATGGGGTTGGTACAGTTATTGATACAAGTCCAAGGGAAACAGCTCCGGCGTGACATTGCGTGCGCTCGGCTTGCGCCTCGCTCCTTAATGTCACGTCCTCGCTGTCGACTTTGAAAAGCATCCAAACATGTTTACGTGTGCTATAGCTCGATCCTTTCCAAAGTATTCCGGATACGCGCAATGGAGCAGAATCGCCATAACGTCCAGTTGCAGGAGAATATACTTCACCATTCATTGGATTTAATCGCTTGCTCTCATCATAGAATGGTTTGATAGCATGGGAACGATGCGGAGCTTCAGGGTTTCCCATCGCCAGCATAAAGGCCGCCCAATCGCTGGCAGTCGCAGATTGACGGATGGTTTCAAGTTCGGGGTCGTCGGTTTGATTTAGCTTTCTTAATTGACGCCATACAGTCACGCTTGGGCCGCCGATTTGTTGGAATTGACGAATGCCCCAGGTATTTGCCCAAGCAGTAATGCGTTCGGAGGCTTTTACAGCATCATTGCCATATAAATCTTGATCGAGTGCGAAGCCGTCGATATTCTTGGAGATGTATTTGGCAATGTAGCCTACTGCCGTGCCTTTGGCTGGATCAATCGCTTCTGCTTTGAAACGGCGCTCTTGTGCCCCTGGTTCGTTGCCATTATCCAGAAGTGCGTAATGACGCATAACTTTCCTCACGGCTTCACGGTGTTTCTCCGGCATGAATAATAATAAGTGCCAATGCGGGGTTCCGTCGTGATGCGGTTCGACGACACGGAAGCCATAGGGTTGAATACCCTGACGATGCAATTCAGCGCGAATCAATGACCAAATATGAGTGAGATATTCATGCGCTTGTAGTACGCTGGTGCCGTCATAGCGTGGATTGGTTACGCCATGATGTAAACAGGCATGCATACGTGAAGGAGTGGTCACGGTATAGAATTCACCCACATGACCCAGATGATCGGCAACCATTTCAAAACCTCGGATACGTGTCATCAATTCAGCACGGCGAATCGCTGGGTTGGATACAGAGCGATCGGCTAGGTTCTGCAGGGAAAAAATCTCGCCGTTTTGGTTGCTTACAAAATTCGTGGCCAAATACAGACGATTTCTTTCTTTTTGTTTGCGCTTAGCATGAATGGTGTAGTCGCTGGCATAAGTGCCACGCAGGCGGCTAACCAGCTCGATATTTCTGGCAATGGTTTCAATCTTGCGTAGTCGCAATATTTTGATTCTGCGGAACCACCAGTGATGGCAGACCATCCGGTTCAGAGCCGGTTCCAGTTCTTCACCTTTGATGGATGGCCGCTTGACTTGATAGTGATCGACAATGCGCAAACAAGCCTGATAGGCATCAGAAGGAGATTTTGTGCGGTTACGTGCCAGATAACATTTTTCTGCATAGTGCTTGGCAGCATTGAGCAATTCTTCATGATCAGCGCATAGATTCAGATCCTCAATGCGCAGCTGATTATAAATATCTTGCAGATCGTGGTTTGCTTGCTCGAAACTTGAGCGTTCAGCCGTTTTGACATAATGAGCCGCCAAATCTCCGGCAATCGGGGAGAGTTCGCTGAAAATATGTTGCCGCATTCGACGGCAATTTTCTGTGCCATAGGCTGAGGTGTGAGTATCGGCAAAAACGACTTGTGGCAATTTTGTGTCATTTTTGTGCCACAACCGAGGCCTTTGGAGACCAACCGAGACTAATGGGGGATTTGTGAGACTGGAACTAAGACCCTGTTTTATATGGGTCTTAGTTGGTCTTGAGTGGTCTGGATTAGACCGTTTTTTGGTGGAGACGGCGGGAATCGAACCCGCGTCCGCAAGCCCTCTACAGACAGTTCTACATACTTAGCCATGTTATTTGATTTAACCTGGCAACCGCCAACTGGCAGGCTGATGACAGGCGAGTCACCTTGTGTTTAACGTTTTATAAAGTGACCCTATAGAACGCGATCCTCGTTAGTAACTCTGCTGTCTGTTGCCAGACCCGGCGTTGAGGCCCATCGGTGCAGAGGCTAGCCGAATTAAGCGGCTAAAGCGTAGTTTTCGTCGTTTG
>NZ_JALHQJ010000107.1 GCF_022842015.1 Nitrosomonas sp. | reverse complement strand
CACGATATTGGTAAGAATATCGTTACCGTGGTTTTACAGTGCAATAACTATGAAGTGATCAACATGGGCGTGATGGTGCCCAGTGCGCAAATTCTTGACATGGCGCGGCGCGAGAATGCTGACATCATCGGTTTGTCCGGCTTAATTACGCCTTCTTTGGAAGAAATGGCGCATGTTGCCAAGGAAATGCAGCGCGAGGGGTTTACCATTCCGTTGTTGATTGGTGGCGCAACGACGTCGCGAGTGCATACTGCGGTCAAAATTGCACCACACTATGAAGGCCCAACCGTTTGGGTGCCGGATGCCAGCCGTGCAGTGGGTGTGTGCAGTAATTTGTTATCACGGGATTTGCGGACAAATTACGTGCAAGAAATAAAAAATGAATACGAGAAAGTGCGCACCCAGCACAAAAACAAGAAAGGTCCATCGAAGCTGTTGACACTTACTGAAGCGCGCGCCAATGCCTTCAAGACTGACTGGACAAATTTCCAGCCCTATCAGCCGGAACTGATTGGCATCCGTACGCTGAATAATTATCCATTAGAAAAAATTGTACCGTATATCGACTGGACACCTTTCTTCCAAGCGTGGGAGCTTGCTGGGCGTTATCCGGATATCCTGCAGGATGAGGTGGTTGGAGAAACAGCAAGTCAGCTATTTCGCGATGCCCAAACGATGCTGAAGAAAATAATCGGACAAAAATGGTTGAGCGCCAATGCTGTGATTGGTTTGTTTCCGGCCAATTCTGTCGGTGACGACATCGAAATTTATACTGATTCGTCACGCAATAAGCTCGCCATGACTTATCATTGTTTGCGGCAACAAGATCAGAAGCCATCGGGCAAGCCGAATCGATGCTTGTCTGATTTTATCGCCCCCAAAGAATCAGGAATTCCAGATACGATAGGCCTGTTTGCTGTAGGCGCTGGATTTGGTATTGACGAGCGTGTCAAGGCCTTTGAGAATGCCAATGATGATTACAGCGCGATTGTACTCAAGGCATTGGCGGATCGTCTGGCAGAAGCGTTTGCTGAGCATATGCATGCACGGGTACGGCGCGAATTCTGGGGTTATGCCAAAGATGAGACGCTAACCAATATGCAGCTGATCAACGAAGAATATCGCGGCATCCGTCCCGCACCTGGTTATCCTGCCTGTCCGGATCACACCGAAAAAGGTGCGTTGTTTTCGACGCTCAGTGCAACCGAAAATGCCGGTATCATTATTACTGAATCTTTTGCCATGGTTCCGACTGCTGCCGTATCTGGCTTCTATTTCGCGCATTCTGACTCAACGTTCTTTGCGGTCGGAAAAATCGGCAAAGATCAAGTGGAGGACTATGCGAAACGGAAAGCCTGGACGGTAGAAGAAGCTGAGCGATGGCTTGCGCCGGTACTGGCGTATGAGAGATAGGCACATGTTCTGTTCTTTATCTCGATAATAATGGCATGCATCAATGTCAGTACTGTTATTGGGCATGTCACTAGTGAGTGCTTCCCAATCGACATTTTCTTGTACTCCAAACATCTTATAAGATATAGTTGAGATTAAATTGGGTATATACCTGATTAATAGTTAAGTTTACGATGACAATTTGTATTTTAGATTTTAAAGAATTTTTTGGAGATTATGATGAAATTAAAATTGATGCGTTGCATGGTAACTTTGCTCGTGTTCCCGCTGATGTCTGGATGTTGGCTGCTTGCAGCAGGTGGTGCCGGCGCATATGGCGGCTACAAGGCCAAGCAAGAAGGTTATGGATTGCAGAACCCTATCACTAAGGAAAATAAGAGTAAGACTGAAGAGCAGAAAAAGTAGTAGAAAAAGTTTGAGTAACGCCCTGCTTGCCTTATGCGGATTTATGATCAGGCGAGCAGGATGGGTGTGATAGTACTTACTCGCTAAACTCCACAATATGCGATGGTTCCTTGCTGAAAATGTGGCGGCTTTCCCCCATTTGGAATTTTGCTACTACTAACCTATAACAGGTTGGAATAGGAGCAAGGTTACTTCGCAAAGTTCACGAAATATCTATTTTCATGAATTGTGAGGCGCAACCCCAACTGCAACAGTTCATCCCAGATATCTCCCTGCGTAACCCCCTTAATCATCCGGTCTATTTTCGCGGCATCGGATAAACTCTGTATTAGCGCTTGCAAGCTGATGCGTTTAACCGCAGCTTGTACTGATTTCTGCCGGTCGCCCCAAATTCTGGCGGTCTGTAGTGACTGTGTTAGTGATTGACCTGTGTCGAAACTCTTGCGAATAGTAATCAGCTGACGTATTTGTTCAGTCAGAGTGGCGAGAATTAGCAATGGGGCAATGCCTTCACCCTGTAAACCGGTCAGGATACGAATAAAGCGTGCGGCATCTGCATTGATCATGGCGTCTGATAATTGAAATGCATCATAACGCGCCACATTCAGCACGGCATCTTTTACTTGCTCGAAAGTTAAGTTGCCGCTGGGGTAGAGTAGCGCGAGTTTCTGGATCTCCTGATGTGCGGCGAGCAGGTTACCTTCAACTTGATTCGCTAAAAATTGCAACGTAGCAGAATCAGTCTTTTGTTGTTGTCTACCGAGACGTTGACCGATCCAGCCAGGTAATTGGCTGCGCTCAATGGTGTAGATTTGGACTAGAACGCCGGTAGCCTCAAGCGTTTTGAACCACCTTGTTGCTTGTCCTTGCTTATCGATCCGAGGTAGCGTGAAAAGAGTAAGTGTGTCAGGTGGTAACGCATGGCAATAGTTTTCTATTGCTTTGCCGCCTTCTTTGCCGGGCTTGCCGGAGGGGATGCGGATATCCATAATTTTACGGTCACCAAACAAAGACAGGTTATTGTCGGCATTCAGCAGGTCAGACCAATCGAAGTACTGATCCACAGCGAACAGTTCGCGTTCGGTATATCCACGCTGCTGCGCATGAGTGCGGATTAAGTCTGCAGCCTCCAGAATCAGTAGCGGTTCACTGCCAAATAAGGTGTACAGCGGTGCGGTTTGCTTTTGCAGAGATTGCGATAATTGCTCGAGTTTTATACGCATGGTGATGAGGCATTACCTGAAACGATCACAGCATTACTGCGTGCTTTCGGCAGGAAACTTAATCGTTGACAAACGCCACAGGATTTGTTGAATGGCATCGGATTGCATGTCTTTTGCCAATAATCTTTCTTCCGATTCCTTGGCAAGGATTTGTGCATCCAGAAACGGCAGAACGCGAGTTAAGGATATTTCAGTATTCGGCATAATTTCGATGCCTTTGTTATCCAGCACACGATAGTTCACCCGGTAAATCAAATTAAAATCCCGTACGCGACCACCACCAGACAAAGATAAAATAGCTCTTTCATTAACCGCGCTGATAATATCCAGCGTTGCTTCGGCTTCTGCGGTGCTGTCAACTAAACGGGTTGTCGGCGTGGCCTTGATCATGCGCTCCATTTCTATGCCGATGGTATGTCCATCCGGTGCGGTAACATACATGGTCTTGAACGGTAGCGTAGCGGCTTGTCCACGTAGCTTAAAACCGCAGGCTGTCAATAAGACCACGATGATCAGAATAATGAGAAGAAGAGATTGCTGTTTATGTATGTTTATCATGGGCTAAGGATGCAAATTATTTATACGACGATATTAACCAATTTTCCGGGTACGACAATGATTTTTTTAATAGTTTGCCCTGCGGTAAATTTCTGCACCTGCTCATCAGTCAAAGCGGCTTTCTCCATCGCTTCTTTTTCGGCATCCTTGGCGACACAGATTTGTCCACGTAGCTTGCCATTAACCTGCACAATGAGTTTGATTTCGTCTTGTACCATTACCGCATCATCTGCTTGTGGCCAGGGTTGAGCAAAAAGCTCGGTTCCCGGCCTGAGTTCATGCCAAAGCTCATGGCAGATATGTGGAACAATCGGGGAAAGCAGCAGCACAATATTTTCCAGAGCTTCCTGCATCAGGTTACGGCTGGTAGGATCGTTATCCTGACATTTTGCCAGGCTATTCATAAGCTCCATTACCGCAGCAATGGCGGTATTGAACGTGTGACGACGTTCCAGATCATCCGTTACTTTGGCGATGGTCTGGTGCAGCTGGCAACGCAGAATCTTGAGTTCCGAGGGCAGCGTTTTGTGTAATGCGGGATCAATCTTGATCACACCAAGCTGGAGATGGGCATAAACCTGTCGCCATAAACGTTTGAGAAAACGGTAAGCGCCATCGACACCAGCATCGGCCCATTCCAGTGTTTGTGTCGGTGGGCTGGCGAACATCATAAACAGGCGGGCAGTATCGGCACCATACTCTTGCACCAGGTTTTGCGGATCAACGCCATTATTTTTGGATTTCGACATGGTGCCGATACCGCCTGATTCGACCGGTTGATTATCCGTCAGCAAAATCGCGCCGCAGCGCTTGCTTTGCTCGTCATACTGAATCTGAACTTCGGAAGGGTTGTAATAGAGAATCCGCCCACTGCTCGTTTTACGGTAAAAAATTTCATTCAGTACCATGCCTTGCGTCAGCAGATTGGCAAACGGTTCCTTCACAGCCAATAAACCAAGGTCGCGCATGACCTTGCTCCAGAAGCGCGAATACAGCAAATGCAAAATAGCGTGCTCAATGCCGCCAATGTATTGATCGGCCGGCAGCCAGTAATTAACGCGTTCGTCAGTCATTGCCTGGTGTTGGTCCGGGCAAGCATAACGCGCGTAATACCAGGATGAATCGACGAAGGTATCCATGGTGTCAGTTTCCCGGCGCGCGGGTTTGCCGCATTTGGGACAGGCGCATTGGTAAAAGGATGGCGTTTTTGCCAGCGGATTGCCCGAACCATCGGGTACCAGATCCTGTGGCAGCACTACCGGTAATTGATCGTCCGGTACTGGCACCACGCCGCAATCGGCACAATGAATCAACGGAATCGGACAGCCCCAGTAACGTTGGCGTGAAATGCCCCAATCGCGCAAGCGATACTGCACGCGCTTATTGCCGAGACCTTTAGTTTTAAGGTCAACAGCAATAGCATCGACTGCGGCATTATAGTCAAAGCCATCGTATTTGCCTGAATTAATACAAACACCAATTGCTTTATTCCCGTACCACTCTTGCCATTGAGAGGTAGAAAAAGGGGTATCAACTTTACTGTCACAACTTTTACTATTATCTACCGATCTGGCATCAGAGCTTGTTCCACCTCCATACCCACTTCCATCACCGAAGCCATCTTCTCGGGCTTTTGTGATTACTTGCTTAATTGGTAGCCCATATTTCTTTGCAAACTCAAAATCACGTTCATCATGTGCAGGAACCGCCATCACAGCGCCTTCGCCGTATCCTATCAACACGTAATTGGCGACCCACACGGGTAGTTTTTGATTGTTGAGGGGATGGATCACAAATAACCCGGTATCCATGCCTTTTTTTTCTTGAGTAGCCAAATCGGCTTCCTTGGCTGAGCCAAGTTTGCATTCTTGAATAAAAGCTTGTAGTGCCGGATTATTTTGAGCCGCATGCAGAGCAACCGGGTGTTCAGCAGCGACCGCCACATAGGTGGCGCCCATCAGCGTATCCGCGCGGGTAGTGAATACTTTCAGATCTTGCGGTGTGCTGGATTCGGTATCGGCGGGGAAAGTTATGTCAACACCGTAGCTTTTGCCGATCCAATTGGCTTGCATGGTTTTGACTCGTTCTGGCCAACCGGTCAGGGTATCCAGAGCGGTAAGCAGTTCGTCTGCATACTGAGTGATTCTCAGGTAATACATTGGAATTTCTCGTTTTTCTACTGGCGCACCAGTGCGCCAACCGCAGCCATCGATTACTTGCTCATTGGCCAGCACTGTTTGATCAACCGGGTCCCAATTGACTGTGCCGGTGGTCTGATACGCCAGACCTTGTTCCAACATGCGCAGAAACAGCCATTGATTCCAGTGATAATAGCTCGGGTCGCAAGTAGCAATCTCGCGCTCCCAGTCAATACTCAGCCCAAGACTTTTTAATTGCTTGCGCATGTAGGCGATGTTGTCGTAAGTCCATTTAGCAGGAGATACATTATTCTGCATCGCTGCATTTTCTGCCGGGAGACCGAACGCGTCCCAGCCCATCGGTTGCAATACGTTAAAGCCCTGCATACGTCGGTATCGCGACAATACATCACCGATGGTGTAATTTCGTACATGCCCCATATGCAA
>NZ_JALHQJ010000106.1 GCF_022842015.1 Nitrosomonas sp. | reverse complement strand
ACTGGTACTACGAAAAATTCGAAGAATTACTTCAAAAGGTTATCTGATGAACCTAATGGGGCCAGTAAATAAAAAACGTTAACATCTTGAGTGTTTAATATCCCCATTGAGTATTTCCTAGTGCAATCTCTTTTTTGAATACTGTTTTGTTTGTGATCGGAGAAATTTGTGATCACTTTTCAGAATAAAACTTTATCAAAGAAGATAATGATCACTATACTGCAGAGGGAAATTTTTGAATTCTAGAATAAATACAGAATGTTGGCTTTATTAAGTGGCAATATAATTGTTTTTCTTATCATAAGCTTGATAATAATTGTCGGAAATATCGGCAATTATTGCCTGATAATTAGGCGTATAAAGCTTGTGCAAGGACTGTTATGTTGCTGCTAGAGTACAGAAATACTGCTCTACAAATAAGACATAAGTATCTGCACAACGCGAGTGGATATCGGCAGAGCTGAAGGTGAGCGTCTGGAAGGTGATTTTCTGGCATGATTTTACAGGGTCGATCTACGATTTATTGCTAGTAATCCCGGTTTGATAGGGGTGGTGAATTCTTAGCTGCTAGAATGGATAAGTGTAATCAGATAATTTTTATGGGTGGTTCTTAATGGATTAATATATCAAACACAAGATTAGTTTGCCGTGTTCGGTAGTCGAGCTAGGCGACACTTCTCGTACTTGATGTATATCTGCCCTGACAATCACTACGTTAAATCGGGTGATTGTCAGGGCAGATCGTGATTACTGTATATCAGTAAAATATTAATTCCATATACAGGAAGGATATGCCTTTGGACAGGCAGATCTTAAGCCACCGGACGGAGTGCTAGTTTGCCTTTTCCAGCGCATTACCTCTAAAACTTGATTGACATACTTAGGGATGCGTTGCCAGAATATATAATTGGACTTTAAATCATCGCGTGCGAATACAAGAAGCTCCTGAACTGTTGGCACATGGCCTTTTTTATCGCCGCGCGTATTTAAATAATTGACTTTCTCAACTGTCGGCGCGATAGGTACAACGCCTGAAAGTTGAGAGAAATACTTGTAAGCGCCTTGGGGAGAATATTGATTACCACGAAAATTCAACCCTGGTTCATCAGGATACACATCCGGACAACCGAGTGCCCCCCCCATTTTTACCATCGCTGAAGTGATTTGCTTGAGATATTCGCGTGGATAGTTGATCTCTTGAATCGTCATGGTGTTGGGGAAAAATGTACGCATTCTCTGCTGTACGATGATTAAATTGTCAAACCATTTGTCAGCCTGAACCTTTGTTAACGGTTTTGCCGCTTGTCCCATGGCCGTTTCTATCATGCCGATACCTTCAACATTCGGGTGAGAATTGTAGCGCTTACCCAGTGCCCGGTATAAGGCTATCAGACGGTCACGCACATTGGGATTCCATAACTTAATATTATGGCCGTCTATAGTTTTAGATCCCCAGTCTCTGAATGCAAATACTCCGCCTTCATATTTAGGAGCCTTCAAATAATTTGGAATGAGCTTCCAATCAGCCTCGAATGATTTTGTCTGCACCTGAATAACCAAGCGTTTGTTCATGCCAGTGAGTTTGGCAAGATGCTTGTCGATGGATGAGAAATCATATACGCCGGGAGATTTTTCCAGCCAGCCCCATAAGTACCGTAGTTGCATTCCACGCAATGCAGGCGTTGCTTTTAGTTCTTTATAAACTTTTGCCATGTAGATCGGGTCGTCATTAGCCCAATTCTGTATCGTGTAATAGTGGCCGGGATGCCATTTTATTCCGCTGCTCGGGGCTGCACCTGCTATTCCCCAAGGAGCTAGTGTCATGCAGATGACGAATAATGCTGCAATGGATAGAGCATTTATCCGTCGGTTCATAGTGGGTAAGATAATTCTCGATTTCATGAAGTTTTTTCTATTCATGTATGTTTCCTTTGATGAGTTCTTGAAAATTGTTGTATTGCTTAATATTTGAGGCTTGCTTCAGTAGATTTTTTAGTTCATTTGATACAACCTGCAAATAAAATATTCTTCGTTTTAATTACATATGATCACCTCCCTTGAGTTTTTCTTAAGGCAATCTCTGGTTTCGACGAGTATTGTTCTATTTCTGTTTGGAGAAATTCATGAGCGCCTTTCAGAAAGGCACTATTCAGAAAATAATACTTACTAAATCGAGCCTGAGAATTTTTGAATGCTGCTGCAAAAGCAGAAGATTGGTGCTATCCAATGTTCAGATGATCGCTCTTATTCTCTTCGGCTTGCCTGCCAAGCTATGCTGAAACTGTGTTACACAAAATTATCTTTGGGGATTTTTACAAGAATTATTTGTGTTGCTGATCATTTTCATGAGGATATGGACATATAAATATCCACAGAAGCATCGACTTAGGGCTACTAGAGAGGCGGTAGTCTTGGTGCCTGTTTTATCAAGCAGGTAACTTTCTGGCGTAACATTAAAGGGCTAACTACCAACGACTTATCTGTAGTAGTTCAGACCTGAGCCGACAGTTACGGAATTTGGTGAAGTGTTTGTCGAATCCGGTCGTGACTACTACAGATATAAAGTAATTAATTCTTTATGCACGAAGCATAAGCACTCGGGCAGGCTGCTTTCAACCCCCCTGAAGGAGTGGTTCTTTGAGTTTTAAAGCTCATTACCTCTAAAACTTGATTGACATACTTGGGGATGCGTTGCCAGAATATATAATTGGCTTTTAAATCATCGCGCGCGAATACTAGAAGCTCCTGGATGGTCGGTACGTGGCCTTTTTTATCACCGCGAGTATTTATATAGTTGACCTTCTCAACTGTCGGAGCGATAGGTATAACTCCTGAGAGCGCAGAAAAATGATGGTAAGCACCTTTGGGATTTCCAGAAAAATGTAGACCGGGTTCATCCGGATAGACATCCGGACAACCGAGTGCCCCCCCCATTTTTACCATTGCAGTTGTGATTTGTTTCAGATAATCGCGTGGGTAGTTGATTTCCTGAATCGTCATGGTGTTGGGAAAAAATGTGCGCATTTTCTGATGCACAATGATTAAATTGTCAAACCATTTATCGGTCTGTGCTGTCGTTAATGGTTTTACCGCTTGCCCCATGGCCGTTTCTATCATGCCAATACCTTCAACATTCGGGTGTGAGTTGTAGCGCTTACCCAATGCCTTATGTAAGGCTATCAGACGGTCACGCACATTAGCATTCCATAACTTAATATTATAGCCGTCGATAGTTTTAGATCCCCAATCTCTGAATGGAAATGCGCCGCCTTCATATTTTGCTGCCTTTAAATAATCCGGTATGAGTTTCCAATCAGCTTCAAATGACTTTGTCTGTACCTGAATAACCAGGCGTTTGTTCATGGCGGTAAGTTTGGAAAGATGCTTGTCGATAATGGAGAAATCATAAACGCCCGGTGATTTCTCCAGCCAGCCCCATAAGAAACGCATTTGCATTCCACGCAATGCAGGTGTCGCTTTTAATTCTTTGTAAACCTGTGCCATGTAGATCGGGTCATCATTAGCCCAATTTTGAATGGTGTAATAGTGACCTGGGTTCCATTTTACTCCAGTGGTTCCGGGAGGTAGTGGCGCTGCTTGTACTGTTCCGAAAGAAGTATGCATTATGCATAGAACGAATAAAGCTACAATGGATAGAGCATTTATTCGGTAGTTTATGATCGGTAAGATAATGTTTCGTTTCATAAAGTTATCAATTTTCATATCAGATTCCTTGGTTGTGTATGAGCAGGTTATTGTGTCGTTTAAAATTTGAAGAAATGTTTTGAAAGGTATGCCGCAATCTGCAAATGAAAATTGTCTACATATGATTACCTCCATTGAGTTTTTCTTACTGCAATCTCTTTTTCTGAGTATTGTTTTATTTCTGATTGGAGAAATTCGTGAGCGCCTTTCAGAACTGCATAATGTAGAAAAGATAATGCCTGCTATTCAAAGTTGGAAAGTTTTTTAATGTTGAACTAAATAAGTTGTTAGCTCTTAAGATTTCGTTAGAGTTCGATTGTCCTACTTATCATATAGTTACTTTTTATGGGATACGAGGTGCGTAATCCTATTAATGAAGGCCTCGTGCGAAAATTGCTTGGGTTGCTTACAAAATAAGTACTTTCCAGAATACCGCGTATGCATCCCACAAAAAGTATTGCTTAGTGCTATTAGGTCCCCAGTGATCTGGTAGCGACTACTACTTACTATAAGATTAATTCCTTATACAAGAAGAATAAGCGCTCGGGCAGGCTGCTGCCAAGCCACCTGATGGTGTAGTTTTTTGATTGTTATAGTTCATTACCTCTAATACTTTATTGACGTATTCTGGAATGCGTTGCCAAAATATGTAATTGGATTTTAAATCATCGCGTGCGAATACAAGTAGTTCTTGGATAGTTGGTACGTGACCTTTTTTATCGCCGCGCGTATTTAAATAATTGACTTTCTCAACTGTCGGTGCGATAGGTAGAGTGCCCGAAAGTTGAGAGAAATACTTATAAGCGCCTGGAGGAGAATATTGATCTCCAGGAAAGTTTAACCCTGGTTCATCAGGATAAACATCTGGACAGCCGATAGTTCCTCCCATTTTTACCATCGCTGAAGTGATTTGCTTGAGATATTCGCGTGGATAGTTTATTTCTTGAATCGTCATGGTGTTGGGAAAAAATGTACGCGCTTTCTGTTGCACAATGATTAAATTGTCAAACCATTTATCAGCCTGAGCCGTTGTCAGCGGTGTTACCGCTTGCCCCATAGCCGTTTCTATCATGCCGATACCTTCGAAATTTGGATGAGAATTGTAGCGTTGACCCAATGCCTTGAACAAGGCGATCAAGCGGTCGCGTACATAGGGATTCCATAATTTAATGTTTCGACCATCAATGGTTGTTGAGCCCCAATCTTTGAATGGAAATGCACCACCTTCATATTTAGGCGCTTTTAAATAATCCGGTATGAGCTTCCAGTCAGCTTCGAATGATTTTGTCTGTACCTGAATAACCAGGCGTTTGTTCATGGCAGTGAGTTTGGCAAGATGCTTGTCGATGGATGAGAAATCATATACGCCGGGAGATTTCTCCAACCAGCCCCATAAATACCGTAGTTGCATTCCTCGTAGTGCGGGCGTTGCTTGTAGTTCTTTGTAAACTTTTGCCATGTAGATCGGGTCGTCGTTTGCCCAATTTTGAATGGTGTAATAATGGCCTGGATTCCATTTCACCCCAGTGGTTCCGGGGGGTAGTGGCGCTGCTTGTGCTGATACCCAAGGAGCAAGAATCATGTGCATGATAAATAATATTGCTATGGATGTGGCATTTGTTCGTTGCATTATATTCGATAAAATAATATGTGATTTCAAGAGATTATCTCCATTCATGTAAGATTCCTATGATGAGTTTGAAGAGGTTGCTGATACTACCTAAAATTTAATAAATTGCTTCAAAAAGTTATCTAATTCACTTGATTTTGCTTGTGAATGAAAGCTATTATTTGCGCCTTGGATTTCTTAAATAACACCCTTCATTGAGTTCCCTTGTGCAATAGCTGCTTTCGAGTACTGTTCTATTTCTGATCAGAAATTGAGATTCTAATATAATCATTTTATTTATCATAGAGTTGTATGTTTTTTGGAAAGTGTGGTCGCAAACCTAAACATGAAGATCTTGAGCCATAATCTCTTCAGTTACTGACAGTACTCCCCCGAATACTGCGTGCGAATTCCACAAAAGCATCACTTAATGCATTTAATCTGTCGGTAGATCTGGTGACTTTTCTAGGTGAAATGTTAGAAGCTTGTGTTTCCTAACATAGTATTACAAAGCCCGTCGACCAGTGATTTATCAGATTTAATAAATTCCCAGGCGAAAAAATCCATTTTAAGCAGTTATATAAATTAATTATATTAAGCTATAGCTTGATGATGGCTGATTTCGTGAGCCGAGAAATTATCTCGAGGCGAGAGTTGAATTTGAGCTGTGTAAAATGAGCAAAAGACCATATTTATATGTGTTTGTTACTATGGCTATTTCTTCGACTCAAAATTAGCTATTACAATTAGATTTATTATTTGAATAACTTATCAATATCAGCCAGCCATTAATACTGCCATCTGCTCACAACATACTCGCATCACCAAGTAGCTTGATAGATTAAGCTTTTATGTCGCTGAATTTCTTTCATAAAGAAGTGACGATATTACGTAGGCCGCTAATGTTCCGGTCACTGTAATCACTGCGGATTTTTCCGTCATTAATTTCATTGTGGTTTTCCTTTGAAAATTAAATTCTCATCAATTTAGTTTTTCCTAATCCTGATGGGTGACATCAAATACTGCGAGATATTTTCCCGCACGTCAGTACTATACGTGGGAATATTGACCACGTCAAGAATTATAACAATTATTTTTGTTAGTAATGTTAAGTGGTATATATGTTTGAATTCAGTTTGTTATATATTTTATGTTGAGTTACTTGTTTTTAGTGGGTGACCTAGCAGGCCGTTGAAAAGCCCACCGAGTCGGGTAAAATTTGATGGAACCCACTCACCTCATAAATCATGCGCGGAATTGAACACTCGCAACAACAGCTTTTTAGCTATGTCAATCTGGAAGAACGGATCCCTGTCAA
>NZ_JALHQJ010000105.1 GCF_022842015.1 Nitrosomonas sp. | reverse complement strand
GCGATTGTGATCGCAGAAGGTTACGCGACCGCAGATACCTTATCGCAAGCCTTAAGTTGTCCGGTTGTGGCTGCATTTGATTCGGGCAATCTGCTTAAAGTCGCTCAAGTTTTGCAAAAAAAATACCCGGAGAAACCTATTGTTATCGCCGGTGATGATGATTTAACACAGGAATCAATAAATGGCAAAAATCCAGGTAAGGAAAAAGCAATGGAAGCCGCCCAGCTGGTGAATGGCGCTGTAGTTCTTCCCATTTTTGCACCCGGTGAGCAAATGTCACAACAATTAAGTGACTTTAATGATCTGGCTAATAAAAGCGTGTTGGGTATTGAAGCAGTCAAACGTCAGGTCGGATCGGTTGTTGAAAAAGTATCTCAGCAGGCTAAACAGGACAGTTTATTGAGGTTACAAGCCCCTATTGAACCTAAGCAGCAGGAAATCAAGCAAAAACGGGCATTGATCAGGTAATATAAATCCGCTGCTATTTCTTTAGGTGACATCCCCATTGGAATATACGAAGGCACTCAAAATGATTTGTGTTATAGGTTTCAGCTTGCTATATATATCACTGAGTGCTATATTGCATTTAAGGCAGATACAGGATGACAATATACAAGACACGATGGTTTGCTCGTTGGGCAAACAAACAAGGATTGACCTCGCCCAGTCTTTGCGCAGCTGTGCGCGAGATGACTGAGGGACTGTATGACGCCGACCTCGGCAACGGGCTGCTGAAAAAACGAATTGCGCGACCAGGGCAAGGAAAGAGAAGCGGCTTTCGCACATTGGTCGCCACCAACAAAGGAAACTGTTGGATATTCTTATTTGGCTTCCCAAAGAACGAACGTAGCAACATCGACAAAGATGAAGAAGTAGCGCTAAAGCTGTTGGCTGCTCACCTGCTATCACTGACAGCGCATGCGCTCGATAAAGCACAACATGCGGGAGAATTAATGGAGGTTAATTGCGATGCGCAAGACTAAATCAACCATTCTTGAGGCTGTACATGACACGGCCAAGGGTTTACACAAAGCCGGCGTGCTGGATCAAGTTACGCTGCGTGAATTCGATCGATTGTGCTTGCCGCCTATTGAACCGTTGGGACCGGAGCAGATAAAACAAATTCGCGAAGCCACACGAGTCAGTCAGGCGGTGTTTGCTGCCATACTAAACACAAGTGTTTCGACAGTACAAAAATGGGAAATCGGACAGAAACGGCCAACTGGTACCGCTCTTAAGTTGCTACATCTTGTGCAAAAGCGCGGTCTGGAAGCTGTCGTCTGATCGGTTTAATTTCCTTCTCTTGCAGCAATCTATGTACTTACGCAGCAGGGACACCGATGTGCGGTGGTATTGAATACCAGGATCAGAAGATTTATTTCCCGCAGCCAGGGGCGTGTTTACCTGTGCGGCTACGAGATGGTAATGTTACCTGGGTAACGTGGGGCAGACGCAAGGATGAAGCCACCGGTAAATTTCCGAATGGCGGCTGGGCACTATTAGATATTTATCTTTGACGTACATCGTCAATATGGTGTAAATTGACAATCAATGATTATTGATTATTACGATAAGAAAACAGAAGCCTTTGCGGCAGGGAAGTTTGTTAAGGCTTTTCAAGGCTTCGAACAGCAGGCTGAAAGACGACTGGCCGTCCTGGATGCGGCAACTTGCCTCAATGATCTTAAACAATTAGCTAGTAACCGCCTTGAAGCTCTCGGTGGTGACCGGCAGGGGCAATTTAGTATCCGAGTTAACATACAATGGCGTATTTGTTTTAAATGGCCGGATGGATCACCAGGGCCAAGTCGTGTTGAGATAACGGACTACCATTAAGAGAAGGAGCAAAAATATGTTGAAACGTGCAGCCCATCCGGGAGTAATTCTTAAAGAAGAACTGGCAGAAACAGGGGTAACTCTCACAGAATTGGCCAGACAAATTGATGTGCCAGCCAACCGAATGAGCCAGATCATCAACGGCAAGCGCTCGATCACTGGTGACACAGCCCTAAGGTTAGGTCATTGGTTCAATACAGAACCTCAATTCTGGATGAACTTACAAGCTCAGTTTGATCTTGTGTCTGCTGATAGAAATGCGGGGGATGAGATTAAAGCTTTACCAACTGCGGCATCTATCGCACAAAATAAAAAACAAGGAGTAGGGCAGGGCATACAATCAACCTAATTCTCAGTTCTGAGATAATAGAATAATTTGATTCCTTGAGAAGGAAAACATATTCTAAAGTGAGCGAGGTCTGATTTTGTGGACTGGCAAATTGATGATATTTTGTCGACTTGTTAGGAGAAGCCATGAAACGAGTACCGCGCCGTTTGCTTACAGAAGAATTTAAGAAAGAGGCCATAAAGTTAGTTGAAGAGCAGCATTTCACTATAGTGGAATGCTGGCAGGCAATTAATTAGATATTGATCCTAAATCCATACGTACATGGATAGCCCAATCTGAGCGTGGTGAACTTAAATGTGCACTCTTACAAGCTTACGGGGGATCAACAGCGCATTCGTGAAGTTGAACGAGAATTAGCGATTGCTAGGATGGAGCGTGACATATTAAAAAAAGCACCCCCCCCTTTGGAGCTCGCATGCAATACGTTTTAATCATTCATGAAGTTGAATCTTATCCGGCATGGAAAGCCATTTTTGATCAAGCAGTGGACATTAGAAAAAGCGCTGGAGAAATCAGCTACCAATTATTGCGATACGATAACGACGCAAACAACATTGTCCACTTCTCGGCATGGTCATCACTGGATAATGCACGGCGTTTCTTCGAATCCCCCGAGTTGGTGGAAATCAGAAAAAAGGCTGGCGTAAAAGCGCCCGATTTTATCTATCTACAAGAAATAGAGCGTGATGTACTATAGCCCTAACATTACGCTCAAGCGGGACGCGCCTTTTCGTGGTGGTTCTTAAGGTTTGTTGTTTTTTCCAGATTCGGTAGTTACGCTAATCTTCCGTGAAAGGTGCGCCACTTAGCTTTACGTTAAAAAATCGCCTTTTCTATTCTGATTTAATAAGCCCACAAGACGTGTTTAGCTCCTATTTTTCTTAGCGATGTTTTTTTCATAAACTCTATTATGACCTCCCCCTCAAAAATTCCGATGGTCCCGGCTTACAACTCCGGATACGCCGCGTACCAGCGGATGCAGACCAGAATCACCTCAATCGGAAATCGCATTCCTTTTACAACCAGTTTGTAGCCTTACCATTTTTTCGATGTCAGCAGTCTACACGAATGTATCGATGATCTTGCTTAATGCGACAGAACCCTCGTAACTATGCGGTTAATTGACGCCCATACTGTATATCGGATATGCTTGTAGTTATAGTGTAATTATAAGGGCATGTATATTATGCACATATCATCGAAACAGAATGTTTCAAAACGTCGTCCTGTCAATTTGACTATTCGAGAAGATTTGCTGGAGAGCGCAAAGTCTCTTAATCTTAATACATCTAAGGCAGCAGAGGCGGGTATAGAAGACGCAATTAAAGAAATCCAAACCAGTAAATGGCTAGAATCAAACAAAGAAGCTCTTTTAGCTCATAATTTAAGGGTGGAAAAAGAAGGCACATTATTAAAACCTGATTGGATACCTGAATAGTGGCACGGTTTGATGTTTATGAATATAAGAGTAAGTCAGTTCCATTCGTATTGGATGTGCAAGCGGATTTATTATCTGATCTTATGACATGCATTGTTGTACCGTTGGTTCCTGAATTTACAGCCAGGAATGAGATTGCTTCCAAGCTAAAACCTGTTATTCAGATTCGAGAGGAAAACTATATTTTAATGACAACAGACATAGCTGCTATCAAAAGAAAATCACTTGGAAAGTTCGTTATAAATATTGAGAAAAATCATCGCGCGGATATTATTGAAGCGATTGATTTTCTATTTCAAGGATTCTGATTCTTTGATAGCTGGTTGATTATTAACGCTATTACTATTTAACATAAAAAAGATTATCGGCAATTGGAAACATACCATTAACAGACTGATTAATAATACTTAACTAATCTAGTTTACAAATTTCTGGCATTTTTTAATTGTGTTACCGCTTTATCAAAACTGTAAAAAGCTGACAATGAAGAGCCGATATCCTCTGCGACAGAGTGCGATTTGTTGGCAATGAGTGAATCGGCAAAATCGAGTTCTTTGCCAATTACTATCTTGGCTTCTTCATAATCGCACAGTGAAGACCAAATCACCTGGGAGTTCTCAAAGATAAAAGCGCCATCACTTATCAAGCCGCGCACAACAACACATACAGCGGCTTTGTCTAGGTTATATCGTTTGCCAGTTAGTGTCCACACTGTCTCAGCTAAAACAACATCTGTAATCAATACAGGGCATTTATTTTTAATTAAGCTTTTTGCCTTTGCATGTTGAACTGCATCGTCTGCCAATAGATACCGAAGTAACACATTGGTATCTATTGAAATCATTCAAAATTGTTCTGTCTTGACTGAACATCGCTGACAGCATGGTTTATTTTGGTTCCCTTTAATAGACCCGCTGCCACACCAACCTCTTTTTTAATGATATTAAATTGATTTCCATGACGAAAAATTTCCACTTCATCACCTGGCTGGATGCCTAGTTCTTCACAATCGGCTACGGGTAATGTAATTTGTCTTTTCGCACTTACTCTTGGCATCGCAAACCTCCGCAGTCTTTACTAGAGTTGCATTCTACTTTACTTATCGTAATTAGTAAAACTTAATCCTCAAGGGGTCAGATTTACTAAAACTGATCTTAAGATGCCGTGCACAGCACCAAAATCTTAGGCATGAAGGGCGCATACGCGCTTGTTACTCTGAAAAAAAGGAAATGTACTGGCATGGAAGCATATACTGCTTCATGGAGAATACGATCTTAGCCGCGAAAATATCCATGATGACTTTGGTCTCGCAGACCCCAAAATTATAACTTTAACGACATCAAGACCCACATAGATTATATTCTGTTTCATAGACGCTTCTCCTTCAGTTATTAGTGCTCGGTGGATAATAGCACTTTGAGGTTCCATTCTTGATGGTAGCCCTCGGTTTAGAGTAGGATGGAGCATCTATATCTTCTATACCCGAGGAAAAAATGAGATTACTTATTTTACTGCTGAGTTCCATGTTTTTTGTGGGTTGTGCTGCGCCCATCGTAAAAGTGGATATTCCAAATATCAAGGAGTCGGATGCGGCCAATGTTGCTGACCTTAGGCCGGCATCAGAAAAAGAGAACAAAATATTTAGCCTGGCAATAACCAGTGAGGCTTATGGCACTTATCGCCGTGGGGACGCACGCTTAAATCCGCCTGTAACTCGCATACTCCAACACAGGGCTTACGAAAAATTTAATGCAACTGGAGAGATACCAAAAATAAAAATACACCACTTGGTTGTCTATGCGAACCTGAAGTCAGAGCTGCGTCGAGATGTAACTGGTGGATTTTTGGGTGGACTAATTGGTGCAGGAATCGCATCAGCAACACAGAAGAATGTGGTTGATGGTATTGCCTCAGTTATGAGCGAAGAGGAGTTTCGATCGTTAGGTGATGAAGAATACAAGCGCACACTATATACGGAAAAAGAAAATCCTAATAAAGCCAGTGTTTTTATTGTCTATTTGGATGCGGAAGTTAATGGAAAGCGCACTGTTGTAAAAACAATGACGCCAACCAAGCTCGCGGATGGAAAAAATCCTCACCTTGCCGCTGTTGAAACAGCGATAGCGTATTTCCTGCAGCAATATTAATTTAGATCCCCCCGGCTTCGCCGACCCCGACCCCGACCCCGACCCCCTTTTCAACGGGGGTTATTATTCAAGAGCATAAAAAAGCGGGGGGGGTATTTATAAATAATTCAGGCCGCCTTTTTCATTTTTGGTATCGGTCTATCGACGCTGTTCACAATCTTCAATTCAGGATACCAGCGTTCAAAGTGACGGTGTAAGTCGTTGTTGAGCACAGCTGTTCTCGTTTGCAACAGATAATGTTGCACCTTTATGCGTCCATTGCATTTGCTGCTTTTTAACCATTCGCTTAGCGACGACTTCGTTAATCGTCGACTCCATAAAACTGGTCGAAATCGCTTCGCCATAGCGCCACTTCTCGCCGTAATTCGGAATCAAACGTTGATTATTTCGAATGTAGATGTCCAATTCGTCTAGGTGTTTTAGAAATTTCTTTCGGTTTGTATAGCGAATTGCTCGATCATCAATGATCACTACGCAATCCTCGATTCGGTCTAGTGCTCTTTCAACATTGCCATGCCAAAGGTGCCATTTGGTGCTTTCTAAGTGTCAATCAGCGTTGAAAACTTTCCAGGCATCAGCTTTCTGACCTGTTCCTAACTAGAGCTTACTCAGAAATTCAGCAATCAGATATGCACTGCCAAGTAAGAATTCCGGTTTGAGCTGAATTGGCAAGCACGGGCAAACCGAATTTCTCTGGGCCTGCACTTTTTTGTCACCCAAAATACTATTCTGACAGCAAGATTTTTTAGATAAATAAAAACCCGCACCAAGATGAGCAGGTTCATAACCAGGAAGATACTATTAATCCATGCGGCAGACGTATCAGCGCGCTTGGCTCGAATATTGTTGAGCCGATAACCATACTTTCCT
>NZ_JALHQJ010000104.1 GCF_022842015.1 Nitrosomonas sp. | reverse complement strand
CTGGTTACCGCCATCAAAGCCTTTCAGGAACAACATGGCCTCAATACAGATGGCATTATCGGGAAAAACACCATAAACGCCTTGAATATTCCGCTCGAATGGAAGATACGCCAATTACGCATCAATATGGAACGTCTGCGCTGGTTGCCCAGGAATCTGGGGCAACGCCATTTGCTGATCAATACCGCTGGCTTCTATCTCACCGCCATTGAGAATGACGAGCCTGTTCTGAACATGCGCATTATTGTCGGGCGGGACTATCGTTCAACCCCCAGTTTTAATGGCGCGCTCTCGTATATGGTGCTGAATCCTTATTGGAATGTTCCAGCCAGCATCGCTCGCAAAGATTTGTTACCTAAGCAGCAGCAGGATCCTACTTACTTCTCTAACACCGGATTCAAAGTTTTTCCCGCACAAGAACGCGGCGCGCAAGCAATTGATCCGGATACCATCGATTGGAATGCAATTAAGCGAGGATTCCCTTACTTTCTTCGCCAAGATCCAGGCAATCACAATTCACTGGGTAAAATCAAGTTCATGTTTTCCAATCCATTTAGTATTTACTTGCACGACACACCATCCAAATCATTGTTTAACAAAGATATACGAACCTTTAGTTCCGGCTGCATTCGCCTAGAAAAACCCTTCGAGCTAGCAGCTTTTGCCCTGAATCAACCAAGCTTGCCGGAAAAATTTAGCGCGAATTTGGCAAGCGATAAAACCATTACTACCCATTTACCTAAACCATTACCGCTTTACTTGGTGTATATTACCGCCTGGGCTGATAAGCACGAAACAGTGCACTTCTACCCGGATATTTATGACCGTGATTTACGTGCGTTGCGTTATGCTCGTTGGTAAATTATTTTTCGCACACAATCGCAGCATTTTCAGGAGAAAATAATCGATGATACGAAAATTTCTGGATCAAGCGTATTTATCAGAAACAGAACCCAGCCGCCGACGTTTTTTAAAAACCGGCCTAGGCACATGTACTTTGTTAGCGTTGCCAATGACAGCAACATCCGTGCATGCCGCCATCAAAAAACCCTTAGAGAAAAAACTAAGCTTTCTTAATTTACATACCGGTGAACGAACCCGTGCAACCTTCTGGGCCAATGGTCGTTATATTCCAGAGGGCATGCGTTCCATTAATCAAGTACTGCGTGACCACCGCACTGGTGATCGGTATTCCATCGATCCTACTTTATTTGATTTTCTTCATCTGCTACAACACAAATTAAGAACAAATCAAGAATTTCATGTAATCTCCGCATACCGTTCTCCTGCCACCAATGCCAAACTGGCAGCACAGAGCGGCGGAGTTGCCAGAGACAGCATGCATACGCATGGAAAAGCCATCGATATTCGCCTACCAGGACGAAAACTATCCGATTTACGCAGCGCGGCTTTGTCATTACAAATAGGCGGTGTTGGCTATTATCCTTCGTCCAATTTTGTTCATCTGGATACGGGTAGAGTTCGGTTCTGGTAAAGTGAACCAGAAGCGAGTTGATGCTATTTGTCGCCTGAAAGATAGAAGCTTCTGCACCCTGTAAAAAACCTATTGCAGTCAAATATCTTATGTGAACTGACGAACAGGCCCTTTATTAATGATCTGTGATCTTATCGACTCGCCCACTCATACTGAGAGCGTGGATTAATGGCTTTTCGCTTGCTCCAGTATGATTTCTTCGACTACCCCAATAAAGCACGATGCCACAAGCGACTCGGAGTTAACCCGGAAGAAATCAAGGTAACCCGCTAAGAATGATATAGTTAGTTGCCCCCTGGGACGGTGGTAATGGACGTTTATTGCTCGCATTCATTACGTTACTTGGAGCGGCTGCCTCAGCCTATTCGGCAATGATCTTAACCCCAATCGTAATGGCGATGCTACCGGCACTCGGATTTACTCCAGTCGCGACATTGGCATTCGTTATGGCAGCCAGTTTTATAGCTGATACGGCGAGCTTACCGCTTGTGGCTTCAGATTTAGTCAATATTGTTTTGGCTGACTTTTTCAAGATAAGGTTTAACGAATATGCCTCTGTGATGGTTCCGGTCAACATCGCAGCGATCACAAGTAGTCTGACGGTGCTCATGATTTATTTCCATCGGGCTATTTCAGTGAGATACGACCTTACTCAACTCAAATCTCCCAATGACGCAATACGGGGGGGCCCAGCAACGTTTCGTGCCGGTTGGATAGTACTCGTGCTGTTGCTCATCGGCATCTTCCGTCTCGAATCTTTAGGAGTGCCAGTCAGTGCAGTAGCAGCCTCCGATGCATTGATTCTGCTTGCGATAGCTTGCACGTGGTCATTTGCACTCGCACAGTAATTCGTGAAGCACCTTGGCCGATCGTCATTTTTTCGTTAGGGATGTATCTGGTGGTATACGGCCCGCGCAACGGAGGTCTGACTGGGTAACTAACCAATCATCTTGATATTTTTGCAAGTTACGGCGTATGGGATACCGCGTTTGGCACTGGTTTTTTATCGCTTTCCTGTCTTCTGTTATAAACAATATGCCTATTGTATTGTCGTGGCGCAGATAGCAGAAAAAATACGGTTGTCATTACAGCCTTTGTTTACATTGACTAACAGTCAACGACAAATATTGCCCAGAATCGGTATCGCTCTATTTCCGCGGTATGGCACTGATGAGCAACAATTATTACGTCAAGCCGATATAGCAATGTATGTCGCTAAAAGGAATGGTGGCAGTGCTGTGCATTTTGCTGACTAGCGTTATATTTAACAAATTCTGCTGCATTATTTTGTAGGAATTGATATTGTAGGATTAATTCTCGCAAGGCACACTACATTGAAATTATTGTCTTTATGCTGACAGCAGTCCTTTTCCATGAGGCAAAGAACTGTAGTGGCGAATTATAATTCAAGCTCCCATCGGCGTCTGAAATAGATCTCGGCAATGTGATTCCCACCGATAGTCGTTGATGTTCGCCTTGCCCATGGTTCAACAATAGAATACTGGTGGTTGATGTACCGTTGATCAATCGAGGCAGATAAATAGAAATGGAAACCCTAATCCACTTAAAAATATCCAATAACTTCGCGATTCCGTTGACCGAAATCGAAATGCAAGCGGTACGTTCACAAGGCTCCGGCGGGCAGAATGTCAATAAAGTATCAACCGCGATCCATTTGCGGTTTGATATCAAGGCTTCATCACTGCCCGAACACTCCAAGGAAAAGTTATTGCAATTAAAGGACAGCCGCATCAACAGCGAAGGTATCATTATCATCAAGGCGCAGCGGTATAGCAGTCAGGCCAAGAACAAAGAAGATGCACTCAATCGATTACGTGAAATTATCAAAAGCGTCATGGTGCCAAAAAAGCTTCGAACACCTACCCAACCCACCAGAGCTTCCAAGATAAAACGCCTGGAAAGTAAGGCGATACAGGGTCGAAGAAAATCGCTCCGCAGCAAGATCGAGGAGGAGTGATAAAATAAAGAGAAGTGACGAACCATGAGCAAGACCAGAATCGCCCACTCGGCAGAATCGTGTATAGAAGGATTAAAATGCGCAAAGGACTTACACAGTGACCACACCAGCTTTTTCTTTACTGACCCCTGATTACGTCATGAACGCGCTAGACAGTTTGGGTTACCGCTGCGATGGCCGTCTGCTGGCGCTTAACAGCTATGAAAACCGCGTTTATCAGGTTGGCTTGGAAGAAGGTTTGATGCTAATTGCAAAATTTTATCGCCCTGGACGCTGGACGGATGAAGCCATCTTGGAAGAACACGCTTTCATGCAGGAATTGGCTGATCGAGAGATTCCCGTGGTACCCGCTTTGATAGTCGATGGAAAAACGCTCCACAGCTTCGAAGGATTCCGCTTTGCCGTTTTCACCAGACACGGTGGACGCGCACCTGAATTTGAAGGCCGCAATACACTGGAATGGATGGGGCGCTTTCTTGGGCGCATTCATGCCATTGGTGCAATCAAGCCGTTTCAGCATCGTCCTACGCTCGATATCGCAAGTTTCGGAGACGAACCGCTTCATTTCTTGCTATCCAACAGCTTTATTCCTGCAGACCTTGATGCTGCGTACCGCAGCGTAGCCGAACAAGCATTGAGTGGCGTCCGTTACTGTTTTGAACGGGCCGGTAGCGATGTAAAAACACTGCGCCTGCATGGCGATTGCTATGCGGGCAATGTATTGTGGACGGATAATGGCCCGCACTTCGTAGATTTTGACGATAGTCGCATGGGACCCGCGATGCAAGACCTATGGATGTTGTTGTCAGGCGATCGCGCTGACATGGCACGGCAATTAAATGATGTACTAGCAGGGTATGAAGACTTTTACGATTTTGATTTACACGAGCTGCATTTGATCGAAGCGCTGCGCACTTTGCGTTTGATTCACTATTCCGCCTGGCTGGCGCAGCGGTGGGATGATCTCGCTTTCAAGCAAGCCTTCCCCTGGTTTAATACGCAGCGCTACTGGCAAGAGCGAGTTCTGGAGCTGCGAGAGCAGATTGCTTTGATGAGCGAGCCGCCGCTACAGCTGGTTTGATTAATATGCCTGAAGATGTGTAATATCTTATTCGTAGATCAAGTTTAAAACTGAGCTAGATCCGATTTAGTGGCGGGCAAGTATTGCGGTAATGCTACATTTTTCTCTAGTTTTTGCATGCAAGTTTTAGCAAAATCAGCAGAGGCTTGATTCTTAAGTTTTGCATGCCTTTGGCTGGTGTGAAAGCTCTGTGGATGGTTGACGTATTGAGAAGTATCGTGAATCGTATCGGGAACAAGTTTTCGGTGAGCGACACCGTAACTTTTCAGCTTATCAGTGAAGATTTTCATCGGCTCATTTCTGCATCTCCCGAGAAATCGTTTAAAGACGAATCAATTCATGAGTTACAACGATCCCCTTTTCCACCAACAAGTCTTCGGCATCTCAATGACTTAAATTAAGTTGATAATAAAACCACACTGTGCACAGGATTACCAGAAGCTATTGAAGCAATTCGGCATGGTCGCTTCCATGAGTGGCAAAGGCGACTGTGCTACGGCAATGCCTCGATGGAAAGCTGCTGGGGAATACTTAAAACCGAAATGGCGCATCATCGAAAATTCAAAACACGACAACAAGCAATTCATGAAATTCCGAATACATAGAAATCTTTTATAACCGGCAGTATAAGCAAGAAAGACTTGGCTATCTGTCACCAGCACATATAACCAGCGATACTATGCAAATCTAGCTGCTGCTTAACTATATCGACTTCATTATTAACAGCACGGATCAGAGTAAGAGTAAGAAAACTCCAAATCAAAAGGCATTTAATGACATGATTACAAATAAAATAATGTCATTGAGAAATCATCGATGGAAACCGCACTGACCGTGGCCTGTTTAATTTGCCAGTTGCAGCTTAAAAATAATAATTCGCACACGACAGAATGGTAAATGGTATTTTGTGGCAAGCCAATTGCATTTCCTTTACGCAAGAATGGCTTGCCATGTTATTTCTCGCAACTATTTAAGCTGCATGCTGTTTTTGACCGATTTTACTCCAGCGACACCGCTTGCCACTTCGATTGCCTTACTAATACTGGCAGACGAACTTACGAAACCGCTTAGTTGTACTACGCCCTTGAATGTTTCGACGTTGATTTCAGTAGCCTTCAATGTTGGTTCATTAAGAATGGCCGCTTTTACCTTGGTTGTAATGACAGTATCATCAAAATATTCTCCCGTTCCCGCCTGTTTTTGAGTTGATCCGCATCCTATTGCGGTCAGCAATGCCAAGGTTAAAAAAGACACAAGGAATAATCTAGTGAAGTGCTCCATAATTCAATCTCCTGTCAATTGCTCATCTCAAACGATCAGCTAAGTTAGGTCAATAAAAAAATCCACAATGGTTATTCAACTATTCTTCTTATACTACACACTACACTTGTAGCCATAATTTATCTAGCAGGTTGCTGAAAAACTCGCTACGGTGTTAAAAACAAGCCCGAATTACTCATTTATTATGCCATAAACTCGCGCTTTTTTAGCTGTTATTACTTTGCATCAACCGCCTCGAAAATGTTCCTCAATGACCTGTTAATGTTGCATATTCGTCATTTGCGTACACGTTTCGGCACAATCTCTACATGCTTTGACACATTCATCCATATCCCCGATTCTCTCACAATCTATTGCACATGCTTCGCA
The DNA here is from genome assembly GCF_022842015.1 of Nitrosomonas sp. Classification (GTDB taxonomy): domain Bacteria; phylum Pseudomonadota; class Gammaproteobacteria; order Burkholderiales; family Nitrosomonadaceae; genus Nitrosomonas. The sequence continues at coordinate 570 of NZ_JALHQJ010000104.1, read as the reverse complement.
AATCTCGGCACAGAGCCCGCAAAGAGCACCAGAATGGGGAGCGCCGCTCAGCATGAAATTAGCTGACGTCTGGCAAATCTCAGCACAACTCAACAGAAGACGAAAGTGAGCAGATTCAATATGGTTCCCACCGGTTTCAAGGCAATGATTCATCCCCATGTGTAGACAAATCTGGTGGCAGCGCGTGCAAGCAGCGATACAGGCTTGCATATCATGTTTAGTGTAGGTTGACTGATTCATGAAGTATCCTTAGGTAAGTTAACAAAGATAAATAAGCAAACATGTTCAAAACTATAGCTTTAAAGCCAGTCTTTATCTGTGCGGTATCATACATTTGGTCAAAATGACGACATATCAATTATTAATCCACGCACAATTCGCAAGGGTCGCAAATCCCGGGTACACTCCTGAAAATCGAAAAATAGAATTCTTAATGCGGCCTTGAACACAAAATGAACACGATTGACACTTTCTATTTTTCCTTCCGGTCACTAACAGCCCATCGGCTGCGTACCGCATTATCAGCCTCAGGAATTGCCGTCGGAATTGCTGCGGTCATCCTCTTGACCG
>NZ_JALHQJ010000103.1 GCF_022842015.1 Nitrosomonas sp. | reverse complement strand
TGGGTCAGGCCGTCGGTTACAAAGTTCGCTTCTCGGACAAGATCAGTTCCGATAGTTATATCAAATTGATGACTGACGGGATTCTGCTGGCGGAAACGCAAGGCGATCCATTATTGCAGCCTTACGATACGCTGATTATCGATGAAGCCCACGAGCGCAGTCTGAATATTGATTTTCTGCTCGGGTTTATCAAGCAGTTATTGCCCCAGAGGCCCGATCTTAAACTGATCGTCACTTCTGCTACGATTGATGCGCAACTCTTCTCGCAACATTTTAATGATGCGCCTGTCATTGAAGTGACCGGGCGTTTGTACCCGGTAGACATTTTATATCGCCCGCTGCACACCGATGATGAGGAAGACCGCGATATGCAGCGTAGCATCATTCATGCGGTTGATGAGTTGATGGCTTCGGGTTCGGGCGATATTCTGGTTTTTCTCCCGGGCGAGCGCGAGATCCGCGAGACGGCTGAAACCTTGCGCAAACATCATTTTGATCGCTTGCGGGGTGGGATAGAAATCTTGCCTTTGTTTGCACGGTTATCTTTTGCCGAACAGGAGCGGGTTTTTCAATTGAGCAGCAATCGTCGTCGCATCGTACTGGCGACCAATGTGGCCGAAACTTCATTGACGGTTCCAGGCATCCATTACGTGATTGATAGCGGTTCGGCGCGGGTGAATCGCTATAGCTATCGCAACAAAGTAGAGCAATTACTGGTCGAGAAAATTTCCCGTGCGTCGGCGGATCAAAGGGCAGGGCGCTGTGGCCGGGTGGCCAATGGCGTTTGTATCCGTTTGTATTCAGAACAGGATTATCAGGCTCGTGCGCCTTATACCGATCCGGAAATTCTGCGCTCTTCGTTGGCAGCGGTTATTCTGCGCATGCAATCGCTGAAAATTGGCGACGTGGAAAGTTTTCCATTTCTGGAGGCGCCAGCGCCACGCATGATTGCCGATGGTTATCAATTGCTGGCGGAACTGGGTGCGGTCGATGAAAAAAGACAGCTGACCGCGATTGGCTGGCGTTTGGCTAAATTCCCGATTGATCCCAAAATTGCCCGTATGATTTTAGCGGCGAAACATGAAAATTGCCTGCACGAAATACTGATCATTACTTCGGCGTTAAGCCTGCAGGATCCACGCGACCGGCCGTTTGAACAACAAGCGGCAGCTGACGAGGCGCACCGGCGTTTTCAGGATGAGCGCTCAGATTTTCTTTCCTATCTGAAACTTTGGGATTTCTTTGATGAATTATTAAAGCATAAGAAATCCACCCGCAAACTGATCGCGCAATGTCGTGAAAATTTTCTATCCTATCGACGGTTGCGTGAATGGCGCGAGATTCATGGTCAACTGCATGTATTGATGACAGAGCTTGGTTTCAGGCCCAACGAAATACCCGCGGGTTATGATGAAATTCATCGTGCGCTACTCGCTGGATTGCTCGGTAATATCGGTTTTAAATCCGAGAAAGAGGGTGAGTATCTGGGGGCTCGTGGCATCAAGTTCGCGATTTTTCCGGGCTCTGTATTGAGAAAAGGTAAGAGCAAATGGGTGGTTGCTGCGGAATTGGTCGAAACCAGTAAGTTATTTGCACGCTGCGCGGCAAAAATTGATCCAACTTGGTTGGAAAGGATTGCCGGTAGTTTGTGCAAAAGGCATTATTCTGATCCGCACTGGGAGAAGAAACGGGCGCAGGTCGTGGCCTTTGAACAAGTGACGCTGTATGGCTTAATGATTGTTCCCAAACGATCGGTTCATTATGGCGTGATTAATCCGCAAGAAGCGCGTGAGATCTTTATCCGTTCGGCGTTAGTGGCAGGAGAACTGGTAACACAAGCGCCTTTTTTTCACCATAATCAGGCATTGATTCAGGAAATCGAAGCGTTGGAGCATAAAACGCGCAGACAGGACGTATTGGTCGATGAGCAGGAAATTTTTGCCTTTTTCGATGCCATCATTCCGCAACAAGTCACCAATGGTGCCGGATTCGAGAAATGGCGCAAGCAAGCGGAACAGCAGGATCCCCGGTTGCTGTATTTAAAGCGCGAGTTACTCATGCGCCACCAGGCCGATCATGTGACCGAAGTGCAATTTCCTGAGCGCATGACTTTACCGGATGGTAGCGTGTTGCCCCTTGTCTATCGCTTTGAACCGGGCCATATATTGGATGGAGTTACTGTTTCTGTACCGCTACCATTATTAAACCGCTTGGATGGCAAACAGTTGGATTATCTGGTGCCCGGTTTAATTCGTGAAAAAGTTACCTGGTATTTGAAAGTGCTGCCTAAAAACGTCCGCCGTATGCTGGTACCGCTTCCGGAATCAGTCACAAAATTTTTGCAAAGTCATTCCAAAGCTTCACATTTGCTTGCATTGCAGGAAGCATTGGAGAAGTTTGTGCTAAAAGAAACCACCTTGACGGTTACGCTTGAGAGTTGGAAAACAAGCGATATTCCAATGCATTTGTTGATGAATATTCGAGTGGTTGATGATGCCGGACAAGAACTGGCTATGAGCCGGGATCTGAATAGGTTGCAGAAGCGGCTCGGTGAAGCGGCGCAGATGATTTTTGTGAAGCGTGATGACGAGAGCGAGAAAAATTCTATTGAGCGTGAACAGATAACGCAATGGGATTTTGGCGATTTGCCCGATGAAATAGTATTTATGCGAAATGGCCGGCAACTGACAGGCTATCCGGCGTTGATTGATCAGGGCGATAGTGTCGCCATCCGTTTGTTTGATACGCAAGCAGCGGCTGAAACTGTGATGCGTTCGGGTATTAGGCGGTTATTATGTTTAGCGCTGAAAGACCAACTTAAGCAATTGGAAAAGAATCTACCCGGATTAAGGGAAATTAGCGTGCAATTGGCAGCCCGAGTTATTCCGGGCGATCTGAAACAGGATATGCTGACTGCCATCATAGACCGCGCATTGTTGAGCGATGATTTGCTTCCTCGCACTGAATCAGCATTTATTGAGCAAAGACAGCGTGCCAAGCACCGCCTCCCGGAAGTTTCTGCTTTTCTATCGGGCATGCTGCAACAGATAGGCCGCGAGTATCAAACGCTATTGCAAAAATTCACTAAGATCCGGGTCAGTAAAGTGAAAGCTGAATTAAATACGCAGCTTGATAATCTTGTTTACCCTGGATTTGTCAGCAATACGCCTTGGAACAACATGTTGCAGATGCCCCGTTATTTAAAAGGCATGGGATTGCGTGTCGAGAAATTATCCGTAAATCCGGAACGCGATGAGCACAATAGCCTTGAAATTAATGCGCTGTGGCAGCAGTATTTACAACGCCTAGCAAAGCATCAAGAAATTGAATATGTAGATAAAAATTTAAGCGAATTTCGCTGGCAGATCGAAGAGCTGCGTATTTCTTTGTTCGCGCAAGAATTAAAGACTGCCTATCCGGTATCTGTTAAGCGGTTGCAGAAGCTTTGGGAGAGTGTGCGCCTGTAATTCGGCTTGGTTTTGCGGGTTAGAATTTGGAGTGCAAGTAGGTAGATTGCGAAGGAATGTAATACCCCGCAGCAAGCTGCGGGGCAAGGATTTTTCTCAGCGCTGCAAGAACAACCGGCGCTAAGAATTGGCTATATGGACGGAACTAATCTGAGCTCTTCCCCAGAAGGGATATTTGAATTCTTGGGTGAAGGATCGCTTGGAATTACTGGTTCCGAAGGAAGCTGCATATATTCTTCTGCAGTTTTTGTTTCTGCAGCTTTCTCTTCATCGAGAATATAACCGGGCTCAAAACTTGGTCCAATGCTTTCTCGCTCGACAAATTGGTGATTGGGATGAAAAGATTTATCGAAAGCTAATACGTTCCCTGCATAACAAGCTGTGCACACAGCGGCTGCTATTGTTAAGGCTTTTAATTTATTCATGCTGATTCTCCTTGTATTTTGTTTTAGTGAGAGCCATTGATGATGGCTTGCTTCTTCATAAAGACTCGTGCAGTAAAGCACACATTAGCGGGTAATACATGCAACTTATTGGATAGCGTTATGGTGATGAGGGAACATAAACCGCTACACAATAGGTGTCAATTGATAAATATACACCAAAAACAGTTTTATTTTTTAAAATAGAACAAATTAGGTGTTGAATTTCCCCCTATCTTCTGTTTAAAAATAGAAAGTTTTGCACAAAAAACAACACCTGCGACAAAGCGTTTAAGCGGAGTATCGCGTAAAGCTTGGCTAATGAATTATTCCATCGTGTGTGATGCACACACACTGTCGAAAACGAGCAGCAGTATTACAGAGCCTGGAAACTAGTGCAGTCCTAACGACTCAAGCGTAATCTCATCCCTTTCGTCATCATAATCAGAATAATCCTTTTTGATGACTTCGAATTCGTCATCATCAGAATCATCTTTGCTGCTTCCAAATTCATCAATAATGTTTGCTAGTTGACTGGGGGGAATTTTACTATTTGCTATCGCATCCTCTTCCCCATCCAAATCGTTGGCAGAATAAAATCCATCGTCGTCGTCGTCAAAAGAAAGTTCTTTGATCATCGCTGTCTACCTCCACATAATAATTTGAAGAAGTACTATTGATATCACACTGCGTTGACACAAAACTAATAAGAACATGGGGTTTCTGCCGGCATTTTCAAGTTTTGAAAGACCCCAGAGTAATTTTCATTTTACCGTGAGATTATCTGAAATTTAGCTAATCCCTAACAAGCATACAATTCTTCAACTATTAAAGTTTAAATTTGACTATCATTATTGATTCTTCAAGATTAGTTACTAATCTAGTATCTATCGATAATTCGAATTCGGTGTCTCATTTAATGTCTCTGTTGCTGCCACGACACAGTTTTAGCTCATTACTGATTTTTGACAAGTTCGTAGCTTCACCATCAATATTGATCGAATAGGAATTTGGATTATTCTTTATTTGGACAATGAACATTACGTCTTCTATAGGTGTATTTGCAAATACTGGGGTCAAATGCGGCAATCGGGATTTAGCAATTGTTAGCTTAACGAGTTGGGTTATCATCAATCTTTCTTCTGCTTTGCTGCTATATCAATAATGCATGATACTGAATTAGGTTATGTCATTACGTGATAAAAATCACATTAGCTCCGTGAAATCAGATATAAATTGAGATTTCTGCACTGGTACAAGCATATTGAGAAACGTAAGGGGGTGTAATTCTGTTTTAAATTATGCAATTGCATTGTGTTGTGCGCAGCTTGCAGCGAGTAGTGGCAGTCAGAAGGAGATGCCTATGAATAATTGCAACTATTCAGTCCATATCTCACCGATCATGACAGAGATGATCCTTATCGTCAGCATCAGCATACTGGTTCTGACTGGTTGCGTCGCAGTGGAAACTAGATCCACCGTTGCGCCGAGAGATAGTGCCGCTACTGCCTGCCGGGCCTTATATCAAGAAATTGATACTGCTATTGATAACGTGGGTGTACGTGATTATGGTTCATCGCTGATTGAGGGGTTTCCTTACCTTCGTACAACACGTCTGTTGGCTTCATTCAGTCATGAATTAAACGATAAATCACCACAGTGGTTGGCATGGGTTGCTCACATGGCTGATCTCGATGCTCAATCGCGTGCATTAGAGTTGCGTAATCTGCCTCCTTCAGTGCGAAGTCAACACAAAGATACTTTGCTTGATGAACTCAATACATGTCGCGATCTATTAATATCCATTGATCTTGCAAAGCCTGAGCAGCGCACCCGACTACGCGATATCGTCCATGTTCCGGATGATTATGTCACTTGGTGGCAGGCACTTGGTCTTTATCCGTTCACTGCCCCTGTTATTGCTGTAGGAATAGCTGAATGGCATCGCAAAACACATGAGATTTTCGCGATACCGATTGCTTCGCTGCCGGTTACGGGCAAGTTGATACGTTGGGTGCCAGTATCAACTGCCATGACGCCAGAAATGGATGCTTTGCTACCTGATCAAACGCTTACTGTTCAACAGATCAGCGAAATTCTGTATCGATCGCTCGATCCACTGGGCATCCCCATACCACAAGATGTTGAGCTGGATCAGCTTTTCAATACATTTGCGCCAGCATGGGAGGTGGATGTCGCTGATGATAATGATCGCATTGGTAAGATACATTTGAAAAACGGGCCATCCGTAGACATTGCTCGCCCGATATTCTATCGCAAGGTTTCATACACTCGCTTTGGCCCACAAGTGCTGCTACAGCTCAATTACATTGTCTGGTTTCCGGCGCGATCGGGTAGCGATATTTATGCAGGTCAACTCGACGGCATCAACTGGCGGGTAACACTAGGGCCAGACGGTAAGCCCTGGCTTTACGATGCCATTCATAATTGTGGTTGCTATCACAAGTTCTTCCTGAGTCATAAACTACGTTTGCGTAAAGATCTTCCTTCTGCCTATTTTGAATCGCCATTGTTACCGCAATCTGCACCGGAGCAACAATCTCTGGTGCTGCGTATCGCTCATCATACGCATTTCATCCAGCGGATCTATTCTGATAGCGCGCTGGATACTCAGTCATCGGCGATACAGGAAAACCAGCCATTGCTGTGGGAGGATTATGATGAACTGCGTTCTTTGTCCTCGGAGGAAGGATATCGTAGCTTGTTCGGAAAATATGGATTGGTTGCTGGAACAGAACGATCCGAGCGATTTCTTTTTTGGCCCATGGGAATCCGCTCGCCAGGTGCAATGCGCCAATGGGGTCGTCATGCTACTGCTTTTAACGGGCGCCGACACTTTGATGATGCTTTTCTCATTGAATCGCTATTTGAAAGGACGCCATAAAGTATGAAGAAAATTTTATTTTGGGTAGCCATTAGTCTGCCGGTTGT
>NZ_JALHQJ010000102.1 GCF_022842015.1 Nitrosomonas sp. | reverse complement strand
CACTCACAGATAAAAATCCAGCAAAAAACACGACAAGCAGCAACAATAGAAATTAATTAACTATTTGATAGAATTGCTTTAGCTTGTTGTTATTTGTTGTGGCTTATTGATATAAATGGATTTGTAATCAGAAGGTCCCGAGTTCGATTCTTGGTGTCGGCACCAATAAGATATTACTATTAAATACAATAAGTTATATCATATAAATAAAATCCTTGTTTTGATTTGAGGGTAAGACCATCTGATTAAAAATCATAGTGTCGGTGGTTGAATCTGTACTGCTTATTTGTTGTGTGGTCTAAGAAACCAATTTCTCTTGAACTGTGATGGAAGTTCTCTCCTTGCAAAAAAGTCGCTCTTAAAAGATATGTGCTGTCATAAATGGAATCTATCGGTTTAAGCAGCAAGCCGATTTGCATAGTATTTCGGTTCTGTCGCATTAAGCGGGATCATCGATACCTTCTCGTGTAGAGTGTTGACCATTAAAGAGATGGTAATGCTACATGCTTATTTTAAATAAGGACGCGATTTCCGATTGAGATAATTCTGGTTTGTATCCGCTGGTACGCGGCGTATCCGTTAAGTTGCCGACAGCTAGAAGAAATGATGGAGGAGCGTGGTGTTACAGTTGATCATTCTACAGTGAGCCGTTGGGCGATCCGGTTTCTACCATTATTGGAAAATATTTTCAGAAAAAAGTATAAACGCTCGGTTGGTAGAAGCTGGCGTATGGACGAGACTTATATCAAGGTCAAAGGTGCCTGGAAATACCTTTATCGTGCTGTCGACAAAGAAGGAAACACCATTAATTTCCTATTGACAGCCAAGCGTGATAAAGCAGCCGCCATGCGCTTTTTTAAGAAGGCCATTAAGAGCAATGATATGCCTGAAAATGTAGCGATGGACAAGAGTGGTGCCAGTAAAGCAGCTCTTGATCAGATCATCAAGAATAATGACATTTCCATTGTCGTCAAAATACCTCAACAATATCGTGGAACAAGACCATCGGGCAGTGAAGTGAATAACAAGACCAATGCTCGGATTCAAATCTTTTCAATCAGCTAAAAACATCTTGGCTGGCATCGAGCTCATGCACATGATCCGCAAAGGTCAGATGATGATGGAGGGAGCTGCCAAGATGTCTTTTGTTGATCAATTTTATGCGCTGGTAGAATAAATCCGCCTAGTTTAAATGGATGGCATGTCAGCTCATCCGAAATATGCCTTTTTGCGCTTAATGCGACAGAACCAAAATTCCGGCGGTTTGGTCTTACAACCCCTTAGTGGATATGTTGGAAATTCCGACACGCGCCGACCATGTGCGTTTGGATATCGTTACACCGATTTTTTCTGTTGTCAAAACCGTGGCTGGTGTGTGAGAAGTTAGCTTTGAGTTGAATGATATGTTTTATAATTGCAGTAGCGGCATACAAGGATTGATAATCGAATAACTACGCATTTTGCCAATCAGTTTTGCATTCGCAGTCAAGTGACAATTCTAATTCTATTAACTGCCCGTTCATTCAATCAAATCCAGTTAAGCTAAAAACTCTACCAAAATGTGCGGATTGTACTTTTTCCGCTAGGCACATTCTATGGATGAATATATGGAGAAAAGGTTCGGGATGTATTTCGAGATCAAACCTATTTAATTATCATGGCAAAACAAACTTACGATGAATCTTCGATCCGAGTGCTGCGCAAGCTGGAACCTATCCAGTTGCGGCCGGGCATGTACACCCGCACCACGGACCCCACGCATATGGTGGTGGAAGCCATCGATAATGCGGTCGATGAGGCGATAGCAGGGTATGCCAGAAATATCGAAGTGACGCTTTACCGCGATGGCACCGTCGGCGTCGCAGATGATGGTCGGGGCATTCCGGTCGGTCTGCATCCGGAAGAAAATATTCCAACCATACAGGTTGTGTTCCAGGTAATTCACTCCGGCGGTAAGTTCGCCAAAGGGGACTCGGACAGTAGCTATAAATTTACTGGCGGCTTGCACGGTGTGGGCGTTTCAGTGACCAATGCGCTTTCCACTCGCCTGGAAGTGGAAGTCAAACGCGAAGGCAAGCAACATCGCATCGTTTTTGCCGACGGTGAAGTCATCGAGCCGTTAAGCGTTATCGGTACTTGCGGCGTGCGCAATACCGGTACCGCGCTGCGAATCTGCCCGAATGCAAAGTATTTTGATTCCCCATCGCTGCATCGGGGAGAGTTGGAACACTTGTTGCGGGCCAAGGCAATGTTGCTGCCGGGGGTCAAAGTACTGCTCAATATTGAAGCCGCTGCTGGTTTTGATGTCAAGGAATGGCATTTTGCGGGTGGAATCGCGCAGTATCTAGATCAAATGATTGCTGAGGATGAGCCGGTTGCGCCTGCTTTCTGCGGAGAAAAATATCTGGTTGCTAATGAAACCTTTTCGGATGGTGAGGGCGTGCAATGGGCACTGGCATGGGTTGTCGGCTCGGGCGGGGGCGAATCCTATGTCAATCTGATCCCGACATTGGGAGGCGGAACGCACGAAGCTGGTTTGCGTGATGTGGTGTTCAATAGTGTGCGCACTTTCGCGGAACAACATGGATTGATGCAGCGCAACGTCAAGCTGGCGGCCGAGGATGTATGGTCCAAGCTGCGTTTCGTGCTGGCACTCAAGATGGTGGATCCGAGTTTTTCTGGTCAGACCAAGGAAAAATTGTCCTCGCGTGAAGCTATCAAGCTGGTTGCGGTCGCCATAAAGGATGCGCTAGATTTATGGTTTAACGAGCATGTGGCGGAAGCGACAAAGATTGCCGAGCAAGCCATCAAGAATGCTATTGATCGCGGCAAGACTGCTAAAACAGTTGAGCGCAGAAAAGGCTCCGGCGTGGCAGTGATGCCAGGCAAACTCACCGATTCAGAACTGACCGGCCTCAACGCCGAATTGTTTTTGGTAGAAGGGGATTCCGCTGGTGGTTCGGCCAAAGCGGGGCGCGATAAAGAGACTCAGGCGGTACTACCGTTGCGGGGTAAAGGCATGAACAGTTGGGAAGTGGATCAATCGCAGATCCTTGCCAACCAGGAAATCCACAATATTTCCGTGTCGCTGGCGATTGATCCGCACAAGCTGGATAGCGATGTAGATATGAGTGCCTTGCGCTATGGCAAGATCATCATCCTGTCCGATGCGGATGATGACGGTAGCCATATCCAGGCATTGCTGCTTACTTTATTTTTCCGGCATTTTCCCAAAATTATTCAACATGGGCATGTGTATATCGCCAAACCACCGTTGTTTCGGATAGATGTGCCGGCACAAGGCAAAAGCAAGTCTCCACGCAAGCTATATGCTTTGGATCAGGTGGAACTGGATATATTGGAAGCACGTCTGCGCCAGGAAGGCGTTAAAGAAAGCGGTTGGGCCATTTCGCGTTTCAAGGGTTTGGGAGAGATGGACGCGGTCCAGTTGTGGGAAACCACCTTATGCCCGGACACACGCCGGCTGGTGAAGATAGGCATGGGCAATGTGACACAGGCAGTGGGTACCTTCAATACCTTGATGGGTAAGTCGCATACCGGCGAGCGCAAGGAATTGATTATGATTCACGGCAACGAAGTGGAAGCGGATATATAACGAAAAATGAAGAATATGGACCTATTTGATGCGCTGGATTCCTCCTCACCGACTCAAGTGACGCCGCAGGAGACCGAATTGTCGCCACCCGCACCGCCAGCCTCTGCTCCGAATGGTAGTGATAACGACGATGGCAGCATTGATCTGGCTGAATACACGCATCAGGTGTATTTGCGCTATGCCATTAGTGTCGTCAAGGGGCGGGCGCTACCCTCTGCATCCGATGGCGAGAAGCCGGTGCAGCGTCGCATTCTCTATGCGATGCATCGTCTGGGTCTGACCCAAGGATCAAAGCCAGTTAAGTCGGCTCGCGTGGTCGGTGATGTGATTGGTAAATATCATCCCCATGGCGACTCTGCCTCCTATGAAGCGATGGTACGCATGGCTCAGGATTTTGTGTTGCGTTATCCCTTGGTTGATGGTCAGGGTAACTTTGGTTCGCGTGACGGAGATTCTCCGGCAGCCATGCGGTATACAGAAGTCAGACTGACTAAATATGCTGAATTGCTACTGTCCGAAGTGGATGCAGGAACCGTGGATTTTCGCCCTAATTATGACGGATCAGAGCAGGAGCCGGTGGATTTGCCTGCACGTCTCCCATTACTGCTATTAAATGGCGCATCCGGCATCGCGGTCGGTATGGCGACGGAATGCCTGCCGCACAATATGCGTGAGGTAGGTAATGCAGCGATTGCGCTGATGCACAACCCGTCAATCAGTGTTGCGGACATATTGCAACATATCCAGGGGCCGGATTTTCCAGGCGGTGGTCAATTGATTTCCAGCGCTAAGGATATACGCGAGGCTTATGCGACTGGGCGAGGTATCTTCCGTGTGCGTGCACGCTGGACCATAGAGCAGCAAGCGCGAGGCCAATGGCGTATGGTAGTGCATGAATTGCCGCCGGGTGTTTCCGTAAAAAAAGTGTTGGAAGAAATTGGAGATTTAACAGATCCGCAGGTGAAAACGGGCAAGAAGGATTTGTCGGTTGAACAGAAGCAAATGAAGCAACTGTTCCTTGATGCACTGGAAATCGTGCGTGACGAATCCGGCAAAGATGCTTCCGTACGTATTATTTTAGAGCCGCGTTCTTCGCGTATGCCGCAAGAGCAATTCATCGACCTGTTGCTCGCGCATACCAGCCTGGAATCTACGGTCCCTGCCAATATGGTCGCAATCGGACTGGATGGCAGGCCGAACCAGAAGAACATCCTGGAATTGCTGATCGAATGGGTGCGATTCCGCATTATCACGGTTACTCGGCGCAGCCAGACAAGGTTTGATCAAGTACAGAAGCGTCTGCATATCCTGAAGGGCCGCATTGCTGTATTGTTGAACCTTGATGAGGTTATCAAAGTTATTCGTGAAGCAGAGGATCCCAAGACCGATCTGATGTCGCAGTTCGGCATCTCCGCCATTCAGGCGGATGATATCCTGGAAATTCGATTGAGGCAGTTGGCCCGCCTCGAAACCATCCGCATTGAGAAAGAAATAAATGTGCTGAAAACAGAAGAGGGGGAGCTAAATTTTATTTTGAGCAATGAAGCGGCGATGCGCGACATGATTATCGGTGAGATTGAGGCGGATGTGAAGAAATACGGTGATGACCGCCGTACATTAATTGAAGCAGCGGAGCGCGTAGTAGCTAAGACGGTATCCGTGCCGGATGAACCCTGTACGGTTATTCTGTCCAAGAATGGCTGGATACGTCAACGCACGGGTCATGAAGTGGAGCTGGGTGGACTGTCATTTAAGGATGGAGACCAATTATTAGCTATTGCGCAAACACGCACCGCTTATCCGGTTGTGGTGCTGGATAGCGGAGGGCGTGCCTACAGCCTGGCTTCGACGGATATTCCTGGAGGGCGCAGCGACGGTGCGCCATTGGCTTCCTTGTTAGACATGCCTCCCAAGGTAAAAGCGGTAGTAATGTGCGCCGCAGCGCCGGATACCCAATATCTGTTCAGTTCGTCCGGTGGATATGGTTTTATTGCTACGCTCAAAGACTTGGTATCTCGCCAGAAGGCTGGCAAGGCTTTCATGACGCTGAGCAAGGGAGCTAGTGTATTGCCAGCGGCGAATGTTATCAACGGCAAGCTGGTTGCGGCGCTGGGCAGCAATGGTAAGTTGTTATTATTTCCGCTCAGCGAAATGAAGGCGTTGTCGGGAGGAAAGGGTGTGATCATTCTCGGATTGAATGATGGCGAATCGCTGATTGCCACGGCAGTGCTTCCGACAGGCTCGTCGCTTCAGATCAACGGTACAGGTGCAGGCAACAAGTCATTACAGGGGGTGCTGAAGTGGGAAGAATTGCAGCCATTGGTATTACGCCGGGCACGCAAAGGGATGCTGGTGCCGGTTAAGTTCAGGCCGGAGAAAATTAAAGCAATCTGAGCTGAATCCTATTTAATAGGGTAAAAAGTTAGGAAAGGGCCAATTGTTACGTAGCAATTTTAGTTTTATGTTTGTCAGTAATGGTCGGGGCGTTTTTTAGGTTCTGTCGCATTAAGCGAGATCATCAACACCTTCGTGTAGACTGTTGATATCGAGAAAATGGTGAAGCTACATGCTGGTTGTAAAAGGAATGCGATTTCCGATTGAGGTGATTCTGGTCTGCATCCGCTGGTACGCGGCGTATCCGTTAAGTTGCCGGCACCTGGAAGAAATGATGGAGGAGCGTGGTGTTTCAGTTGATCATTCTACAGTGAGCCGTTGGTCGATCCGGTTTCTACCCTTACTGGAAAATATTTTCAGAAAGTATAAGCGCCCGGTTGGTGGAAGTTGGCGGATGGACGAGACTTACATTAAAGTGAAAGACGTTTGGAAATATCTCTATCGCGCTGTGGACAAGGATGGTAAAACGATCGACTTTCTATTAACGGACAAGCGCGATAAGGCCGCTGCTAAACGCTTATTTGACAAAGCCATGCATGCCAGTGGCGTTCCTGAAAAGGTCACGATGGATAAAAGTAATGGACCACTACCCTAAACGGCATCAACGTGCCAAAGTAGTGGTGCAATAAAGCCCACCAAATAGAGAGGAGCGTCCGACATGAAGATTACAACGATAGGCATCGATTTGGCAAAAGAAGTATTTCAGATTCACGGGGTAGATATGCACGGTAAGGCTTTGCTACGTAAGCAACTGCGCCGCAGCGAGATGGTGAATCGCCCCGGATTTACCGGAGACTGTTTGGTTTGAGTCAAGCTGCATCAGCTGACTCCTTTAATTGGCGATAATATGCCATTTCAAATTCTGCTGGTGGAATATTTCCAATCGGC
>NZ_JALHQJ010000101.1 GCF_022842015.1 Nitrosomonas sp. | reverse complement strand
CGCTGCGGATTCAGTCGGTCGAGTCGAGTGCGAATGAAGCGCTTTAATTCCGGCGCATAGGTGTCAAATGGATGGCCGCTGAAATAATAGCCCAAGCCGATTTTTTCCTGGCGCAGTTTTTCCCGGTCAGACCATGGTTCGGTTTGAATCAGTTGCAGTTGCATCTGGGCGTCGTTACTCGTTTCACCGAATAAATTAAATTGATTGGAAGATCGGCTCGTTTGTTCGGCGGATTCGATGGCTAAGCCGACTGAAGCCATCAAGCTGGCGCGATTGAGGTTGATAGTATCAAATGCACCGACGCGGATTAGCGATTCCATCACGCGGCGATTGGCGATGCGACGGTCAACGCGGTGGCAGAAGTCAAATAGATCAGTGAATGGTCCGGCTTGTTCTCGCTCCGCGATGATCGAATTGACTGCGGATTCTCCGGTGCCTTTGATCGCGCCAAGACCGAAGCGGATGTTTTTACTGTCAATTGGGACGAAACGGTAGTCGGAAAGATTGATATCGGGAGGCAGAATTTTTAATTTGTTGGCAACGCTGTCTTCAACGAAAATGTGCACTTTATCAGTGTCATCCATATCCGCAGACAAGCACGCGGCCATAAATTCAGCCGGATAGTGCGCTTTCAGAAAGGCCGTTTGGAAGGCAATGAGCGCATAAGCGGCGGCATGTGATTTGTTGAAGCCATAGCCGGCGAATTTTTCCATCAAACCGAACAATTCGGTGGCTTTATCTTCGCTTAAATCGTTATTGACTGCGCCGGATACGAAGATGTCGCGTTGTTGTGCCATTTCCTCGACTTTCTTCTTGCCCATTGCACGGCGTAGCAAATCGGCACTGCCAAGGCTGTAGCCGCCGATGACCTGCGCAATTTGCATGACTTGTTCCTGATAAATCATGATGCCGTAAGTCGGCCCGAGAATCGTTTCCAGGCGCGAATCAAGATATTCAATCTGTTTTCTGCCATGCTTGCGGTCGATAAATTCGGGAATCAGATCCATCGGGCCAGGGCGGTATAAAGCGACTAGTGCGATGATGTCTTCAAAGCGGTCTGGTTTTGCCTTTTGTAGCAGATCGATCATGCCGCGCGACTCAAACTGAAAGATGCCTACCGCATTTCCTTTACGCATCAATGCATAAGTTGCTGCGTCATCCAATGGCAACGTTTCCAGTGAAAAAAGGCGAGCATTTGGAGATTCGCCGTCTGGATGTAACTGACGGATATATTCGACGGCACGGTCCAGAATTGTCAATGTGCGCAATCCAAGAAAATCAAATTTCACCAATCCGATTTTTTCGACATCGTCCTTATCCAACTGGCTGACAACGGAATCGCCTGATTCCGTGCAGTAAATAGGGCAAAAATCGGTAATCTCGCTCGAGGCGATGAGTACGCCTCCGGCGTGCATGCCGACATTGCGCGTGATGCCTTCGAGACTTTCCGCCAGTTCCAGTAAATTGTAGACATCTTCTTCTTCCTCGGCGCGCTGATTGAGTTGCGGTTCGAGTTGACGTGCTTTTTTTAATGTCATGCCAATCTCGAACGGCACCAGTTTGGCGAGCTGATCGACAAAGTTATAGGGCAAATCCATGACCCGGCCAATATCGCGAATTACGGCTTTGGCCGCCATCGTGCCGAATGTGGCGATTTGAGAGACTTTTCCAGTTCCGTAGCGTTGTTTGACGTACTCAATGACCCGTTCGCGCCGATCCTGGCAAAAATCGATGTCAAAATCGGGCATCGAGATACGTTCTGGGTTCAAAAAACGCTCAAATAACAGATCGTAACGTAATGGATCAAGATCAGTGATTCCCAGTGAATAGGCCACTAATGAGCCCGCTCCGGAACCACGCCCTGGTCCTACCGGGACATTATTATGTTTAGCCCAGTTGATAAAGTCGGCGACAATCAGAAAATATCCGGCAAATCCCATCTGGATAATGGTGTTGACCTCAAATTCAAGACGAGATTGATACTCGCCCATTTTGCTATTACGCATTTCTGCCTCGGGAAACAAGCTGGTCATGCGCATTATCAGACCTGCTTCAGCCTGACTGCGCAGATATTGATCCAGGCCTTCGTCGTTAGGCGTAGGAAATAATGGAAGCCGGTTCACACCCAATTCCAATACCAGATTGCAGCGTTTGGCAATCTCGATTGTATTCGCCAGTGCGGCAGGAATATCGGCGAACAGTTGCACCATTTCAGCTTGAGTTTTAAAGTATTGCTGTTCGGTGAAGCTTCTTGGACGGCGTTTGTCCTCCAAGACATAGCCCTCGGCGATGCAGACACGCGCTTCATGCGCCCGATAATCATCTGCATTGAGAAATTGCACTGCTTGCGTTGCCACGATTGGCAAATTGAATTTTCTGGCTAGCGCTAGCGAGTGTTGAATTAATCCTGCTTCATTGGAGTGCTCATCACGTTGGATTTCAAGATAAAAACGGCTAGGAAACAGATTAGCCCATTTTTGCGTCTGAGTTTCAGCTTGCGATACGTTACTATGTAATAGAGCCAATCCGATGTCGCCTAAACGGCCACCGGATAAGGCAATCAATCCTTTCGTGCCCCACTCATTGGAATGTAACCACGATTCTTTGATCTCGGCTCTGCCTTGCAACTGGTTTTCCCGGTAGGCGCGTGACAGCAGACGAGACAGCAGTAAATAACCGGCGTGTGTTTGGCATAACAATAGCAGTCGAGTTGGCTTGCTTCGATCGGATTCATTGGTGATCCAGACATCACACCCGAGGATCGGTTTAATCCCGTTTTTGTATGTAGTTTGGTAAAATTTTACTAATCCGAAAAGATTGCTAAGGTCGGTCAATGCCAAAGCTGGCATTTGATCGGCCACCGCTTTTGTAACGACATCATGAATGCGAATTGTGCTATCTAGAATGGAATATTCGCTATGCATCCGCAAATGAATAAAAGCTGGTTTGATGGGCATGATGTTACAATTAAGACCTGTGATAACTTTGTCATTAATACAGTTGAGCGCTATTTTACATTATGTTGAAATCACCTGAGCTTTTACTTCCTGCTGGTTCCTTGGACAAAATGCGCATTGCTTATGCGTTTGGCGCCGATGCGGTGTATGCAGGACAGCCGCGTTATTCTTTGCGTGCACGTAACAATGATTTTGCCTTGGAGCAAATTAAAACCGGGATCACGGAAGCACATGCTTTAGGGAAGAAATTTTTGGTAGCCAGCAATGCTATGCCGCATAACGCCAAGATTAAAACTTACCTGGATGATATGGCGCCTATTATTGCAATGAAGCCAGACGCGCTGATTATGGCTGATCCCGGATTGATCATGATGGTACGCGAAAAATGGCCGGATGTGCCGATTCATCTGTCGGTTCAGGCCAATACGGTCAATTATATGGGCGTTAAGTTTTGGCAGAAAATAGGATTGACGCGGGTGATTTTGTCGCGCGAATTATCGTTGGATGAAGTGGCGCAAATTCGTGATTATTGCCCCGATATGGAGCTTGAGGTTTTCGTACATGGCGCGCTGTGTATTGCATATTCCGGACGCTGCTTGCTATCAGGGTATTTTAATCACCGTGATCCGAATCAAGGCACCTGCACGAATTCTTGTCGCTGGGATTATAAAGTGAAATCCGCTGAGGAAAATTCGAGTGGTGATATTCAGGAAGTTGGCAAAATTGATTTTGATTTTGGCCAAGCGATGCAACAATCTGAACAATCGAGTATGACGAGTGGATGCGGCTCAATTACGCGCCATCCTGCTGCTGACCAAGTGTATCTGATTGAGGAAAAGGAGCGGCCTGGTCAACTAATGCCGATTATGGAAGATGAGCACGGCACGTATATCATGAATTCAAAGGACTTGCGTGCAGTTGAGCATGTCGAGCGCTTGGTCAAAATTGGCGTTGATTCATTGAAGATTGAAGGGCGCACCAAATCTTTGTATTATGTGGCGCGCACAGCGCAGGTTTATCGCAAGGCAATTGATGATGCCGTAGCGAGCAAACCGTTTGATCCTGCTTTGTTAGGTGAGCTAGAAGGATTGGCTAACCGTGGCTATACCAGCGGTTTTTATCAACGCCATAACACACATGAAACACAAAACTATTTGCGCGGACATTCTGAATCCAATCGCAGTCAGTACGTTGGCGACATTACTGGCTTTGATGCAGCTAGCGGCATGGCTGAAATACTGGTGAAAAACCGCTTTCAGGTAGGTGATCGCCTCGAGATTCTTCACCCCACGGGTAATCAAGTGGTTGAACTGTCACACATGCTAGATTCAGCCGGACGTCCGGTGCAGGTTGCACCGGGTAGCGGTCATCGGGTCAAAATACCGCTAGCCGGGAATGTAGATAACGCTTTCGTCACTCGTTTCTTCTGAGAAATGATGCTGGCACTGATAATAATAGAAACTGAGTATTTTTTTTGGTAGCCAATCCAATTTTCCCGGAAACGGTCCTTGCATGAATCCAGCGTGACCGCCTTGCTCGGGAAATTCTAATGTCACAGCCGAAGATACCTCGCTTTTATTCGGTAGTACCGATGCTGGCATGAAAGGATCGTTGCGAGCATTTATCACCAAAGTAGGTACTTTAATATGAGGCAGCCATTGTTTGCTGCTGGACTGCTGCCAATAATCGTCGGTATCGCGGAAACCATGCAGCGGTGCTGTGACTAGGTTATCAAAATCATAAATTGAGGCGCATTTTTTGAGCGCTTCGGCATCAAATAGACCGGGAAATTGTTCCAGTTTATCAAATGCCTTGTTTTTTAAGGTGTCCAGGAAGTGGCGCGTATACACTTGATTAAAACCCTTATCCAGAGCCGAACCAGCCGCAGCCAGATCCAGTGGCACTGAGACGGTTGCGGCGCCTGTCACGAGTTCGCGTGCACATTCGCCCTGCTCGCCCAGCCATTTCAATAGCGCATTGCCCCCCAACGAGACACCCATCACATAAACTGGTCGCATTGAGTTTGTTGTTTGTGTTTGGTGGATAATACGCCGCAGCATCCAGTCGATTTCAGTGGAATCACCCGCGTGATAGGCACGGGATAACCGATTTGGCACACCGGAACAACCGCGAAAATGAATAACGGCGCTGTGCCAACCGTGATTTTTTAAGTTGTTGATCATGCTTAGAATATAGTGACTCGAAGATCCACCTTCAAGACCGTGGAAAAATATGACCAAGGGGAAATCCGCAGATCCATCGGTCCAATCGACATCCACGAAATCCCCATCATCAAGCTCCCAGCGCTCGCGTCGATACGCAAACAGTGGTGCTGGTTTGATAAAATAGGGATAAAGCGTTTGTATATTTCCACCCGGCAACCAGGACGGCGCTATGTAATACTTTGTGTACAAAGGAATCGTTGTTTTTAACATTTTTATTGTTAATTGTTGCTTATTTGATAAGCCGATGATTTGCGTAATTCATCAGGGTGGAATGCCCGCAATTTCTCTGTGTGAAGATTGACTCTTTCTGAAATTACTTTATCTATTTCGTCGTTTTTCAAGAAAGAAAAAGGTGTCATATACTGAATCGCGAATCCAATAGAAGCAGCTTGCATACCACAAGGTCGCAAAACAAAAATTAGACTTATCCATCCCTGGCTACAGATACTTAATTCGAGGTCTGAGCCTGCGCTTTGGGTCTCTTCTCGGGCATCAAAAACTGAGCTGAAATATTACGTTGCCCTGAAAAAAATTACCCCGCTGTATTTGTCGCGGGGTTCTTGATCTCAAAAACCAAACAAATTTGCGAGGCAGTCTAGCAATCCGTCCGAATCTGCGCGATGGCAAAAATAAAAAATGCTGATGATGAATGTGATGATCGACAATAGGAGTAAAACAACAGAGAATTTTAAATTCTTTTGTTCATATTTTGCTTTTATCGCATCTGCAATTTCATCATAGGATTTGTTCGATAAATCTATTTTAGCCCTTGGAATAATAGGAATTTCATTCACGGTTGGATTGTTTTTCTGTTCTGTGTTCTTTGCGCTTGGCGGTGGAGACTGTTCATGGTTGGTCGCAGCTTCAGGTGCAACTGATTCCTGGATTGGTTTATCAGCTGTTTCTAACGATTCCTGTTTTTTTCTTTCTTCATTGTTGAGCATAATGATGTAATGGAACACATCGGTTATCAGTCCCATTCGCTGCGTAGCTTCATAAACATCTTTTGCATCGATTGCAGATTTATTACGTTCATAGGCAACGTTGAACGATCTGTCACACAATGAATTAATGGTTCGCGGTGTTCCACCGGCATTAAATGCGATTGAGATGGCTTCCCACCCAGTGTCTGAAATTAAATTGGGATTGCCTCCAGCAACTTGAATACGATGGGTAATATATTTCAATACGCCATCGGTGGTCATTTTTCCTAATGATTCAAGTGCGGCAATACGCTGCTTAAACGGAATCATTTCGGGCTTGTTGATTTTTTCCATTAACTCATCCTGACCGAGGAGTAATAACTGAATAAGTTTAATGGATCCTTCTTCAAGATTATTTAATAAGCGAATGCCATTAAGAACGTCAGCTGACATCAAATGGGATTCATCAATGATAACCAGGCATTTTTTTCCTTCCGTGTTGATCGTCATCAAAG
The DNA here is from genome assembly GCF_022842015.1 of Nitrosomonas sp. GTDB lineage: Bacteria > Pseudomonadota > Gammaproteobacteria > Burkholderiales > Nitrosomonadaceae > Nitrosomonas. Next base: position 414 of record NZ_JALHQJ010000101.1, on the reverse strand, counting down.
CGTTCCGAATATCCCGCATGACAAAGGTTTTTTCAGAGGATGTTGGATGAAGTCCAAGTTCTTGAGCAAGAAATAAATAAAGATCAGTGCTATTGGCAGGAGGTTCAGCCATCCAAATTAATTTAATGCTCTCTGGGAAATCGGCCTTTATCATTTGGCTCAACGTTGTTTTGCCAGAGCCAATGGGGCCTGTAACGACGATTAATCCACGACCGCTTTGTAAAGAACCAGAGATTTGCTTGCGAATACGTGCATGATCTCCGTGATCATAGAAAAATAACGGATCTGGTACATTCTCGAAGGGAAGTAATTTGAGGTTAAAGTGCTGGGCATACATATGCATTAGTTTGCTCCCTCCTGAGGCATCAGTTTTACTTCGACTCTACGGTTTTTTGTTCTACCTTCTTCTGTGGC
>NZ_JALHQJ010000100.1 GCF_022842015.1 Nitrosomonas sp. | reverse complement strand
TGATGATCAGAAATCCATGCTTTCTTGGCATCCTGGCGATGCTCTTTACCCATTCTTTCCAAGTCAAGGCCAATACGATTAATGCCAGCCGCATTGCCAGCCCGTGCCAAATCTGGATCATTGGTGAATAATGTGAGAACGAAGTCGCTGCCAAAGCTCATGAAATAAAGTCCTAAGTTAGGAATTGAAGGATCTTACGGCTTCCTTATAACTTACTTGAATTGATAAGGAATTTTGTCGGTGTCCGATGGTAAGCGCCATTCATCTGGACCAGAATAAATATAAGGGTTATTAAAATAATTAATAAAACTACTTTCAAAATTTTCCAAATTCTGCAAACCATGCCAAATACCAGGCGGAATAGTGATTAATGTAGGCCTCATACGACTCAAATGAAAGACATTGATTTGACCTCTTGTCGCTGAATCAGCGCGATCATCATACAGAACCAATTTTATTGTTCCACTGATCACGAAGATAGTATCAATTTGAGATTCATGCGCATGCCAAGCACTAATGGCACCGGTTCGTAATATGGCGTGAATCATATGCCGTATCTGATCAGGCCCTACGTCCCATTCCGGACGATAAAGCTCTGTGGTAATGCCGTTGGGCGTGATGATATTAGGTACTTCATATTTTTTCACTCCTGTCAGCAGAACATTTGTCGATTCACCCTCTGAGGTTACCGTTTGTTGATCTTTGATTGCGTCTTCTATTAGCATGGTTTAATCTCCTGCAGCTTTGTCGATAGCGAAATTGGTTTGCGATAGTGGACGAGGCGGGATGTGGCAGTATAATTATTCTTTTTAAGCGCTCAAATTATACTTGATACCTAAGTATTAAGTATTAAGTATTCACAGGCATCGAAGTATAGCAAATTGGAAATGGTTACATTTCAGGAAAAGAGCTGGTAAAACATGATATTTACTAAAACACGACAACACGCATTCGTATTCCGCCAAATAGATTGAGCGGTGGCCCCGGTTCGTAATAGCGGCCGAGTGCCGCATTGACGCGTGTATTGGCGTTATATTGCGTATCAAACAGATTGTTGAGGCCGAGAAACACCGAACCTTCGATCCAGTTTCGTCTCAGCTCCCAGCCGAAGAGTAATTGTCCTAAATTATAGGCCGGGTTGGTCGCGGTATTAATGTCGTTAACATAAAACCCGCCAACACGGTGCACATGCAACTGTCCAAAGAAACCAAACGGGTGTGAATAGCGCAGCAATCCTTCCCAACGGTGCGCAGGGATGCCGGGAAAAACATTGCCTTTCAGGTTGATGTCATTGATCACGTATTTTTCGAATGCAAAATCAGAGAAAGTGTAACTGACTTCGCCTCGCAAGCCTTTCCATTCTGGTGTGGCGAGACGTGTTTCCACGCCGATACGTCGTGATTGGCCGGCATTGCGGAAGAATGCTCGACCCGGTGATGTCGTTAGCTCGTATGGCGTGATTTCGTCCCAGGTACGAATAAAGAATACTGCAGTGTCGTACTGAAATCCCGCAGAGTTACCGCGAAAACCAAGCTCGTTGCTGAGCGATGTTTGCGCGTTCAAATTCGGATTGAATCCTCCTCTTCCAGCAGGGTTGTTCAGTAATTCAGTCGTGGTCGGCGCTTCAAAAACGGATGCGACATGCGCATAAAGTTGCTGCTGATCGGTGAGGTGATACACCAGCCCAGCAGAACCACTGCCTTGGGACACTGTGCGAGAACCAGATTCATTGCCATCACTTTTAAATTGATCTTTGACTTGATAATGCAACCAATCCCAACGACCACCGAGCACCAGATCGAGCTTATCGGCAACATTCCATTCATTGCGCACAAATGGTCCCACGCTTTGCACGCGCTCAATTTGGCTTAAATTCAGTGCGCTGCGTATACCAAAATTGTTATTGAAGCGCTGTCGATCATCATTTTGTATGCCGTAGTCGACGCCGACCAGAAAACGGTTGGGGCGGTTGAACAATTCATGATCATTGACAAACTGCATCATTAATCCGCCCACTAAGCGATCAAACTGAACCTGTCCGCCATCGAAAAAAGGTTGACGGCTTTGGAAGTCACGGTGTTGCATGTGCGCCGTCACAGTAAATTCTTTTCCGGCAGAAGGTCTTTGGCGAAACCGTATGCCCATTTCTTCCTGTCGAATTTCCTCGCCAGCGTTATACTGCACGTTGCGTGCCGAGGCCTGTCGTGGATTAACCTGTACCTCCGCACTGGTCAAGGCACCCGGATCCTTGGATAGCGGAGAATAAAGCTCTCGGAATACCAGCATCAGATCGGAATTTATGCTGGTTTGGAAATTCAACTTAGCCTGCGAAAACGTATTTTGCATCGCGCTGTGATCACGCCAGCCGTCTTGCTGCAAGTGAGAGCCATACAGACTATAGCCGAAATTTCCGCTGCGCCCGCCCATGAACAACTCGGATTTCAAGTAACCGTATTGTCCGAACACTTGGCGTGGCATTACAACGAATTTCTCTGGCGGCGCTTCGCGCGTGGTGATATCGATCAAGCCACCGGAAGCATTGCCATACAGTGCAGCCGATGGTCCACGCACAATATCCATACGCTCGATTAACGAAGGATCGATTGAATCCAGCTGGGTTTGTCCATCTGGCAGCGTCTGTGGAATTCCATCCACGCGCATCTGGATCCCGCGCACACCAAACGGCGAGCGCGCACCAAAGCCACGAATGGCAATGCGCACATCCTGCGCAAAATTAAACTGATTTTGAAAGAAAACTCCCGGAGTGCCACGCGCAAACTCATCCAAAGTCGCGCCCGGTTGAAAGCCCTGCTGCGGATCACGTTTGATCTGCGTGATGCTATTGGGAATCTGCGAAGGTAAGCGTTCGCTGCGAGTGGCAGTAATGTTAATTGGCTCCAGTATAACTGGTTGAATTTTCTTATGTTCTTGTGCCAAACTAGCCGTCGCGAATAACAATAAAATGCACGGAGTAGCTAGAAAACCAAGAAAATATTGCATTTGCGAAAAACAACTAGGATAAAAAGTGTGAGTGACAAGGGCGATGATAAAAATTACATAGGCACATTTAGAAATACTCTTGAGATCAGTTGGCGGGCCATCATTCGGTTTATTTTATTTATCACTACTAACGTAATAATCGATTGATTCCTCATGTATGACCCGACTGGATTTAATCCTGTTCTGTCTTCAAGATTTTTCCGAAAGTATCCAATTGAAGTTCAAATTTCTTTTCTTCTGACTTGATTTCCACCTCATAGCCAGTAACCGTTCCATCCGGTTTCATCACTTTCTCAGCTTCTTCAATGGTGGCGTTTGGGTATACCTTGGCAATAGCCTGGGTTATAGGTTCAGGCAGTGCTTTGACATCAATTGACTCTTCCTTCTGCAGTGCCTCCCCATCGGCGTCATACAAAATTTCGTACTCTCGGTCATTTTCTTTATATTCAATTTCATAGACGGCTTTACCCTCAATCATTCCTTGCTCGAATTCTACTTCTTTAGCATTGGGATAAGCTTTTTCAAAAGCTTCGAGTACAGCTTTGGGTACTTGATCTTTACTCACTTCTTTTTCACTGGCATGCGCTTGACCCAATGCTATCAATAGAATGACCAGTATCGTTGTAATCCAAAATTGCTTTTTCATAAGACCTCCTTTGGCCGGAATCAAATATGTGCTGGTTAGAATCAGTCGATTTGATCACATTTTCTGAATCTGATCAAAAGACTTTAACGGAAAAATTCCGTTACCTTCTGTCTACTCTTTAGCAAAATAATTGTCAATATTTCAAAGTTGCGAGGTGAACGTTTCTGGTATCAGCGAGGTTAAGGGAGTTTTTGTACAACAAATCCGATCCCAGTGGCTTCCGTGATTGATCCCCCGGAATTTGAGCGTTATCATGCGGGATCAAAAAACAATAGAAATTTGCAAATTCAAGATCGAAGCGCAATATTGGACAATAGACGAATCGCTTAGCCTATATAGTGGATAGTTATCACAAAACACCTAGAAACCGCTTCGTCCTGCTCGGAGCGAGCAACCTTACTTTGTCGTTACGTTTAACTATTCATTTAATGCAACAACGATTTGGCGGGCCAAGTGAGGTTCTTACGGCGCTTGGACATGGACGTGCGTATGGAACGTTCACTCACATGTTGTGGCGCGGTTTGCCGGGGATTGCGGATTGCGAGTTGTGGAGACAGTTGGATTTGGCTGAGACACACCCGACTTACGCGTTGTTAACTGATATTGGTAATGATATTTTGTATGGATTGTCACCAGAACAGGTATTGCGAACGTTGGAATGGTGCATCAATCAACTGCAGAAACACGCGGCGCAAATTATAGTGACTAATCTACCGATGGCTTCAATTGAAAGTTTATCCGAGCGGCGTTACATTTTTTTTCGTAATATTTTCTACCCATCCTGCCAATTATCTAAAGATGAAACTATTAGCCGTGCGCAAGTTGTGCATCGCGGATTACTAGGTATGGCGGCACAACGGCATTTTAAACTGTGTGAGCAGGGTTCGGATTGGTTTGGTCTGGATGGCATTCATGTAAATTATTGGCAGCGAAAAGCGTATTATCAGGATATCCTGAGTCAGTTTCCTGATTCTGGCAAGAAACCAGAAGCCGTGGAGGATGAACAGGAATTTTTGCTAACCTGGCAGCGACGACCTGAATTTGCTTATAAAACTCTATTGGGGCGCACCTCTCATTGTCCACAACCCAGCGGGCAATTGCCAGACGGATCGCTTGTCTGTAAGTGCTAAGTTATAGTCGTTGACGTGAGATTAGTCATAGTCACGATACATAATCACTGTTAATTATCCAAAACAGTTTGCAAACCCTTCAAGGAAATATTATCGAGTTATCTCAGGATACTTATAGGTCAGAAATCGCCGATTGTATTGTGATGCAAACATATTTGTTGTAGTTTCAACACGCCCCATTTAAATATTGGCACGGATGTCTGTGATGCTTTCATTTTCCACGGGTAAGATATTGCTGCAAGAATTCAATGAGATAATATCTCACAATACTTAATAAAATAGATTTTTAAGCATCTGAGAATTAAATAATGTATTAAAGGGCATACATCCGCTTATTATCTGTTTAGCTATAAATATTTTTATGATCAAATTGATTCTGCTCAATTTGGTATTAGGAAAAATCTTCAATTAAATTAGAGGGAAATCAAATGAAAACAGATAAACAAGTAGGAACAGAATGCTATTCAGTATTCAATCACTTGCAGCGTCTCACTGATTCACACATTCCAGAGTTAGATTTTAAAACCGTCGTTCATATTCCTGAAAATTCATTCCAGATCCATACAGTTACTTTTCTACACAACATGCGGTTAGCTGCACTTGAAAACAATTTCGCCAATCTATTAACAAACTGTTATTTGGAATCTGCAGATTTTGAACAATTTAAACGATTAACGCCTTTTTTATGTTCTGCCAGTCATTTATTATGTAGCAGCACGTTGAATCCTTTCCATCAAGTGGATGAAGATAAAGTGCTGGATTTTTTCATGCGCTATGCTGCTAATTTTTCAATGGAAGAAAATATCGCTGAATTTATTCAATTTAAAGTAATTCCGTATATGCACAACTTTAATATACGCAATGAAAATGCTAATTCTATGCCTAAGAACCATCGAATAGCAAATCAGTTACTCCACTGATTTAAAATTTTCTCCTGTCCATAAGAGAATCTCGCCGATAGCAGGCGCGAAGGCGCTTCTTTTTGCACTGCAGGCAGGTTATCGATATAGCGATATACCTCTTCGTATTTGACGCTCTTTTACAACCGCTCGACAAACACGTATTCACGCCAGCTACTCTTGCCACCCATACTAATCTGATCTGGATTCCCGCTGGTCCGTGAAGTTGAATTCGTTCGTGTCACCAACAACAACGTATCCAAAAACATCATCAACTCAATAAAACCATTAGCGCAAGCAAAACCTGCTGCGTGATTGCACCGTTTAATAGGAACATTAATATGCTTCAGAAAGCAAAAGATGTCGTGATGACTATCGGTTCCAAAGTAGCACAAAGAATTAACCCAGATTTTCCATTAGAACTTTCTAAGGAGAGAAGACGGGCTTAAATTTCACGGGCAAATCAAAGGACTTGGACTTGTCCCAGAGTCCCTCAAACCACTCACGATGTTGCATAGCAACGGCCATATTTATGATTTTCTTTCGCCCGTCATTTGTGATGTAAGCTGCTTTGGCAAAGAGCTTGTAGCGTAGCGTTTTTAGGGTGTGCTGAACATCCGGCTTATCAGAAACGGTGTTGCTTCGCATTACCCCCTGACGAAACAGGCTCATTAAATTGTAAGCCATCATGACCGTTAACAAAGCCGCCTCGGTAGCCCAGAAGTTCTTGAGATTAAGGCTATCTCCGCCAAAGTCATATTTCAGTTCCTTGATGCGGTTTTCACAATCTGCACGACCACGATATAAACGCCAAAGTTCTGCTGCAGGCAAGTCTATATTGGTGACGATCACGCTATAACGATACTGAGAAAAAACAGCATCATCTACGAATAAGGAGAGTTGTTTGCCCTTGGCGTTAGCACGTTCGTCTATTTTTTGACGAATACCCACGACCCGACGCGGCTCGTCCCAACTCGGTGCCTGGTAATCAAAGCGAACTAACTCAATACCATCATCCAATTTCCACCAACCTGTTTCATCGACTAATGCTCTCTGCAACGGCTGGTTTAAGCGTAATGCAATTAAATAATTCATGCCGCGCCGATCCAAATCATCCAGAAATGCCCGTTCACTAAAACCGCTATCAGCTCGAAGCAATGCGACTCGCTTATCGCCCAACTTATCCAGGCTATCATCCAAAAACGAAAGCACATTATTGGCGCTATGGCTGTTACCTGGCCGCAACCAGAGATTCGCAATCATGCGTGTGTCTGCAACAAAGGCCATCAGTGGATGATGTGAGCAACGTCCCGGTTTTCGTGGGTTGTTGTAACCACGAGCCGCGCCTTCCTGCTGCCCGTAACGCGTCATCACCGTTGAGTCTAGCAGGCCGTTGAAAAACCCGGCACTTTCAGTCTGAATTCTCGTTTTTAAAAAGCTGCGAGCATTTCGGTTATCTTCCAGATCTGTTTTTTTATCCGGAATGTTCATTCTTTGTGCA
>NZ_JALHQJ010000099.1 GCF_022842015.1 Nitrosomonas sp. | reverse complement strand
ATCAGAGTGGGGGTCAGGAAACTTGGCAACCCTTACGGCACCAGAGCTCCAATAATTACTCATTCAATAATTGAGTCAACTCATTATTGAAATCTGGTGCATGTATTCTTACTATCCGAGTGAGCAATGAGTCCTTTGTCCGGATATTTTTTCGCTGTTGCACGAAATAATGCCTGTATAACCAGGCTCCTGGTCATTCTCTCATTCATGGCATAGCCTACCAGTTCTCCATTAAACAGATCCTTTACGCCAGCCAAATACAGCCAACCTTCGTCTGTAGGGATGTAAGTGATGTCACTGACCCACACTTTATCAGGTGCGTTAACAGCAAATTCCCGGTTCAGAATATTGGGCGCAACCGGTAAATGATGTTTAGAATCGGTGGTCGCCTTGAATTTCAGTTTTTGCTTGCAACGCAAGTTCAATTTCTTGCGCAATGTTCTAACGCGGTATGGCGTGGTTTGTACTCCGTGATCCGCCAAGTCATGATGCAAGCGCTCGGCATTGTAGGTCTCTCGTGTACGTTGGTGTGCGGCCAGTATTTCTATTTCCAGTCTTGTATTCTCCTGCTTACGTTTACAGACCGGGCGAGTCCTTTGGGCATGAAAGCCGCTCTCGGAAACATCAAATGCCCGGCACATGAGCGCAATCGGATATTTTTGTCGCACCGATTCAATCAGACCGTATCTCACCGCGACCCCTTCGCGAAATACGTCGCACACTTTTTTATAAAGTCACGATCCATCTTCACTTCTGCTAATTCTCGTTTAACTCTGGACAGCTCTAATTCAACTTCAGTCAGAGGCTTCTGATGCTTACCTACCAATGCAAGTTCTCCTCGTTTGTCAGCATAAACCCAATTCTTTAATGTGCTTTCCGGTAAAGAAAGCCGTTTTGCTGCCTCAACCAAAGTTAATCCACTTTCTTTAAAAAACTTAACTGATTGCTCCCTAAATTCCTGGCTATATTGTGCGCGGGGTAATTCCATCTCCATCCTCCATTTCATGTCTTCATTTTATGAAACTTCGGACTCCTTGAAAATCAGCATACCTCAGTACAGCGTCACTCATTGCTGGAATGGACGGAAGTTGAACGACTGATTTGGTTGGACATGAGCCCGGAACAAGCATCTTGCCGACTTGTACTGGAATGCGGGTTGAGAATCAGCCATGAGACGATCTACGTGTACATTTATGAAGACAAACGCCGTGGTGGCGACCTGTGGCAACACTTACGCTGCCAGAAACCACACAGAAAACGTTACGCCGGTGGTCAAGAACGCCGGGGTACGATCAAGAACCGGATCGGGATTAACGAACGCCCGGGGATTGTCGATCAGAAGAGCCGCATAGGCGACTGGGAAGGCGACACCGTGATCGGCAAAGAACCATCGAGGCGCATTGGTCACATTGGCTGAACGGAAGTCGCGCTACATACTGGCAGCCCAAGTACCCGGCAAACAGGCATCGGGTGTGACGGCGGCGATAACGCGGCTGCTGCGTCCCCATAAAGACAAGTGCTACACCATGACATTCGACAACGGAAAAGAGTTTGCGGAGCATGAAACCATCTCGGCGAAACTCAATGCGGATGTTTATTTCGCTCACCCCTACCGTTCATGGGAGCGTGGCTTGAACGAGAACAGCAACGGGTTACTGCGTCAGTATTTCCCCAAGGTAATGGAGTTGATTGAGGTTACCCAAGAACAAGTGCAATGGGCGGTGGATAGACTCAACCATCGACCACGCAAAGTACTTGGATTCAGAACTCCGTTTGAGATATTCTTCGGGAAGACGGTACGCTACACCAAATCACCGTTAGGTGTTGCACTTCGAAATTGAATCCACCAATACTTACTGAAGGAAATCAATCAACAAATATTCTCCGCTGCAAATTTCCCTTTTTTATAGCGATCAAGCCTGAATGAATTCCGCCATATCGAAAAGCTTACTTCTTAGCGGTACACAAGTTTAACTACAATCGCTTTTTCTCGCGTTATTGCCTTACTTCTCAGAGAGTTTCATCTATTACTCACAATTTCTGTGGATAACTTTGTGAATAACACTTTATTTAGTTGGCTAACTTAAATATTTCTAAAGGTTTTTCTTGAATTGATTAATAAGTTAACACTTTAATTATATAAAATTTATCATATAGTTATGATAAATTTATCAGATTGGCATGAAGTTATTTATGATAGCAATTGTATCTTACTGAAATTGTGGACGACTCAGAATGTCAAGAAAAATTTAAGTGCGCGGAAAAACACGCACCCCCAAGTAAAAACTGACTCGACAATCCTCAGATGAAACAGGGAGTTTTCACTGAATGACGGACAATAGTATGAGTCCGTGCGAGAGGTACTCCTATAATCCGGATGAAACATGACGCGTTTGTGCATCCAGAAATTGCTGTAAATAAGGTAATAACCTTGATGGCGCTTCCTCCTGCACGGCATGCCCAACATCGTTAAAGATAATCAGCTTCGAATTGGGCAAATTCTCATGCAGACGCTCACCAATGGCCAGAGGCACAATTTCATCATCCCTGCTCCATATGATTAAGGCAGGAAGCAGCAAACTCGAATAGTTTTCTGAGAATTGCTGTAAATCTGCCGGCAGCATTTGCCGCACGGTAGTGAGTGTTGCGTACTTCGCATTAGGCTTGGCGAGATTGTCTGCATAGTGATCAATGGTGCCCTGCGGAATAGCAGCATCATTAAAATACACTTTCCTCAGCAAGCTTTTCACCTGAACAGAATTTGGAATAGCATGGATCACCAGCGGCCCCAGTACCGGAGTAGCCAGCATTCTCACAAAACCAGGCAGTTCTTGCGGATATGCAATACTGTCTATCAACACCAGGCTGCGCTGCAGATTCGGATGCGAAGATGATAAATAGATCGATGCAGCCAAGGCTACTCCGCCACCGTAAGAATGCCCGATAATGTGAAGGTTCTTCAGGTTGTTTTCAAGGACGAAATTCCTTACCAACCGCGCCTGGTCATAAACGGAATAAGCGTTATCGCGCGGTTTGGGCGATTCGCCAAAGCCTTTCAGATCAATGGTGATTACCCGGTATTTCTGCGCCAAGGGTTCAACAATATGCCGCCAGCTATAACTGCTGGCGCCAAAACCGTGAATCAGAAGCACCGGATCCCCTTCACCCAAGCTTTTAGATGCCAATCGCAATTCGCCCGCCTGTTCCGGATAACGATATTGCGACCAACCCGGAATATCCTTGTCCATGACGGCACAGCCGCCAAGACCAAGAATCATACCCAGAAAGGCAAAAACAAAAACGCTTATACGAGAATTTTTCATCAATTAAGAGACCGCACTAACATCGCCATATCGAATAGGCCGCCAGCAGCAAAAGAAATGGCTCCGAAAATAGGCAATATCGCAATAATCCGGCAAGCTATTCTTAAATGCTCAGCTTCCTCCTTATTTTCTATCCTCATGTGGCGTGGAATTGAGAGGATCACATAGCTAATCAAACTAAGAAAAATGATATTTCCAATCGTAAGCGGGAGAAGATTGGTTAAATAGATTTCTATCGGGCCGAGTGTCTTCCCGGCACAGTATCCACACTCATCGATCAGTTCAAATATTAAGTCGCGCCGTGCATTAATGGTTTGAAAAAAACTCAGTGTCGTATTCACTGCACCCCACAAGGCTGCCAGCAAGACAATTGGAAGTCCCAATCGATCCATTTTTGCTCCTTTTCGACTCAGAGATTGAGGAAGTTTAAGCGGATCCACACGCAACTGTACGTACATTGCATGATAGAGATTATCACGGCGATGTTTAAAAAGAAATTCGATCTCCTTTCAGAGGCAGGCAATAACAAATACCAAGCCCTCGCATTATCGAATGATTCGCCAAACTGCAGGAATCCAATCAATACTGAATGAATCCAGCCGCAGTTAAATAAAAAAATGCGCGACTACTGCACATTCAAGTATCCTACGCGGTTATTCCACAATCAGTCACAAATTATGACGCAATATCAGCTCTTCGCCACCACGCCCAAAGCGATGGAAGGCATTCTCGCAAATGAAATCAGCGCTCTGGGTGGACACGAGGTACATCAAAAATTGGCTGGCGTGGCTTTTCAGGGCGATCTGGCCATGGCATATAAAGCTTGTCTATGGCTACGCACCGCCAGCCGCATTTTGTTATTACTTAACAGTTTCGAGGTGAATTCCCAACAGGATCTTTACGAGGGCATCCAACGCATCGACTGGTCCGAACATTTAGGTCCTGACGACAGTTTAGCGGTATCGTTCAGCAGCAAAAATAATCCGGCAATCGATAACACGCACTTTGGCGCACTGAAAGTCAAAGATGCCATCGTCGATCAAATGCGTGGCAAGTTTGGCAGCCGGCCCAATGTCGATACCGCACACCCCAGCATTCGTGTCAATGTCTATCTGCATAACGAAATCGCACAGTTGAGCTTAGATTTATCCGGTGAAAGCTCGCATAAGCGTGGTTATCGCGACATCACTATTGCAGCACCCCTCAAGGAGAATCTTGCTGCGGCCATTCTGCTGCGCGCAGGTTGGCCGGAATTCGCCCGGCAAGGAGGTTCACTGCTCGATCCGATGTGCGGTTCGGGAACTCTTTTGGTGGAAGGTGCGTTGATCGCGGGTGATATCGCACCGGGCTTGCAGCGCGATTATTACGGCTTTCTAGGCTGGAAGCAGCACGATGCTGCACTGTGGCAAAACATTCTAGAACAAGCCCGGCAGCGCCGTGAGATAGGTTTAGCCAAATTGCCGGTGATGGTTGGTTTTGACCAGGATCGTGATAGCGTCAATGCCGCATTGCGGCATATTGAAAACGCAGGATTATCCGGCAAGATCCACATCGAAAAACGGAATATCATCGATGCATCTGCCGCGACAAGTTGGCCTCATGGATTGATTGTTTGCAACCCACCGTATGGTGAACGTCTTGGCGATGAAGAACAAGCCGGAATGTTATACCGAGAATTTGGCGAGGTATTGAAACAACGCTTTACCGGCTGGCAAGCCGCAATCATTATCGGCAATCCGGAGCTGGGCTTCCGATTGGGCATACGTTCGCACAAACCGATCACGCTTTTTAATGGCGCACTGGAATGCAAGTTGTTGCGCTTGACCATTGAGGAAAAAGCTTTTTTTGAACCGAAAGCCAAATCCCAGCAGGAACGCATCGAATTCATTCATCGCCGCGCCCAGGCCGGGCAACCCGACAGTCGAGCGGAAATGTTCGCCAACCGATTACATAAGAACCTGAAAAAACTGACCAAGTGGGCCAAACAAAATCAAGTCCATTGTTATCGCCTGTACGATGCTGATCTCCCCGAATATGCGGTGGCTGTGGATATTTATCAAGGCGAGAGAATCTGGGTCAATGTTCAGGAATATGAATCTCCCCGATCTGTCGACCCCGCCAAAGCCAATCAGCGGCTGGCCGGAGTGCTGGCGGAAATACCCAAAGTGCTGGAAATTCCTGCCGAACAAGTGTTCTTGAAAATTCGCCGCAAACAGAAAAACACCGATCAATATGAAAAACAGGGAGATTCCCGCCGCTTTCATGTGATTGAAGAAGGTGGATGCAAGTTTTGGGTGAATTTTGAGGACTATCTGGATACCGGCCTGTTTCTTGATCACCGCGCAATGCGCTTACTGATTCAACAACAAGCCAAAGGTAAACGTTTCTTGAATTTATTCGCTTACACCGGCAGTGCTACCGTACATGCAGTAATCGGCGGTGCGGCATCGAGTCTCACGGTGGATATGTCCAATACTTATCTGGATTGGGCCAGGCGCAATTTTCATCTCAATGGCATCAGCGACGAACACCAACTGATTCGGGCCAATTGCTCGGAGTGGCTGGCGCAACAAGCGCAAGCAAAACATAAACAACAATTTGACCTGATCTTTCTCGATCCCCCTACCTTTTCCAATTCCAAAAAAATGGATGAGATCTTCGATATCCAGAAAGATCATATACCACTGATCCGTAATACCGCGGCCCTACTGGCACCCCAAGGAACCTTATATTTCTCGACCAATTTCCGCCGTTTCAAATTGGACAAGGAAGCATTAAGCGATCTGATCATTGAAGATATCAGCACCCAGATGATCCCCGAGGATTTTGCGCGCAACGCCAGAATACATTATTGCTGGAGAATATCTCGCTGATCAAATTTCATCAGCAATAGCGCCACAAGAGTTATTGAGCAAAAAACCTGCATGAACAATCAATTCGTAGTAATCCGATAGCTTATATCATTTTACCTCACAAGCAGATTGACGGAAAATATTCAGACAGGCTATCAAAAAGATTGAATAGCGGTATCATTAAGTCATCAGACTTCCTACCCAGGTAAAAAAACGATGAAGAAAACAGTACTCATTACAGGTTGCAACCGCGGTATCGGGCTGGAATTTGTGCGTCAATACGCTATGAATGACTGGTGTGTCATTGCTTGCTGCCGCAACCCGATGTCAGCTGATGCATTGAACCGTTTAGCCGCGCAACATCCAGACCAAATCAATATTTATCCATTGGATGTCGCTAATCATTCGCACATTGAACAGTTAGCACAGACGCTATCCGGGAATGCCATTGATTTATTGATCAATAATGCTGGTATTTACCCACCGGAATCAGGCGATGCTTTCGGAATGACGGATTACGAAGCATGGACACATACCTTTGCAGTGAACACCATGGCACCGTTGAAAATGGCTGAAGCATTTCTTCAACCGATTGCCGACAGCAATCTGAAAACCATCATCACCATTACCAGCAAAATGGGCAGTATCGCAGATAACCGGGGCGGCGGCAGTTACATCTACCGTTCCAGCAAAGCGGCGGTCAATATCGTCATGAAAAGCTTGTCGATAGATTTGAATCCCAAACAAATCACTGTTGTCCTGTTGCATCCCGGTTGGGTAAGAACCGACATGGGTGGCCCGAACGGATTAATCTCAACCGAGCAATGTGTCACCGGCATGCGCCACGTTATCGATAACCTAAAATTCGAAGACTCTGGAAAATTTTATGCTTTTGACGGACAAATTGTACCTTGGTGAATACATATCCAATCAGATAACAGTCTGCATTACTCCGAATATTGCAGCCAACTAAAATCAGCTATCCGCGCCATTCAACATTGCCTTGACCGATAAACGTTACGCAAAGGTTTCACCAGCATCGATAAGCCAAACACCAACACGCTGAACAGCACAATGGTTGTACCGGAAGCGACGTTGAAAATATAACTCAAATACATACCCATTACGCCGGTCACCGCGCCGATGATGGTCGAATAAATAATCATGCTGCTAAAACGATCCGTCAGCATTCTCGCAGTCATGGCCGGGGCAATGAGCGTGGCGGCGACCATGGTGACGCCAATGACATTCAGCGACGCGATGACCGAGAATGTAAGCAACAATGAAAATAGCCATTGCACGGAATCGGTTTTAATACCAAATACACGCGCCGCTTCATTATCGAAAGTGGAGAACAGTAATGCGCGATACGTGATGAACATGGTAATCAGCGTGAAGAAAGCGACTAGCCCGATGATCATCAAATCCTGTTCTGTAATTCCAAGAATATTGCCAAATAAAGCTGCTTCGAAGTTTTGTTTAAAATTCCGCATCTTGCTGACAATCGCCACACCTAGGGCGAACA
>NZ_JALHQJ010000098.1 GCF_022842015.1 Nitrosomonas sp. | reverse complement strand
GACTCATGCGTTCAATCAATTCCATCCATGCTTTGAATTCCCTTGATTTCATTGTGCACACCTCTATATCTCAATGCACGTTGGACAAACAATTCAATAATTAATTGTTACATAGCCAATTTGAAGATTCGTTACAATTTCTGATTTATTTTGTGAATATAGGGGTGAAGTGGTCTCCTACAACTGTACAACCTGAGGGTAGAATTAAGCTCTGCTATTGTTAGTTAATCAAGCTCAGGCAACCCGATCAATTGTTTGATATTGATAATAAACTTCATTGGGTGTTTGGTTATCAAGACCTTGGTGAAAACGTTCCTGATTGTACCAGCAAAACCACTGAGTCAATCGTAAGCGTCCAACGCCACCATCTAACAATTTTTAATGCGCTCAATTATCCTCAAACATTTTTTGAGAGGATAACCAATGGCATTACCGACAGATCCGCAAAAACATATAGAGACCTGGCAGTCGAGTGGTTTATCGCAGGTAGCGTATTGTCGTCAGCACAAGCTGAATTCCAAAACATTCGCGAACTGGTTGCGGGTTTATCGTTCTCAACCAGTTGCTGCAGTTGCGTCGACTTTGATTCCGGTTGAGATCAAGTTGGAGCCTTCGTCATTGGGGTCACTGTGTTTACGTTGTCCGCAAGGTCATACGCTAGAACTACCAACAGAGATATCACCCCAATGGCTGGGGAAATTGCTGAAATGCCTGGATTGATTACTAATCCGAGTAGCTGATATGTGCTGTCAAAAATGGGGTCCATTGGTTTAAGCAACGAGTAGATTTGCATAGTACAGCGGAGTAAATTTTGCTAGTGACAGATAACCTAATTTTTCCTGCTTACGCTGTCTGTCTTGCCGGATGTTTAATAGCGCAATTGCGCGAAGGGGGTGCGTCGATATGCCTGAGTACGGACCATGACCTCTTATTTACCGTTCATCGATGGCATGCCAATCTGAGAATACCGGAGATCGACGAAATCAAAACGATCCCGCACGTTCCAATTCGTCGAAAGGCTAATCGGCACTATCAGGCGCGAGTATTTTTTTGGAATGGCCACGATTTAAAAAAGAAACTCGATGCTTCAAAGACTATTATAACGGTTACCGCGTTCACGCTGCATTGCCATGAAGCCTCAGCGGAAATGATGTGCTGGGTAAGGCGAATATCAACGAGTACCGGTTGAAATCACATTGCTGAGATTTATTTCATACACCGACAGCAGCGTGAATTGTAGTTCGTCACCTACAGGATAAATTCTCGCTCAATGGTGCTATCAAAGTAGCTTCGATTGTATGCCCCTGTTAGCCCATCGCGCTGTGATCTATCTTCCAGTTCTCGTGTTTTGGCCAGATTTACCCGGCTTTTATCAGCAAATTTGCTACGGCAACGGCATCGGGGATATATCGTGTGAGCATATCTAACATGCGCTGCGTTGATTAATTCTATTGCCTTATCGAAACGTTGTTTATCCATATGGAAATCCTATAGCCCGTTAGCCTGGCCTTCCGCCATGCGCAGATATAATGTTGAGAAATGAACGCCGTGTTTTCGGCCCAAAAGTTTCAAAGCTGGGATTAGTTGCTTCGCTATAAATAGTTTTGAGTTTAGAAATGCTGTCGCTCTGCAGCGATTTTTGTATTGCCGGCACATCGATTGCATAGATTTTAGCAGCGTTGAGTCCAAAAATATGTTGACGCATTGCCGTAGTAATGGCGGGGTAAGCATATCTTTCTTGAAACTTCTCACTGATTTGGAAACTGCGAAAAGCCAAAATTTGGTCCTGTGGGCTGCCATACCAAAGAGCATCAGTCCCCCAACAGATACGTTCTGCACCAAAGTATTTAATCAACTTTCCCATCAGATGAGCAGCTTGGTCAGGCTTACTCATACAATATCGCCATACACTGCCAAGTTCGGCATAGAGATTGCCTTCATTTGGACGAAAGCCGTTTTCTTGGTGCGCCTTGATGAGGCGATCAACGCCCTGTGCGGCGTTAGGTCTGTAGGGACCTTCTTCTACGCCAGATTCAAAACCGGAGTGGTAACAAATAAAAGTGACATCCGGATATAACTTCGCTGCTCTGGCAATATCGGCCGGATGTGAGTATTTATATTCCATCCCGCCCAATGGTAAGCCGCGATGCGCACAAATGGTCTTAACCTTGAGATCGCGTGCCTTTTCAATCATCGGTATTCCATAATCAGGGTCATCCATGAAATAACCGGTCCCACTGGGTCCCCACTGCGGATAAATTTTCCATGCAGCAACATTGTATTCTTTTGCCTGTGTTTCCATGAATTCGAGTCCGCCGGGTTCGTTTGGCATGACGCCGCCTTGGATCAGAATGCGGTGATTAGCACCACCTGCAGCGGCAAGTTGGCGTGCTTCGGCTGCATATTCCATCGGAGTTGGATTGCTGTTTCGTCCTCCCCAAAGTGCTGAAACTACCGAGACGCCCGTATCGCTGTCCAGAAATACTTCCTTAATCATTTGTTCAGCTGAATAGCAATCGAATTGTTCCGTGCTGCATTTGCGCCGTTGACCAAATACTTGATTGAGTACGCTGATCCAGCGTTCTCCGGATTTTCCCTGAGCCCACTTTCCGGAAGGATCAACACAGTGATTTTGGATATCAAAAATAAATTCACTACCACCAATACTGACTTGCGCAGCGGATTGGTCATATGCGGCTTCTTGTGCAATGGAGAAATAACCACCCGTCTGGCCTGAGCGCGCAAAAACTTGGTTAAATGCTAGTAAGGTAGCTGCAGAGCCAGCCAAAGTTTTCAAAAATGCGCGACGGCCTTTATTTGTGACTTTGCAAGCTCGATCTATAAATTCATGTGCATGGCGGTTTGCGGCTTGTTCTGTGAGAGTGAGTGGGAGTGGGCAATATTCAGCATTGGTTGTTGTGTCAATCTTTATTGGTAGTCGCTTTCCATTCGGGTCAAAGTCCATGGGGCACCTTTAAGAAATTGAGAACTTTTGAGACAGCATAGAGAGTGTAAACCTATGTCATTAATTTTTAAACCGCAACAAATATAAAAAATTGATCAATCCATATTCAAATCCTCTGATTGTTACATAAGCAACTTTTGTAAAGTTAAAGCTGCTTATGGTATTAATCAATAAATTACGATATTTTTTATGCTCTCTAAAGGCCCAAAAAGTGAGTTTCTTTGCTGAAGAAACATCGACGATTAAGAGCCTCAGATTCAGATGGCTACTGATTGGAAATGAAATTCCGAAAGCTTTCACCTAGTTGACTAAAGGATTTTTGATTTAACTTTGCGATCTCATCAGTAAGTTTCTAAATAGCTGAACGAGGTTTTCTGCGGAGTGTCTGGCGGTGGAAACCAGGAAATAAAGGCGTTCCACTTTTCAGCTTCATATCTTGCTAAAACAGCTTAACTTACTGCCATTCGGGTCTAATCCCACAAAGATACTTAACACGACACAGGGTTTATGTTTTAAGTATTTTGAATAAAACCAAACGTCACTTATTCTTAGATTGATCCTGCTAATACAGCATTAAGTGATGGCGGTTTTATTGTAATTTGGGACGTTTATAACGAGCTGCGGACCTCCACGAATGGTGTTCATTATGATATTCACAAGTTCAGTTCTGAAGTATTTGGCCAGAAGTTTAATGCCGATGGAAGTAAAAATGGCGCACCACACTGTTGTGTGCAGGGCTAGTTTGTTCTGAAGTACAACTTTGTGATTTTATGTGAGATTTTAGTAATACCCAGTATGGTCAAGGCGGTCAAGAAAAATCACATTGGTTTTCAATAAGATAAGGTTGTAAATGGCAGGTGGTGCAGAAAATATGAATGAATTATAATCCAGAACAAATTTGCCCTGGTATAGTGTGTTTGACAGCAATCCGGCCTCGTGTATATTCCAGAAATATGAAAAGTGACTTACATTTATCTGTTACACATCTTGCTCTTACCAATGAAATCCAGATGCGTGATGGGCGGCTGTATCCGGTTCATAGAATTTACTGTGTGGGGCGGAATTTTGCAACCCACGCGCGAGAAATGGGTGGTAGGCCAGACCGCGAACTACCTTTCTTTTTCACCAAGCCAGCCGACGCTGCCACTCAATCCAGTAAAATACCATATCCCCCCGCCACTGAAGAATTACACCACGAAGTAGAACTGGTAATGGCTATTGGGCAGAAAGGTATTGATATTCCAGTCTCTAAAGCACTTGATCATATATACGCCTATGCGGTTGGGGTAGACCTGACTCGCAGAGATATACAAAGGCAGGCCAAAAAACTGGGTCGACCCTGGGACATGGCAAAAGGGTTTGACTATTCAGCACCGGTATCTAAACTGGTACCAGCCGCTGAAGTTGGTGATGCAAGCCATTTAGAGATCAGCATAATTGTAAATGACCAGCAACGCCAACATGGCAATACTAACCAAATGATCTGGAACCTTGCTGAAATCATCAGTGTGCTGTCTAGCCTAGTTACATTGCAGGCTGGTGATCTGATATTTACTGGCACCCCAGAAGGGGTGGGTTCGCTAGTAAAAGGAGACGAAGTCGTCGCAGAAGTTGCCAAACTACCAAAGCTGAGCTTTAGAGTGGTTTAATGCTTGGCGTCATTTAGAGTGAAGCAGAACACCGTATGCTGAATAATTAACTCCTATTGTCATCCTGATAGATGACTGTAATATCAGAGGGTTCTGTCGCAAAGTTTGTCAGTTTGAGTGATACTTGCCAATTTTAGTAATTGAAAAATCCAATGATCAGTTTTAAAGGCACTCACTTTCCAAAAGATGTCATTCTCTACGCTGTTTTTGCTACTTCAGATATGGTGTTTCTTACCGCGACATTGAAGTCATTATGGAAGAAAGCGACTATCGGGATTTAAGACAAGGTGCTTTTGCGTCATGGAAAAAGATAGCGCTAGCATGAAGGCGATAATTCGGAGTTTGATACCTTACAAAAAGTTAACTTGGTAATGCCCTTAACTCACACTAAAGACCTTGGTTAATTCGCCGCGTTCAAAATGTGTAATATTATCGATAGTTATGCGGCTAATTGCGGTAAGCGCTTCGCGGGTAAAAAATGCTTGATGACCGGTAACTACCACATTGGAAAAGGTGAGCAGGCGCGCGAAAACATCATCTTGTAAAAGTTTCTCGGAGCAGTCCTCAAAAAACAAGTCACCTTCTTCTTCATAAACATCCAGCCCCAGATAGCCAATTTTTTGCGACTTAAGTCCTTTAATAATAGCGGGGGTATCTATGAGTCCGCCGCGGCTGGTATTAATCAGCATTACACCATTTTTCATTTGATTAATGGCCAGTGTGTCAACGAGATGATGGGTGCTGGGGTTGAGCGGGCAGTGCAGTGAAATAATATCCGCTTGGGGCCAGAGTTCTTCCACAGGTATGTAGCGTACGCCAGCTGCAATCAATTGCGTATTTGGCTTTACATCCGAAGCTATTAGGTTGAAGCCAATGCCAATCATAATATTGGCGAATACCTGACCAATTTTTCCAGTGCCAATAACGCCTACCGTTTTGCCATGTAGATCAAATCCGAGAAGACCGTTGTCAATCAGCATTCAATATTTTCCAGTGTCAGCGTCTTTTATGAAAGAAACTAAGATTTAAAAGCAATGACATAAAAATTAAGATGGCAAACTTGGATGCTGTTTTTTGAAAAAAACTGGCAAAATTTCAACGCTGATTGACACGTTGGCAAGATAATCGCCTCAAGACCAACTGTACGCTTGATAATATTAACCAGATATCAGCTTTCTTTCGTTAATGCGACAGAGCCATTGTTATTGGCTACTTCTTGATAAGTCCAATAACCTCTGTACGCCGACCGGTTCTTCTTTGAGTAATGGCACGACGGCATAACGCTTTGCGTGAACAATGGATACTGTTTTTATATCAGCAAGTTCGTTACTGGCGCGCTGACATAATAAGGGTGAGTGTACAGTCGTCGCAGCAACACTGTTATTAATGACCCAAGCCCACGGTTCAATACCAGCGCGGCGCAAATCGGCTTGCAGGTTAGCGGCTTCCAGCACGGGTGTTGTTTCCGCCAATGTAACAAGCAGTATCTTGGTCTGCTTAGGATTTTGCAGTTGCATCATCGGCGTTGAGTAGTGCACGATGGAACTGTCCATCTGTTTGATGACTTCGCGATGATAAGCACCGGTGGCATCCAATAATAACAACGTGTGACCGGTCGGTGCGGTATCCATCACGACAAATTTCTTACCCGCTTCCCGAATTATTCGTGAGAATGCCTGGAATACCGCAATTTCTTCTGTGCAAGGTGAGCGTAAGTCTTCTTCCAACAAAGCCCTGCCTTTAGCATCCAGATGTGCGCCCTTGGTTTCCAGGACATGCTGACGATAACGTTCGGTTTCCACATGCGGATCAATCCGGTCTATCGTTAGATTAGCCATTGCTCCATTTAGCGTTTCGCTCAGATGCGCTGCTGGATCAGAGGTGGTCAGATGTACTGGCAAACCACGATGCGCGAGATTCACGGCGATAGCCGCAGCAAGGGTGGTTTTGCCAACACCACCTTTGCCCATCAGCATGATTAAACCGCATCCGTCTTTGGCAATTTTATCAGTCAAACTGAATAAACTGGGGAATGGGATTGCAGTATGCGTAAATTCATTGCTGCCTTCGTCAGGCAAAGCATCAGCCAGTAATTTTCGTAACGTGGTCAATCCGACTAGGTTAAACGGTTTAAGTACAATGTGATCGCAAGGCAATCGGTTGAGAACTTCCGGTATGGCCACCAGAGCATCTTGTTCGCGCTGGAAGATTGCAGCGGCTAAAGGATCCCGTAACGTTTCAGCTTGCGGCAACAAGCCATCGATGACCAGAAATTGTTTCGTCAAGCCGATAACCGTTAACTCTTCATGCGTCCGCGCTACCTCACGTAACGTAGCTTGTTGCGCACGAGCCACCAATATCAATCGGCTACGCTCCGGGTCAGCTAGAGTATCTACCGCTGCTTTGTATTGGGCGCGCTGTTTTTCCAGACCAGCCAATGGGCCAAGACAAGAGGCATCGCCTTTGCCTTCTGTAAGAAAATCACTCCATGCGCCGGGCAATTGCAGCAGCCGAATGGTGTGGCCGGTCGGCGCGGTGTCGAAGATAATATGATCGTAGTCCGTAGTCAGCGGCGAATCGGTCAAAAGCGCGGTAAATTCATCGAAGGCGGCAATTTCGGTCGTGCAAGCACCGGATAATTGCTCTTCGATACCTTTGACTACCGTATCCGGTAACACACCGCGCACCGGACCGACAATGCGGTCGCGGTAAGCTTCGGCCGCCGCTTGCGGGTCGATCTCCAAAGCGGCCAAACGGGGTATTGCGGTAATCGCCGTAACCTGATTCCCAATCGTAATACCAAATACCTGGCCAACGTTAGAAGCCGGATCGGTGCTGACCAATAATACTCGCTGACCGGCATCGGCCAGTTTTATCGCTGTAGCGCAAGCTAGTGACGTTTTGCCGACCCCACCCTTGCCGGTAAAAAATAGGAAACGCGGTGGCTGATTGAGAAATTTGAGTTTGGTCACGAGTAAGCTCGAGTATCCTTTAGCAACAGCCGCCGCAACAACTCGATTCTTCGACTGCTTCCTCCAGAGGAATCCCCGCCCAGCGCGCAAGTTCGCTACGCTGCGGATAGCGGCCTGCCAATGCCACTTCTCCGTCTACGAGTATTAATGGCAGCGCTTCAGCACCGGAGCGTTCCAAAAATCCTTTCACCGTTGAATTGTCTGCAAAAACCATAGGTTGTTGCGCCAGATTAAAACGCTCGATTGCAACATCGTGCTGTTTGACCCAATCCACATCAGCGGAGAAACCGACCAGTTCCTGGTCTACGTCGGAACCGCAAACGCCTGAGCTACAGCATGAGGCAGGGTCAAATACATGAATAGTTGTCATTTTGATTCTCCTATAAAGTTAAACTAACAAGATTGCAATTAAAATTTAATTCTGCTTTCAGGCGTCCACGATTATGTTGCGATTCTTGCAATAGCCATCTCAGTGAATACTAAGCCACATAGCGAGGGTAACCAGCGTGACAAGCAATACTGGCACAGTCAACACAATCCCAACCTGAAAGTAATACCCC
>NZ_JALHQJ010000097.1 GCF_022842015.1 Nitrosomonas sp. | reverse complement strand
AAAATCTACGAAGACGAAAATCTTCTTGCCTTTAATGACATAAACCCTGCTGCTCCCATCCATTTCTTATTAATTCCTAAACTGCATATAGATTCGCTCAGCGATGTTCAAGACATTCATCAGCCTTTGCTTGGAAAAATGCTATTATTAGCTCCACAACTGGCAAAAGAACGGGGATGTGAAAATGGTTTCCGCACTATCATTAATACTGGCCCGGCAGGCGGGCAAGAAATATTTCATTTACATTTCCATATCATCGGTGGTCGGGATCGTTTGCCTGGAATGATTCACTCAGGTTGAACCAGTTCTGTTCCATTTAATAGGAGGAAGCAATGGGTACATTTAGCATTTGGCATTGGATTATTGTACTGGCTATTGTCGTTCTGGTATTCGGAACAAAGAAATTACGTAATCTGGGTGGCGATTTGGGAAGCGCCCTGAAAGGCTTCAAAGAAGGAATGAAAGAATCGGAAACCGAAAATCCAGACACCACATCCGCCAATCAGACAGTTTTAGAGGTTACTACCAACAAAGAAGCTGCTCCCAATAACATGAAAGACAATAAATCAGGCACCGAAATGGGAAGCAGCGCATCGCAGCCAACGGGTGTTAATAATCAGACCGACGACGCAGAATTCAAGGAAAAAACTCAAACCAAAACCTGAGAATCAAATTGTATATTAACTACTGTGTCTGGTTTTGATCGAATTCCTATTCATTCAATTTCAATCAACGAGACAACATGTTTGATATCAGCTTCATGGAGTTACTGATCATTTCTATGATTGCTTTGATCGTAATCGGACCTGAACGGCTGCCGGTTGTTGCTCGAACAATTGGTCATTTGTACGGGCGTTGCCGTAATTTCATGTATGGCATCCGAACTGATATTCATAATGAAATGCGCATGGAAGAACTCAAGAAAATGCAATCCTCTGTGCAAGACACAGTCGACTCACTTGAAAGCTCAGTTCAACAAAGTGTAGAACAACTGAAAACCACTATTACGAATGATGTCCAGACTGAGGAAAAGTCACCCAAAGACTTGGCAGCGCCTCAATCGCAGTTAAAATCACGGCAATCAAAGCTAGACGACAATAAAACCTCGCGCACTACTGATGCTGATGCACAAAAAAAGAAATTGTAATCTGTAGTGTATTGATTGGAAACTCATCGACACTTTTTCACATTGTTGATCCCACAACTTTTAATAAAAAACCATGCTTGAAGGTTCGTTCCTATCTCATTTAGTGGAATTACGTACCCGGATGATACGTATACTGGGTATGCTCCTGCTTGGCTTTATTCCCTGTGCTTTTTTTGCACGAGAACTGTATACCATTCTGGCACAGCCATTACTGGAGAAGCTCCCGCTAGGTGGTCAAATGATAGCCACGGATGTAGCGACACCTTTTTTTGTACCCATGAAAGTTGCCATGATGATGGCCTTTGTCATCACATTGCCACATACCTTATATCAAATATGGGCTTTCGTTGCACCTGGACTCTATTCCAACGAAAAACGCATGGCGTTGCCTTTAGTTATTGGCACCAGTCTGTTGTTCTTTGCTGGTATGGCATTCGCATATTTTGCCGCACTGCCGGTGGTATTTGAGTTTATTACTTATTTTGCACCGGAAGGTGTAGCAGTAATGACAGACATCAGCAAATACCTGAGTTTTGTTTTGTCCATGTTCATGGCTTTTGGAGTCACCTTTGAAGTACCCGTCTTTGTCATCGTTTTAGTTAGAGCAGGCGTAATCACTATTGAGAAACTCAAAGAAATACGCCCTTACGTAATTGTCGGCGCATTTATCATTGCTGCCATTTTCACACCCCCTGATGTTATTTCACAATTTATGTTAGCAATACCCCTGTGCCTTCTCTATGAAGTAGGAATATTCATCGCAGCATTGATGATCAAGAAGCGTAACCGGGGAATTCATTCAGACACTTCACCTGAATCTAAGCAAGCCACTTCAGAGCAAAAAGACAGCTCAAAAGATTAGATTGATAATATACATGTCGGCAAACATTATGTGCTGACAGAAATCATAATAAAATGAAACCATCCCGATCTCGTTTAATCTAAAAATTGTAAATTGATTGTGATCTGTATCTTGAAGGAGATTGGCGATGTCAAACAAACACCATGCTATTGATTTAAAAGCATTGGTTATTGCGATGAGTCTTGTAGCAGGCGCATCCTATACTGGTTTTGTCTTTCCACAAGCAACGAATTTTGAGCATAACTATCCATTGCCGCCAAGGGCTCAAAATCTGGCGCCCCAATCTTTACCAGAAACCCCATCAGATTTAAACAAACCGCGAAGAACCATTCATCGAATTGGCACAGCAATTAGCGCACCACGAAACAGTGTCAGTATCAAAAGTACCGACGCTGGAGCTATTCGCCGGCAGCCGACAACATCAGGATGCGCTAACTGTGGAATTATCAATTCCATTAATAAAATCGGACAAGGATCTAGCATGAATGCGATAGCAGGTGGAATTGTTGCTGGAACTGTCGCTCGAGAGATCATTCGCCAAACCCCTCATTTTCCTCCGCATGGCACAGATCATCCGCAAGTCATTGGTGGCAATCATGAAGGAAGTATCGCTTACCCTGGGTATCAGCACCAGATCGGGATCACTCTAGATGATGGCAGACAAGCAATTATCGCACTTCCTGAAGGAGCAAGCTTTCAGCAAGGAGATAGAGTGAAATGGGTTGACGGAACATTAGTGCTAGATCGCCAATAGCCAAACTCATAGGAAAAATATTGAATACATCCACCCTCAGACAAATTGAATTGCCTATCGAAGGTATGACATGTGCCGCCTGCGCCGCGCGTATAGAGAAAAATCTAAATAAACTCTCGGGCGTTCAAGCTTCAGTCAATTTTGCCAATGAGAAAGCACATGTGAATTATGATGCAGACCAAGTAAACGCCGGCACGCTGATTAATGCTATTGAGCATGCCGGTTTTCACATCGCGCCAAGATCGGTGCAGTTGCAATTGCACAAAATGACCTGTGCAGCCTGTGCCGGGCATATTGAGAAGGCATTGAACAAACTGCCCGGCGTCACGGCCACTGTCAATGTCGCGACAGAAACCGCCAAAGTCAATTTCATCCCAGGCTTGGTAACTGTCGACAACTTAATTGATGCGGTCATCAAAGCAGGTTATGAAGCCAACCAAATCAGTGATTCTGGCCATGCCGAAGAAAAAGCACGGCGCCAGACTGCCTATCAAGCTGAATTACGCTTATTCTGGATTTCAGCTATCCTCACATTGCCATTAGTGCTTCAAATGGGCGCCATGTTTTCTGGCCATGAGATGGACATGCTTCCACACGAGCTGCAATGGTTATTGGCTACTCCGGTACAGTTCTGGATTGGACGCCGCTTTTATGTTGGTGCCTGGCATTCCCTGCGTAGCGGCGGTGCCAATATGGATGTATTGGTAGCGTTAGGTACTAGCATGGCTTATTTTTTTAGTGCTGCAGTCACCCTATTTGGATTGGATCAACATGTTTATTTTGAAGCCAGCGCGGCCATAATTACCCTTGTTTTACTGGGTAAATTAATGGAAGCACGCGCCAAAGGTAAAACATCTGAGGCCATCGAGGCATTGATCAAGTTGCAGCCTAAAACAGCACGCATTGAGCGTAATGGAGAGATCCTCGAAGTGCCTGCAAGCAGCTTGCAGGTCAATGATATCTTTATTGTGCGCCCCGGTGAAAATTTACCCGTCGATGGGGTTGTAATCGAAGGATCTTCCAGCATTAACGAATCCATGCTAACTGGCGAAAGTTTGCCCGTTGACAAAGAGGTTGGCGCAAAAGTCTTTGCCGCCACGATGAATCAGCAAGGTCTGCTTAAATGTCGCGCAACCAGTGTCGGCACACAAACCCAACTCGCCGCGATCATTCATCTGGTCGAAGAAGCCCAAGGGTCTAAAGCACCGATACAACGCATGGCCGATACTATCTCGGGAATTTTCGTGCCTGTTGTCGTGGTGATCAGCATCGTAACTTTGGGTATAACTTGGTGGTTAACTGGCAGCTTTGTGACGGCTCTTATCAATGCAGTCGCAGTCTTGGTCATCGCTTGTCCATGCGCATTGGGTTTAGCAACGCCGACTGCCATTATGGTTGGCACAGGACGTGGTGCACAGATTGGCGTCCTGGTGAAAAATGCAACAGCACTAGAACATGCCGAGAAAATTCAAACACTCATAATCGACAAAACCGGTACACTTACCGAAGGCAAACCTGAAGTTACCGACATCGTAGCATCGGGATCCGTTAGCAAGCAGGATTTGTTGCAAATTGCAGCTTCCCTGGAACAAGGCTCCGAACATCCGCTGGCACGCGCTGTGATTGATTGTGCACAAAAAGAAAATTTGCAGCTTCAACCAATCAATAATTTTACTGCGATTACTGGCAGCGGCATTACAGCTCAATTACATGATATAAAATATCTGCTCGGCTCTCCAAAATTTCTAGAACAGTACGACATCGCCATTGATGAGCAACAAATCTGTAGCTTGCAAACCGAAGGAAAAACCGTTATTGGTGTTGCCTCCGTTACTCAAGACGCTGGTAAAGTACTTGGTTATTTGGCTATTGCAGATCAACTGCGCAGCACCTCTCTTGAAGCAATCAAACAGTTGCAGTCCATGGGAATTGAAGTCATTATGTTAACCGGCGACAACAGTGTAACCGCAGAGACAATTGCCAAGCGTACCGGCATTACGCAATTTCGCGCTGAGGTATCGCCACAGGATAAAGCCGCAGAAGTAGAAAAAATAAAAGCCAGTGGAAAATTCACGGGAATGGTCGGCGATGGTATTAATGACGCACCCGCGCTAGCTGCTGCGGATGTCAGTTTTGCCATTGGTGCCGGCTCGGATGTCGCGATTGAAGCTGCCGACATCACTTTGATTCGCAATGATCTGACGAGTGTCGTTGATGCCATTTCTCTGTCACGTGCCACACTTCGAAAAATTCGCCAGAACCTATTTTTTGCCTTTATCTACAATACGCTGGGAATTCCATTGGCAGCCATTGGCATGCTCAATCCGGTCATTGCCGGTGCCGCTATGGCTATGAGTTCTGTTTCGGTAGTCACCAATTCACTACTATTGAAACGTTGGCACACCAATCATGAATAATCTTTATTAGGATAAATACGATGCAAACTGCCACTATCATAATAAAAGGCATGACCTGCATGGGTTGTGTTAACAGTGTCAAAACAGTTCTCAATAACCTGTCAGGAATACTCCAAGCGGAAGTAACCCTCGAACCTGCGCAAGCGACCATTCAATATGACTCGAACAATATTAATGTCGATCAAATTAAAGCAGCTATCGTTGATGCGGGCTTTGAAGTGATGAATTGATAAAATCCATATCATTGAATCGCACCTGAAAAGCAGATAGTCAACGCCAGCTGTTTGCCATAGCACCAGGCTCAATAGACAATTATTTTCTGCGCGTTTCTACCGCTGCGGCAAGCTGATGCAGCACTTGTTCGGTCGTATCAAAACCGATGCAACCATCCGTAATACTTTGCCCATAAACCAATTCTTCGCGTTTCTTGCCATCCACTTTCTGGTAGCCTTCAACCAAATGACTCTCGATCATCACACCGCAAATAGCACGGTTCCCATCTGCAATTTGCCCTGCCACATTAGCTGCCACTTCTGTTTGGCGATGGAAATCTTTGTGACTATTCGCGTGACTGAAATCAATCATTAATTGTGGGGGTAACTTGGCTTTTTGTAACTCTTCCACTGCAGAAGCAAGACTATCTGCATCATAATTTGGTTTACGTCCACCGCGCAGGATAATATGACAGTCTTCATTGCCCTTGGTAGCAAAAATAGCTGTGTGCCCTTCTTTGGTAACCGAAAGAAAATGATGCGGACGAGAAGCCGCGCTGATTGCATCAATTGCAATATTCAAATTACCATATGTGCCATTTTTAAAACCGATCGGACAGGATACACCGGAAGCCAATTCGCGATGCCCCTGACTCTCGGTGGTGCGTGCGCCAATGGCTGCCCAACTGATCAGATCAGACAAATATTGCGGA
Source organism: Nitrosomonas sp. (assembly GCF_022842015.1). Classification (GTDB taxonomy): domain Bacteria; phylum Pseudomonadota; class Gammaproteobacteria; order Burkholderiales; family Nitrosomonadaceae; genus Nitrosomonas. The sequence continues at coordinate 2,184 of NZ_JALHQJ010000097.1, read as the reverse complement.
CTGATAAGATCAAGATACTCGGTTGCTGAAGGCATGCCAATCGTGTTTAAATCCAGCAATAAGCGGCGCGCCATCCTAAGTCCCTTATTGATATGAAAACTGTTATCCAGATCAGGGTCATTGATTAACCCTTTCCAACCGATGGTTGTGCGTGGCTTTTCGAAATACACTCGCATCACGACATGTAACTGCTGCTTCAGTACCTCGCGCAAATGCTTCAAACGCGCTGCATATTCCAATGCTGCATCGACATCGTGAATGGAACAGGGACCGACAACGACCAGCAGCCGATCATCCTCACCATGCAAAATCTGATGCGTCGCCTTCCGCCCTGCGTAAACGGTTTCAGTTGCTATTTCCGTCATGGGATATTCGCGATGAAGCTCTACTGGCGGAGTAAGCTCGTGAACGCCGATAATGCGCAAATCATCGGTCTGGTATTTCATAGAATAATCCTTTTTTGTGACTTATAAATATTTGAAGGTGAAGTTTCATTTTGTGACAAATCATGCCGAGCAAGAAAACAGCACGTATTTTAACCTAAGCAAGAGATTTCATCAGAACATGCACTATTTTTTCAGAAATCTAAACCAAAAGGTGGCTTCAAGTTTGCAGTGCAACTTTTATAAAGGTCTCACTTAATATTCGAATTAATTTGAAGTTCAAACCAACTACGCAAGTACATGCCCCATTACAGCAACATCTACTACTTAAAGAATATTTAACAGGTTACTGGAAATTATCCGCATGGGCGGAAAGAAGGCAGGGGTGCGTTGTTTTCAGCAACCTGACAAGGTGAATGATTAGGTTCATCCAATCCAGCAAACTGTAGAACTATACAGCTACTGGAGTTCTTCGATAATTTGAATATGGTGAGCAGTATTGTAAGGAAATCTATTTGCCTTCGACTAAGTTGCAAGAATTTGGATGTTTTGTACCAAATTCTTGTTTTGAACCGCCATTGCTGGCTGTTTGTTTCATCCTGTAACTAAATCTTAGGAGAATTATTAATGAAAAAACGTCAAAAACTTTTGGCTTCTTCCCTGGTAGCTGGCCTGATGGCAATTTCTATGAGCGCACCAACATTTGCTGAGAGTAATCCGTGTGCGCCAAAGGCGAAAGCACAACCTCAGCATGACATGAAAAATCCCTGCGCTGGCAAGAATCCTTGCGCGGCTAGGAATCCATGTGCTGCTAAGAATCCTTGTGCAGCCAAGAATCCTTGCGCCGCTAAAAATCCTTGTGCAGCAAAAAAATATTAATCTCTGCGAATTCAATTCCCCCGCGCTTGCAGCGGGGTGCTTTATTTAATGCATTAGTCGAAACTTAAGAAGTTCTCTGTGAGATAAGGAAAATTATGAAAACCAAAATTCAACCATTAAGAGCAGCGATTATTTCTGCTTTATTTGGCGCAGTAATCGGGCTGCCTTTAACATTGAACGGCTGTGCCATGGCAACCTGCAAACCTTGTGCGCCACGCGCTGGCAAACGTAATCCATGCAACCCTTGTACGGCAAGAAATCCCTGTGCAGCCATGAATCCATGCGCAGCCAGTAATCCTTGTGCTGCAGGTGATAGAGTGGATCCTAAGGTGGTAACTCGACCCGAGGGAACAAAACCCTATCAAGGAGACCGGGCGGCTTTAATAAATGAAGGCAAAGCGCTGTGGAACAGTAAGGAAATCAGCCATAATAATTCCATGTCCTGTTCAAGCTGTCATCAGGATGGTAAAGCGATGCTGCAACCCGATTTTGCCAAGCCCTATCCACACTTTGTGCAAATGGTGGCGGACAATAACGGCATGGAATCAATTGCATTGGAAGAAATGGTCCAGTTTTGTATGATAAAACCCATGCAGAGCAAGCCATTTGCCTGGGATTCAAGACAACTTGCCGCATTAACGGCATATACAGCGGTGTTACAGAAAGAATTCAAGCCGGTAAGTAACGCAGTTAACCCATGCGCCGCCAGGAATCCTTGTGCGCCGAAAAACCCATGCAGCATGAAAAACCCATGTGCTGTCAGATCCTATTAATTATCGTGTCAGGGAGGTTGTGATGAGGTGCTGATACAGGCTTCATCGCTTTTTTATGAATGAAAAAACATTTGAAACAGGTAATGACGTTTTCACTGGATTATCTCGCATGCAGCTTGAACGCATGGCCGATGCCGGTGCACAGATTA
>NZ_JALHQJ010000096.1 GCF_022842015.1 Nitrosomonas sp. | reverse complement strand
GACGGTGGAGAAGACATATTTGCTCACTTCTCTGCAATCACCAGTGGCGGTTATAAATCACTACGAGAAGCTCAGCGTGTTACCTTCGACATCACAACTGGCCCTAAGGGTAAACAAGCGTCCAATATCGTACCGCAGTAAATATAGTTAGAAGTAGCATTAATAAAAAATCGACCGCTTGCGGTCGATTTTTTATTGCAGAATCTTTAGTTCGTTCTTATCATAACTATCCCATAAGTTTTCACAACCAGACGATCTGATATTGTTGGCCTGTTTATCGTTGGATAGATCTCTTCGCAATAAAACCATGAGGTTACGTTATTCAACTAAATTCAAATACAGCAATCTAAGTTAACCCCTGGTACTTCAAGGCCGACTCGCAACTAATAACTTTAAATTTAGTTATTGACCTTAAAGCGATAACAAGAATATCTTTTTCTCTGTCAAACGGCTCTGTACCAAGCATCATCGCTGTTATTCACATTCGACATGAAGCTTGATAGCGCTCTTTTTGTCGCGTAATAATTTACCTACGGAGAAACCAACAGACAAAGGTTTATGGTAAAGAGAATGAACCTGGGTTGAAGTATTGTTTTCTAAAATATCTCGCAAGCTTTTTCGACCGGCGAATTGCGCCATGCCAAGGTCACTACCTCCGACCATCTGGATGCAGCACGTAAAGATCAATCTGAATTATGCCTTTCTGCCAGGCTCTTAAATTCAAATCTCGGAGCAAATCGTGGTATTTGTGAGAAGATCGCGTCACATGCGCCATGTACCTGATTATCCCAGTCAGAAAGTTATACGAAAACTCATTATGCCAATTATAGTTCAGTCAGGTTGACTTGCTTTGGTGTTGACAGACAGCAGTAAGTTTTCAAATCAAATCGTTCCTCCATTCTCAAGCCACTCCCGACAATCAGGCGTCAACGCACGTTTGCAAGCGGCGTCGTAGCATACCAACTCTTCATCAGAGAGCACGTCGCGCCAGCGGTTATTGGTGCCTTTGTGCATAAAAGTCTCCGCTCCACCCTTCCAGAATTGACCACCTCCCGGCGCATACAACTCGCCCTGGCGTTTCATTTCGGCAAATGAAACGGCCTTGATGATGCCTTCCCAAGCTTGTTCAGGTACTTCGATTTCCAGAAAAGCGGCGATGCGGCAAACCTCGCGCTCGGTGTCTGCGAGCATGTCGCTATAGTGAAACAACTGAATATTAGGCAAATGACGGAAATTCCACCAGGATTGAACATTGGCGAGATGCGACCAGTATGGCCAGCCGTCTGTTTCCCACGCAAAAGAGCCTCGGGATATCCAATTCCGCCAAAAATCATGAATATCCTCCGGAGGAAGCGGGAGTTCATCCCCCATGCGTCCAGGTAGCATATTCAATAGCATGAACATCTCTTCCTTCATTTTCGCATAGTGATTCCACAAAGACATGAAGACATCACGCGTGTCGCGAGCGACATAGAGATATTTGATTTTTTCACTATATGGCACACCATCAAGCGGCAGGTGCGTCTTGATAAAGCGGCGATGTTGCTGCGCCTTCAAGTTGTTCAAAACCACTTCAAGCGGAATAATCCGCATGTCCAGCCACGGCGACATTTGCGCAGGTGGAGCCGGGAAATCCCCATCGGGAAAGAGCAGATGCGCAACAATCGCTTGCGTCCACGTCGTACCCGCTTTGTATGATGTTGCGATAACGATATCATTATCACGCGACTGAAAATAATCCCAGCGTGTGCTGTCGAAATGATGATTCTGATAGATATGGGTACGTTGAGGTAAATTCTGCATTTTGGTAGCCTGTTATTAAATGTTGTTAACCTTTAGGAACACACTCGAGTTGGCAAGCAATCGCCACGAGCAGATAATGAATTGTAACAAATCTGTGATCGACTTAATGGGCAACCGCTTGCATTCAACGCATCATGTTATTCCTGCGATACGGTTCTTGGCCGCCGGTCGTTATCGATCGCCACATAAGTCAGAACGGCTTCGGTCACTTTGATGCAAATTTCATTACCCCCTTCGCGCACTCCGCGTTGCGCATATACCGCCACATCAACGGTAATCGAGGTTCGCCCAATCTTAATGATGTCGGCATAGAAACTGACCAGATCGCCAACAAATACCGGCTGTTTAAAAACAAACGAATTGACAGCAACTGTGACGACCCGCCCACGCGCTTGGCGAATCGCCGGAATGCTTCCGGCGATATCCACTTGCGACATGATCCAGCCGCCGAAAATATCGCCAGCATAATTCGTGTCAGACGACGTCGGCACCATGCGCAGTATGGGCTGTCTTTCCGGCAACGGGGCATGAAGTGCTGAATCGTGGGTTTTATTGTCGTGCATGACAAGTACAAGGCGATTTATCAGACAATAGACTATCAGATAATCTATGTATGTCCAAAATCCAAAAAAACGCGAAAGTGGATATAATCCACACCTTCGCGTTCGTATAAGTCATAATGTGTTACTTGGAGCAGAACTCAGCGCTCTGGAGCTCATGGGGAAAACTATTGCACGCTCTAAAAACTCAACCCTACGAAATTCATGGCCAAGACTAAGATAACAGCTGCAGATTAACTCTGCAGCAGTTGATTTACCTCAGCAAGATCAAATGTTTCCGGGTCAAATGAACCCTCAATATCCTCAGCAATCCATTCCAGCATGACTTCATGTTCCGGGTGTGCCGGATCAGAAATTGCATCCAGAAACATCATATATCCTCCAATACCTCCAATATCTTCCGGCGGACAGGCACGGCGCCCTTTCAGACAAATGGGTAAAGTAGCACTGGTTTCAAAAGGCAGAATTTTCTCCAAAACCACCTCGTGTTCCCAACCATCACCAAAATCATAGAGATAGATCAGCTTTCCCTTTTCTTGCTTCAATATTTGATCTAACCGGTATCGCGTTTCATCTTGAGCATCTGAAGGAAAATCCTCATCCGGCTCACCATAACGATCCCGTCCTTGAATAAACTCGTGCAGGTGGGAATTGGTCCAGCCCATCACGATTTGCAAAATGAGATGAATATCATCCAGCTTAGTCGTGCTCGCAACTAAAATCCTGCGCCAAATTGGCGGACGCATGCCTTTCAGGGTTACTTTAAGCTGATAAATGGAGCGTAAAGATTTTGCTGTTAAACGTGTTGCTATCACTATTAGTCTCTACTTTCAAAACGGTAAAACGCCAGCATTCCTCTTAAGTTTGGCAGGAAATTTACTGGGCGATAATGATTATTCATCACACTGCGCTCCAAAATTCGCGCGTTGCATCGCTGACACAGCTCTTCAAAATCACCCAGCGTACAAAGATGAATATTCGGCGTATCGTACCAATTATACGGTAATGTTTCTGACACAGGCATACGTCCGGAAACTACTTGCACGCGGTTTTTCCAGTGGCCAAAATTGGGAAAGGAAATAATTCCTTCCTTGCCGACCCGCAGCATTTCCTGAATGATACCCTCGGTGTTCCGCACAGCCTGCAAGGTCTGCGACAGAATGACATAATCGAACGAATCCGATGCGAAGCTGGACAATCCCGCTTCAAGATCATTATGAATTACATTGATACCATTGCGAAAACAACTGAGAAGATTATCATCATCGATTTCCACACCGTAGCCAAAGACGTTACGCGTATCGCGTAAATAGCGCAATAACGAGCCATCACCGCAACCCAAATCGAGTATTTTCGCGCCAGGATTAATCCATTCCGCAATGGCGGCAAAATCCGGGCGTAATGCAATGGTTGATGGTGCTATGGTATCAGTCATGATTAATGATCAGGTTCATTTTTACCTAAATAGAAATATTGTCCATATACGCCCGCACCAGTTGATGATAACAAGGCGTTGTCATCAAAAACGAGTCATGGCCATGACTGGAAGTAATTTCAGCATAACTTACATTAAGCTTGTTTTTTAATAGGGCTTTGACAATTTCCCGGGAACGCTCGGGTGAAAAACGCCAATCCGAGGTAAACGATATCACCAGGAAATTTGCTTTGGCTACCCGGAATGCCGAGCTCAGGTCACCATCATAAGATCCGGCTGGATCAAAATAATCCAGCGCTTTAGTCATCAGCAAATAGCTATTGGCATCGAATAAATCCGCAAATTTGTCGCCTTGGTAACGCAGATACGACTCGATTTCGAACTCCACATCAAAACCGAAAGAAAGTTCACCGTTGCGTAAACTGCGACCAAATTTAGCTGCCATCGAATCATCGGAAAGATAAGTGATATGTCCCAGCATGCGCGCCAGCCGCAAGCCACGTCGAGGCAGGGTATCATAGGCATAAAAATTACCACCGTAAAATTCCTGGTCAGTCATGATCGCTTGGCGGGCAACATCATTAAATGCAATATTTTGTGCGGTCAACTTGGGAGCCGCCGCGATCACCAGCGCATGACGAACTTTTTCCGGATAATCCAGTGTCCATTGCATCGCTTGCATACCGCCCAGACTACCGCCCACCACTGCGGCAAACTGCTCAATCCCTAAATGTTCAGCCAATTGTGCTTGCGTCTCGACCCAATCTTCTACCGTCACCACAGGAAAGCTCGCGCCATAATGCTTGCCAGTGCGGGGATCAATGCTGGCCGGCCCCGTAGAACCGTGACAACCACCCAGATTATTCACGCCAATGACAAAAAGCCGATTGGTATCGATCGGCTTTCCCGGGCCGACCATATTATCCCACCAACCGATGCTCTTCTCATCATCCGCATAAACACCAGCCACATGATGAGTGCCGGAAAGTGCATGACAAATCAAAACAGCATTGGATCTTGCAGCGTTCAGTTGTCCGTAGGTTTCATACACCAAATGATAGCTATCCAGCGACAATCCGCTTTTCAGCTGCAATGGCTTATCAATTTGTACGTATTGGGGGATTACTACACCCACTGATTTTGAATCTTGCATTTGTATAAAAGGAGAATTCCAGGCAAACAACCAAATATTTCGTCAGCCATTATATCGTCAATAAATCAGCGCATACTAGTCATTCAATTTAGCCAGCAACGCAGCCATCTTTTCCGGTTGGTCCGTCCTGATGATTTTTTGCGCTAATGGAATAATATCAGGCAAATGGCTTTTCAGAATCTGGTTTTTTACTGTCAGCAACTGCGACGGATACATGGAAAACTGCTGCAATCCAATCCCTAACAACAATCGCGTAAACTGTTTGTCACCCGCCATCTCGCCACAGATGGATACCGGCACTTTGGCGCGATTGGCGCTCTGGATAATGTGCGAAACCAGCCAGAGTATCGCAGGATGAAAAGGATCGTACAAATGCGCCACAGCATCATCAATCCGGTCAACCGCCAAAGTATATTGAATCAAATCGTTAGTGCCGATCGATAAGAAATCCAGCTTGCGCATAAAAGATTCGATACACAAGGCAGCCGCTGGTATTTCTATCATACCGCCGATTTTAATATGCTCATTAAACTGAATTTTGTCATCGCGTAAAGTCTGTTTGGCATACTCAATGTATTGCAGTGTTTGATCGATTTCCGCAACATTGGACAACATTGGCACCAGAATACGCACTTCGCCGTACCTGGAAGCGCGCAAAATAGCGCGCAATTGCTTGTGAAACATTTTCGGTTCTGCCAAGCTTAATCGAATCGCACGCAAACCCAATGCCGGATTAGTCGCAACTTGTTCACTCCCCTTGAGACTCTTGTCCGCGCCTAAATCGAATGTGCGTATGGTGACCGGCAACTTATGCATTTTCACCGCCACCGTGCGGTACGCTTCAAATTGCTCATCCTCGCCCGGCAAATCATCGCGATTCAGGAATAAAAATTCACTACGGAACAACCCAATGCCAACAGCACCACTTTCTTTGACTTGCGCAATATCCTCCGGCAGTTCAATGTTGGCATGTAAATCAACCTGCGTGCCGTCCAATGTTACCGCAGCAACGCTTTTAAGGCGTTGTAATTTCTTCCTTTCCAATCCAAACTGGCTTTGCCGCAGGCGATATTCATCCAGAACATATTTGTCCGGATTTACAATTATGATGCCGTGAGTCCCATCGACAATCAGCCAGTCATTTTCCAAAATCAACTGATGCGCATGGTGCAATGCCACGATCGAAGGAATGTTGAGACTGCGCGCAACAATCGCAGTATGCGATGTCTGGCTGCCCAAGTCGGTCAGGAACGCGATGAATTGATGTTGTTTGTACTGCATCACATCGGCGGGACTTAGGTCGTGCGCAACCAAAATACTGTCGCCAGTCAACTTCGGCGCAATCGGTAAAGAACTGGGATGCCCCAACATCGCTTTAAGTACACGCTCAACCACTTGCTTTACATCGGACTTACGTTCGCGCAGGTATGCATCCTCAATTGCTTCAAACTGCGCCAACAATTCCTGCATCTGCTGCGTTAACGCCCATTCAGCATTGCAATAGGTCTGCACAATCATGCTGCGAGTGGCTTCTGACAACATCGGATCATCCAGGATCATCAAATGCAAATCGAGAAATGCACTAAACTCCGCACGCGCATGTCCGTCTGCAACAGATTGTTGCAACGCCTCGAATTCTTTTCGCACCACAGCAAAAGCACTGTTCAGCCGTGCAATTTCTTTCTCTACCTGATTTTTTGGAATCAGATAGTGCACCACCTCCAATGCGGCAGGATCAGCCAGATGCGCGTGACCGATTGCGATGCCTTCCGATACGCCTATGCCATGTAAAATAAAGCTCATTCACCCTCGCCAAAATAATCTTCAACCAATGCGACTAATGCTGTCATCGCCTCAATCTCGTCATCACCCGTAGTTTCGAGCTGTATGCGCGAACCCTTATTGGCTGCCAACGTCATCACACCCATAATACTTTTCGCATTGACGCGGCGGCTATTACGCGTCGCCCAGACTTCGCTGTTAAATTGACTCGCCAGTTTGGTCAGCTTTGCTGATGCTCGCGCATGCAAGCCCAGTTTATTGACAATTTCGACTTCCTTAATTTGCATGATTTGATTCTTCCGCGTTAATTTGTAGCACACCACTCTGACCGCCGCTTAATCCTTTCTTGATCACATCAGATAACGGCTCATTCCTATAAGTTATCACACGCACCAGCATCGGTAAGTTGGCACCGACAAGACATTCCACTTTACCGGACCGTATCAATCGACTGGCAATGTTGCAGGGTGTCGCACCCAACATATCGCTCAATATCAGAACGCCATCCCCACTATCCAGTTGTTCTATCAATTTGCGCGCTTTAACTAACACGACCTCAGGGTCATCCTGGATAAAAACACCTAAATGCGACAACTGCCGCGGCTTCATACCCACCACATGACTCGCACAGCGAATCAAATGATCCCCCAAATCTTCATGTGTGAGCACTAAAATCCCTATCATCTTGTTTTTTACATTATTCTTAAAATTCGGCTAAAGATTTTAGCATTGACGGCACTTAAATACCTTATGCTGTCAGGCATTATCTTAAAATTATTTTTATGCAAAGACATTCCATCATTTCTGTGTTTTGGAGGAAAATAGAAACCAGTGAATTAATGACCTACCGATCACTCAAAAGCTGGTAAAGCCGTTAATAGAATACGTACCTAACTATCTTGACTCACAAAACATTATCATTTAATGGGTTGCGAAAACATGGAAAAGAATGACCGAATCCAGACATTACTCAGAGCGGCTGAAGCAATGTCTCAGGGCGATCTCACACCGGATATTCCAACCGGCGATGACGAAATTGGTCGCCTCGGAAAATCACTAGAAAAATTATCCAGCTATCTTCAGAAGCAACTCAAAAGAAATCAATCGCTTTATAAGATTATGGTCGAATGCAACCGCAATCTTCATTTAATCGATGTTTTGAACCATATCTATGAATCCTTCCAGGATCACCTGCCTTACGATCGGATTAGCCTGGCATTGCTCGAGAATGATGGAAACAAACTTAAATTACATTGGTCACGTGCCAGTTATGAGCCATTGATATTAAACACCGGACTCACTATCCCTACGTCTGACAGCAGTCTATTAGCACTTACAAATCCCAGAGACATGCTAATTATTGATGATGTAAATGCACACCTGGAGAAACACTCTAAATCCCGCCTTACGCAAGCCATTTTTAGCGAAGGTATCCGTTCCTGTCTCATCTGCCCTTTGCTTGCCGGTGGCAAACCAACCGGGTTTATTTTCTTTTCCAGTCGTAATAAAAATGCCTGCAAAGATTTACATTCACAGCAAGATCTAGCGTTGCAAATCGCCAGTCAGGTATCTATTCTGATTGAAAAAAACCAATTATACCAAGGGATGAAGTTAAACAAACAACTCAAGGCACAGAAGAAATCACTCGAACAACGTGTCAAACACGATGCGCTAACCGGCTTGCTCAACCGCCCCGGTATATTTGACATTCTGCACAAACAAATCCAGCGTGCTAAACGAGGGGGTTACAACATAGCAATCATCATGATCGATATTGATCACTTCAAAGCCATAAATGATACCTACGGCCATCCTGCAGGGGATGCAGTATTATGTGAAATTGCCAACCGGCTGACTGAGTCAGCCCGTTCTCATGAATACATTGGACGTTATGGCGGTGAAGAGTTTCTGGCAATCCTCTCGCCGTATAATCTGGATGGCGCGTTAAGAGCTGCAGAAAGATTTCGTAATGCAGTCGCTTGCAAAGAAATTAAAATCAATGAAACCTTTGTCTCCATAACAATCAGTTTGGGCGTGGCGATCGGCGCAGAAGCAAAAACGCTGAATGAGAAATCGCTATTAAAAAAAGCAGATGAGGCGCTTTACCAAGCTAAACATAAAGGTAGAAACCGGGTGGAACTGGCAAGCCACACATTGACCAGTAGAAAAGTCTCTTAGACTCGCACAAACAGAATAAATCCTCTTAACTAA
>NZ_JALHQJ010000095.1 GCF_022842015.1 Nitrosomonas sp. | reverse complement strand
TGGGATTTAATCTGATTTCCCTATTGTTATGGATATCCGGTATTGCTTTGAATTTACAGAATTTAAGTAGTGGCGTCGTGGCGCAATTAGCCAGCTGGTTGCCTTATCGGCATAAGCATGATCCCACGATCGCATCGTCGGCATCGCAGGCTTGGTGGGAAAGTTGTTTAACGGGGAAGGTAGGAAAATGGCGTATTAGTGTACTAACGCACCAACTCTGGTTGACTTACTTAACCGCCGGATTAGTGTTGTTGATATTGCTCATGCTGGCCAAGCAATACAATTTTATATGGGGTACGACATTATTGCCAGATAGTACTTTACCTAAACTTACCCAAATCTTGGGTTCACCTCTGGAGGCTGTCGGCTTAAAAATACCGGATAACCCGCAAACCGTTGCAAGCAGGATAGGAGCAGATAAGCAGGATGCGGAAACACGGATAGCTTGGGCTACTTTTTTGATCGGTACCTTGATGGTTTATGGCATATTTCCACGACTGCTATTGCTCGGTCTTTCCTGGGCCATGCAAAAATGGAGTGAGTACCGGTTTAAGCTGGATCTATATCTACCTTATTATATTGAATTACGTCAGCGCTTGATGGGGCGCGATGTTAAAGCAGAAGTTATCGATGCAGATCCGCAGGCAGGTATAAAACCTGCTGACATAGCTCGCCCGCCTGATAATGTCTCTATTCCAGCTAATGCACAAGCATTTGGCATTGAATTGGATAGCACAACGCCCTGGCCTGAGCAGGTGATGTGTCGGTTGAATATTATCGATCAGGAATCTCACGACTCAGCGATCGTGCTGATAAGTAAAATGAAAGCCCCAGTATTGCTGGGTGTGGCTGCACATCGCCTGCCGGATCGCGGTGTGCAGCGCATGATTAAAGAATTGGTCGACAGTAGTAATACCAAGCCCTGGTTGATTTTGTTGAGTAAATCATCAGCATCCGTTGCTAGTGCACGTGAGTTTGCTTGGTTTCGCTTGGCGAAAGCTTGCGGAATTCCGGCTGAGCATGTAATTACCCGATAATCATGATTGAAAAAAAAACCAATGGCTTGGATGCTCAATTATTGTTGAATATTGCTGTTGTCGGGCATACTAATACCGGTAAAACATCATTGGTTCGTACTATGTTACGTAGCACGGAGTTTGGTGTTATTGAAGATGCCGCAGGCACCACGCGACATGTTGAACAGGCGACAATTAGCGCTAACAATGAACCGATTCTGCATTTGTATGATACGCCCGGTTTGGAAGATTCCAGAGCTTTATTTGCGCATATTAAAAAGCTGCAAATTAAATCAAAATTATTGTCTCCGATACAAATGCTGGAGCAGTTTGCGGCTAATGTTTCTGTCAGTGATCCGTTGGAACAAGAGGCAAAAGTCATTCGCCAGGTACTACGCAGCGATATTCTTTTATACATCATTGATGTGCGAGAGCCTTTTCTGGAAAAGTATCGTTTGGAACTGGAAATTCTCACGCAATCGGGTAAACCAATTATCCCAGTATTTAATTTTATTGCCGGGCATGATCGGGAGCTGACGAAATGGCGTGAGCATTTAACTGCTTTTCACATGCACGCAACGCTTGAATTCGATACGGTTGCATTTGCCTTTGACGCCGAGAAGCGTTTGTATCAGAAAATGCAGACCTTACTGGAATCTCACTATGATCGATTGCAGAAGCTGATCGATTATCGCGCAAAATTATGGAACCAGCTTTGCTTGTCGAGCGCCAAGCGGATTGCTGAGTTGATTGCAAATGTTGCTTGCTACCGCGAAAGCAAGGCGACTGGAAATAATCTAATCACAAATTCATCGATTGAAGATCGGTTACACGATTTTGTTCGTAAAGCCGAGCAGCATTGTTTGCATGATTTGTTGGTGATCTTCAATTTCTCGGAAAAAGATGTCGAAATTCAGAAAATTCCTGTCAGCAACGGTCAGTGGCAGCTGGATATCTTCGCGCCTGGTATACTTAAAGCGTATGGGTTGGATGTCGGAAGTGCAGCGGCTAAGGGCGCTGCAGCGGGTGTCGGTATTGATCTGATGGTCGGCGGCATGAGTTTGGGAGCGGCTAGCGCATTGGGTGCTATCGCTGGCGCTGGTTGGTCGACGTTCAGGCGCTATGGCGATGAAATCAAGGCGACCGTCAAAGGCACTAAATGGCAGTGCGCTGATGAAACTACTTTGCAGGTATTGTATTTGCGCCAGAAACACCTATTGAAAAAGCTGATGCATCGAGGTCATGCGGCGCAAGATACCTTACAGGTGGATAAGGCTGGGAACGAGAAGTTACCTAATGACTGGAGCAAATTGATCAGCGCCTTGCGTCAGAATCCAGGCTGGCAAGAATCTTCTGCTCTGCGTAACAGTAATCCGCAATATCAGCAGATAGAAGCTAAATTAGTAGATGAATTGCTGGGTGAGGAGTAATACTTAAAGTGTTTTGAGTATTCATTATGCAATCGTGGTCTACGATGTTTGGAAGAATGTGTTGGCTATATGTTGCAAATACTGCTTGTCTCCGTGGAATCTACTTTGTTTGATTTGCTTTATGAGGGTGCCGGGATTATTCAAGAAGTGGTGAAGTAATTGGGACAGTTGATCAGATTCAGAAGGTTTAGACAGAAAGGCGCAGTGTGAATGCTTGCTGATCGTTCTCCATAATGTTAACCGGACAGTGTGATGATGGGGATATTGGTTAACAGCAAATTATGACGAATACGCCTCGTTGTTTTCACCCCATCCATTTCCGGCATTTATATGTCCATAAAGATTAAATCGGACGGTGATTCTGTCGTGTTGAGTATATTGCATTGCAACGTGAAGGTTAACACGGTGAAGATTAAAACCGCATCTTCTTGCAAAAGATAAAAAACTGATTTGCTGAAAAACGCAACAAATCAGTTTTATGTGAATTCAGCAGAAAAATTAATGGGTGTTAGAATAAATAGTGCCTTTTGATAGGCTTGATTGATTATTTGGATTTATGAGTTGCGTGTAATCTTGTGTTGTGACTTTAATGCCATACACTTTTTGCAAGCGGAACCAATTTTTCGTGCGAATATCTGAGTTTTATGCTTTATTTAGTGTTCATTGTCGCAATTGCCGTACTTATTCTGGGGCCTTCTTACTGGGTTAAACATACTCTTACGAAGTATAGTTACCCCGATGACCGTTATCCAGGCACTGGCGCTGAGTTAGCGCGCATACTGCTTGATTGGGCAAATTTGCAAGCGGTCAAGGTTGAGGTGACTGAGCAGGGAGATCACTATGATCCGATTGAGAAGGCCGTTCGCTTGACACCTGAAAAATTTAACGGCAAATCGTTGACAGCGATTACTGTAGCTGCGCATGAGGTTGGTCACGCGATCCAAGACCGAGATGGTTATTTGCCGTTAAAATTGCGAACGCGACTGGTTCAAATTGCTGCTCCGGTCGAAAAATTAGGTGCAGCAATTCTGATGATTGCTCCCTTCATCACAATAATTACACGGGCACCGGTCACAGGCGCACTGTTTTTTGCAGGTGGTTTGTTAACACTAGGTACGGCTACGGTTATACACTTAGTGACGCTTCCAATGGAGTTGCACGCCAGCTTTGCACGGGCAATGCCTATGTTGCAGCATGGCAAGTACCTGATACAAGGGGATGAGCCCCATGCACGCAGGATTTTGCGTGCAGCAGCATGGACATATGTTTCGGCTTCGCTGATGACACTACTTAATATTGGCCGATGGTGGGCTATTTTACGACGCTAGTGTGGTTTGTGTTTGGGGTTCCTGACATGGCAGTATTGAAATGTTGAATACTGTCTTGACCCTGTCATATAAGCAACATACTATATAAAGATTTAATGTCAGAGATCTTATTGGTTAATAAAGTAAATAAAGGATGAACATGATGTATTCGGTTAGGCGACAAAAAGCAAACAATATGCGTGGATTTACACTGCTCGAGCTACTTGTTGTAATGGTTATTATTGGTTTGTTGGCTGCTTACGTTGGACCGAAGTATTTTTCGCAAGTCGGTAAATCAGAGATCAAAATGGCGCAAGCGCAAATAGATGCATTAGAAAAAGCTTTGCATCAATACCGCCTGGATGTAGGTAGTTATCCGGCGACTGAATTGGGTTTGGCCGCATTGGTGAATCGCCCCAGTAATGAGCCCAGATGGCATGGACCCTATCTTTCCAAAATGCCGCCAGCCGACCCTTGGGGGCGCGCATATGTTTATAAGTACCCTGGCGAGCGTTCCGAGTTTGATTTGCTCTCGTATGGTAGAGACGGGCAGCCCGGTGGCGATGGCGAGGCGGCCGATATCACCAACTGGTAATTAGTTTATGCGTTTTGAAGTAAAAGCGGTTATTTCTGGGCAAGGAACTGTACACTTAGAACTGGAAGCCAACAGTGAGGCAGAAGCACGCCAACAAGTGATGGAACAAGGCGGTATGGTGTTGAGTGTACGCAGGAGATTTTCCGGTTTTACGTTTAAATCGCGCACCCATTTCCCATTAGTGCATTTTAGTCAGGAATTGCTTTCCTTACAAACTGCAGGATTAAGTCTAGTGGAGAGTATTGAAACTTTGCTGGAAAAAGAACAGGATACCAGCAATCGCAAAATTATCCAGAATATTCTCGATCGACTCTACGAAGGAATAACTTTTTCACAAACATTGGAAGATTACCCGCAAGCATTTCCGCCGTTATATATTGCAACGGTTCGTGCCAGTGAACGGACTGGCGATCTTGCTGAAGCGCTAACACGATTCATTACGTATCAGTCACAAATGGATTTTGTCCGTAAAAAACTGGTGGGCGCATCCATTTATCCCGTATTGTTATTAGTAGTTGGATTGCTTGTCTCGGTTTTTCTAATGGTATTCGTCGTTCCCAAATTCAGCGCCATTTATGACGATATGGGGAGCGACTTGCCTTGGTTATCGCTGTT
Source organism: Nitrosomonas sp. (assembly GCF_022842015.1). Lineage (GTDB taxonomy): Bacteria > Pseudomonadota > Gammaproteobacteria > Burkholderiales > Nitrosomonadaceae > Nitrosomonas. The sequence continues at coordinate 4,229 of NZ_JALHQJ010000095.1, read as the reverse complement.
GCTGATTAAATGGGGTCAGTTTGTGCATGAGCGTGGTTGGGAATTGGCCATTGCCGCAATGGCGCTGTTGGTTGTGATGGGATATATCGTCAGTCGACCCACCTTCTGGGCGAATGTTATGCAGCTATTGTGGCGCATTCCCGCGATTGGCGAACATATGCGGGTTTATCAATTAGCTCGTTTCTATAAAACACTTGGTATGTTGCTTCGTGGCGGAATTCCTGTCACGCAAGCATTGGAGATGGTTAGCGGATTGTTGCAACCCCATTTTCGACCCAAAGTTGCCGCAGCTGCCAAACATATCCGTGAAGGTAGAACAATTTCCAGCGCAATGGAGCAAGAGGGGCTGACGACCGCGGTAGGTAATCGCATGCTCCGTGTTGGTGAAAGAACCGGATTGATGGGAGATATGATGGAACGAATCGGTAATTTTCATGATGAGGAGATTGCTCGTTGGGTGGAATGGACAACCAAGCTAATTGAGCCTCTATTGATGGCATTTATCGGCATTGTGATCGGTGGCATTATCATTCTCATGTATATGCCTATTTTTGAATTGGCAGGAAGCATCAATTGATGGAAGCCTCCGTACAAATTGACAGCAAACGACCCATTGATCTCAATCAATTGGCTGAAATTCGCCGTAAGGCAGCTGCACAAGGTGTTTCTGTTATTCAGATTTTGGAAGAAGATAGCGCTTATACGCCCGATGAGCTGATGCAACAGCTGGGTCAATTAATGCATATGCCCGTGTTGGAGATGAAAGAGATCCATACATTACGGCCCGCTTTTGATATTTTGCCGTTTGGTGAAGCAATGACGCATGAGTGTGTGTTGTTTTACAATGACCAGAAGTATTTATTCGCAATCAGCAACCCATTCTCCGGCAAACTGCGTGCATGGGCGGAAGAACGGTTTGATCGGGCAGTGGAATGGTATCTGGTGCATCCGGCCGATTTGAGTGCTTTTTTTACCCAGCAAGAAAAAACCATGCGCGCTATGGATCAAGTGCTGTCATCGGCTGAGCTGGATAAGATACAAAGCGGTATTGAAGATTTATCGTTGAAGAGCATTAACGAAGGCACCAGTAAAGTAGTGCGGCTGGTACATTCCACCTTGTATGATGCGCATAAATCACAAGCTAGTGATATTCATTTGGAAATGTCGCCGGGCTTATTGTCGATAAAATACCGCATTGACGGTGTGTTGACGGCTATTGGTACGATACAAGGCGCAGATCTGGCTGAACAAGTCATTTCCCGCATTAAAGTGATGTCCGAATTGGATATTGCCGAGCGCCGGGTGCCGCAAGATGGCCGGTTTAAAATTTCTATCCAGGGGCGTGAGATAGATTTTCGGGTTTCCATCATGCCGAGCATTTTCGGTGAAGATGCCGTGCTGCGTATTCTCGATCGTCAGGCATTATCCGATCAACTCGAAGGCTTAACCCTGAACCAGCTGGGTTTTAATCAGGCAGCAATCGCGAGTATTCGCCGCTTAAGCTCTGAGCCCTATGGCATGCTGCTGGTTACCGGCCCAACTGGTAGTGGCAAGACGACATCTTTGTATGCTGCGATATCAGAAGTGAACAAAGGTCATGACAAAATCATTACGATTGAAGATCCGATTGAATATCAGCTTGCGGGCGTGTTGCAGATACCAGTAAATGAGAAAAAAGGACTCACATTTGCTCGCGGCTTGCGCTCAATTCTGCGGCATGATCCTGACAAGATTATGGTGGGCGAGATCCGTGATGCTGAGACTGCACAAATTGCTATACAAGCCGCATTGACCGGGCATTTGGTGTTTACTACGGTGCATGCAAATAACGTATTTGATGTGATTGGCCGGTTTTCACATATGGGTGTGGATCCCTATAGCTTTGTGTCCGCTTTGAACGGAATTGTTGCGCAAAGATTAGTGCGCTTGCTCTGCACGCATTGTGCCGTGGATGAACGTCCGGATGACAGTGTAATTGAGGAATCCGGCATTCCCCTGGATCAGGCAAGTCATTACAAGTTTCGGAGTGGCAAAGGTTGCGGGCAATGCCGCGGCAGTGGTTTCCGCGGTAGAAATGCGATTGCTGAGATTTTGTTATTGAACGATGAAATTCGTGAATTGATCGTTGCTCACGAACCGATCCGACGTATCAAGGAAGCAGCCCGGGACAATGGCACCCGTTTCTTGCGTGAAGCGGCGTTGGATATGGTGAAACAAGGACTAACCAGTTTAGAGGAGGCAAATCGTGTCACGATTGTGGCGTGATCAGATTCAGGTGTTTCTGGCGCCAGAGCGACTGGACTGGGTGCGTTTGAAGCGCGGACTTAAACCAGTGCAGACTGCCAAAGTAACGGCATTCTTCGAGCCTGTTGTGGATGCTCCTGTCTGGCATGCTGCAGCGCGGCAACTAGAAAAGGTTTTGGCAGAAGCCACCGGGACGGAAGTGTCTGTGATTCTATCCAATCATTTCTTGCGCTATGCAGCGTTGCCACCGCAAAACGAAATCGCCACCCCGGAAGAAGTAAAATCTTACGCCGAATTCCGTATGCGTGAAGTCTATGCTGAGCGGGTTGATTCCTGGGTACTCAGCATCAGTAATTGGAATCCAATCGACGGTGCGGTTTGTGCGGCGATTCCACGCGATCTGTTAATGCAATTGGAGCACATGGCATTGAGTCATGGTTGTAAGATTAAAATCATAGAACCCTATCTGGCATCGGTTTATGATCGCTGGCAAGCGCAATTGAAGGGAGAAAAGATCTATTTGGCAGTAATTGAGGCGGGACGTATTTGCATCGCGATAACGCATCACGGTAAGTGGCAAAGTATCAGAAATCAACGGATTTTGCACAATGCGGCCGACGATCTGTTGGCAGCATTGGATCAGGAAGTTATCTGGTCTGGAGCAAAAGAAGCGATGGAGTTTGTTTATCTTTTTGCACCTGAGCACCCTGAGCTGACCCTGCCGCAGGAAAGTGGCTGGTGTATCATTTCTCTCCCTGCCGGGAAAATGACAGCCTTGGCGCATTATCCATCCGTTCCAACCAATCAGTCGGGGCTCAATCAATGTCCCGCCTGAGACTACGATTTCCTTATCGAGAGCAATCTGCACCACAGCTTGATCTTTCGTTGCTGCTGCTGGGTTTGTCGATTGTTGTGGCGGTGTTTTTTCAATTCCGCTATCAGGTTGAAGAGATCAATGCTTGGAGTAACCGGGTTGAACGCATGGAGAGACAGCAACAACAAAAGGCTGCTCCACGCACCCGGACTACATCTCGTATCCGTGAATTTGGCCAGGAGATCCAGAAAGAAATTACACAAGCCAATGTAATTCTGGATCAGCTGAACTTACCTTGGGAAATGTTATTTGACTCGATCGAACAGGCAGCGACCGAAGATGTTGCCTTGTTATCATTACAGCCTAATTTCTCCAATCGCAGCTTGCGTTTGAGTGGAGAGGCCAAGAGTATGGCCGAGTTACTGGATTTTGTGGAAGCGCTGGAACGGGAATCGGTATTTGAGAATGTGCACTTGTTAAATTACAAGATTAAATTAGAGAATCCGCAACGTCCGATTATTTTTCTGTTAAATGCCGAATGGATTCAAACTACTTAAAAAGAGAATTGCCGCAAATTTCGTGGAATCGACTCATGCCGCTGCTGCGTTGGCAGCTGGGGCGTCTGGGTAATCTGGGCAAGATCGGCATTGGTTTGATGCTGGCAACAGGTATTTATTATTTGTTGGTCGTGATGCCGCAAGAAACAGAGTTGCAAAAACTTAAAGATCGAGCTGTTACGCTGCAAGCGCAGGCTGTGTCGAAAAACACTTCTGGTGATGGCGCAGATTCCGAAGCCGGTAAAAAAATGAGCGGCGATCAGGCGTTACAGGTGTTTTATGATTTCTTTCCGCGGATTGATTCCTCGCCATTCTGGATTCGTGAATTGGTGCGAGTGGCTAAGAAGCAAGGTGTGGAGCTGACTAGTAGCGATTACCGGCTGATAAATGACAACGATGCACGTCTGGCGCGCTATGAAATGGTTTTGCCAGTGAAAGGTAAATATTCCCAGATTCGTGCGTTTATTGCCGAGGCTCTGGAAGCTGTCCCGGCTATGGCGATATCGGCGATCGCTATAAAGCGTGAGAGTACGGCCAGTGATAAGCTTGAAGTGCGACTGGAAATTAATCTTTATATGAATAAATAATAAAATGGATGCAGCGGAAAAAAAACG
>NZ_JALHQJ010000094.1 GCF_022842015.1 Nitrosomonas sp. | reverse complement strand
GATTGCTTCGAATTTAATTGCCTTTTGTCAAAGAATAGACAGGTTATAATCCAAGCCGCATCTGCTAACTCCATATTAAAGGTGATGACCACGAGCAAACCCAATTATCTGCTACATGCGCTGCTCAACGCAAAGCTCCATGATCCTTATGCGTATTTAGGATTGCATAGAGAACATAATCAAGTCTTAGTGCGTGTATTTCGTGCCTTTGATGCACAGGTATGGATCAAAACATCCATCGGCTATGAGCCGATGCAATGCGTTCATCCTGAAGGAGTTTTTGAATGGTGCGGCGAATCGATGCCGACCATGCCGTACCGCTTGCGCATTGAAGGAAAAGACCCCAAGCATGCCGTCTATGAAGCATACGACCCCTATGCTTTTATGCCACAAATTTCTGATCATGATTTGTATTTATTCAATCAAGGTAAATTATGGCAGGCATATCGCATGCTGGGGACTCAGCCGGCCAAGAATGCCGGTGTTGATGGAATGCGCTTTGCAGTATGGGCGCCAAATGCAGAGCGCGTCAGCGTCGTAGGAGATTTTAATCGCTGGGATGGTCGAATGCATCCGATGAAAGCGCATCACGCCAGCGGTGTATGGGAATTGTTTATTCCGGAATTAGCCTCCAGCATTCATTATAAATTTGAAATTCGCAATCGCGATAGCGGTGAAATTCTTGTCAAGACAGATCCCTATGCCCAGCAATACGAGTTGCGTCCCAACACGGCCGCGTTGATCCCCGCGCAGAATGCCTATCATTGGCAAGATACCGCTTGGATGTCACGCAGATCGGATTGGGATTGGCTGCATGCGCCGCTGAATATTCTTGAAATTCACGCCGGATCATGGAAACGGCATCCGGACGGACGCTTCTATACCTATCGGGAACTGGCAACGCATCTATTGCCTTACGTGCAGGAGATGGGTTATACCCATATCGAGTTGATGCCTGTCTCGGAGCATCCACTGGATGAGTCCTGGGGTTACCAAACGACAGGATATTTTGCCGTCACCAGCCGCTTTGGCTCACCGGATGATTTCCGGTTTTTCGTGGATACCTGTCATCAGGCGGGAGTCGGCGTGATTCTAGATTGGGTGCCTGCGCATTTTCCTCAGGATGCTTTTGCGCTGGCGCGTTTTGACGGCACCGCATTGTATGAACACGAAGATCCGCGCTTGGGGTTTCATCAGGATTGGGGCACCTATATCTTCAATTATGGCCGCAATGAAGTGAAATCTTTCCTTTTGTCCAGCGCTCATTATTGGCTATCGGAATTTCATTTGGATGGATTGCGCGTCGATGCAGTGGCTTCTATGCTTTATCTCGACTACTCGCGCAAGAATGACGAATGGTTGCCAAACAAATATGGCGGACGGGAAAATCTGGAAGCGATTGATTTTATTCGCGAGCTGAATATTATGGTGCACGGAGAATTTCCTGGCGCACTCACACTGGCGGAAGAATCCACTGCTTGGCCGGGCGTATCGCGCCCTACCTATGTTGGCGGTTTGGGTTTCTCGATGAAATGGAACATGGGTTGGATGCACGATACGCTATCTTATATGCAGCAGAATCCGATTCACCGGCGTTATCATCACGAACAACTGACTTTCAGCCAGCTCTATGCGTATACCGAAAATTTTGTGCTGCCTTTTTCGCATGATGAAGTGGTGCATGGCAAGGGTTCACTTTGGAATAAAATGCCCGGAGATCCCTGGCAAAAATTCGCCAATGTGCGCCTGTTACTGGTCTATCAAATGACTTGCCCTGGAAAAAAACTCAATTTCATGGGCAATGAATTCGCACAGCAACGTGAGTGGCGCATGAGTCACCAACTGGATTGGTATTTGCTGGAGCAACAACCACATGCCGGTGTGCAAGCTGCTGTGCGCGATTTGAATCATTGTTATCAAAACACCTCGGCCCTACATCAACTTGACTTTACTGTCGAAGGTTTTCACTGGATCGACTGCCAGGATGCCGACCAATCGATAATCGCCTACTTGCGGCGTGCCATCGATGGATCATTTGTGTTGATTATTCTCAATTTCACCCCGGTACCACGCACTGGCTATCGCATCGGCGTACCAGCTGCCGGCGCTTATCAAGAAATCTTTAATAGCGACTCCACTTATTACGGTGGCAGCAATGTCGGTAATTTAGGCAACATTGACAGTGTACCGATCCCCTGGATGGGATTTGCCGATTCAATGGCAATTACGTTGCCGCCACTGGCAGGGGTTATTTTTTCTTGGAAGGAATTACCCGGAGGTTAAACTTACCCAGCTTAACGGGCCGTTGAGAAATGTTTTCGAAGCAGCTGATGCAAGGAAAAAACAGGTGAAAAAGCGCATTATGCCAAATAAATGAGAATCTTGAACCTGCTTTTAACACCGCAGCGGCAATGCAGATTGTTTTTTACCAGCATGTTAAAGTGAAACAGTCTGAGAAAACATGTTGATCACCACAATCCCCGCAACGATTAGCGCCAAGCCAATCACAGCGGGGATATCCAGCGACTGCCCGAAAAAGACCCAGCCGCTCAGCGCAATCAATACCAATCCTGCGCCGGACCAAATAGCATAGGCCACCCCGACCTGGATGGTTTTGAGTGTCAATGAAAGCAAATAAAAGGCCAGCACATAGCCGACAATCACTACGAGCGATGGCCACAAGCGGGTAAATCCTTCAGATGCCTTAAGAAATGAGGTTGCAATCACTTCACTGATAATCGCGATTGAAAGAAAAATCCAGTGCTGCATTCTAATAACTCCATATTTTTCGCTACTTGGTAGCGGATACATGTATTAATTCCAGGGATGCGGAACAGCCAATGACCGGCAATTATTTCAATCTTCTTTACTCTAAAACCCGGCAACTGCAATCGAGCACCGATTTTTTAGGACAATCTACTGCGCAAACAGACCAATTGAAAAACGTTTTCGAAGCAGATGATGCAAGGCAAAGATAGGCGAAGAAGCGCAATTTATACCTAATAATGAACATCCTGAGCTTGTTTCTAACGCTGCAGCAGCAATGAAGATAGCTTTTCAATACCTGCCAATCAGGCGACTACAACTTGCTTACGGCGGTATCTGATGAAACCAATAAAACCCAGTCCAACAGCCAGCATGGCATAAACTCTCGGCTCTGGAACAGGAAGGAGATTGACAGCAACATCGGAACCCACTGCCGCCATGGCTCCAGAATAGATCAGAGTTGAATTATCGGGAAAAATGACGGATGCTCTAATCACCATTCCGATCAGATCGGATACTATCGCAGCATAGTCACTGTTACTTGCAACATCGGGATCCCACAAAAACTGAAATTTATCGAGTGGATCATAACCGGTGAAGTTAAAACCGAAATGCAGCGAATTATGTACGCCAAACTGGGATGAAACCCCGTCACCGGCAGGATCATGAACGAAATCAGAATCTTGCACGGCCTCAAACAACAACGGCTCTCCGAGTACGCATCCCGTGTTACCACACTGCGTGCCCGACAAATTAAATCGCAGGCTCTGGATCATGCCATCGGTCCTGTTAGAACTTGCAATATCTAACGTAAAGGAATTGAGCGGACCAAGGTTTTTTATGAAAATTGATCCTGATGCACCTGCATGACTCACTCCACCTAACGTCACTACGAAACCAACCGCCAGAGCAACTTGTTTCAACCTTTTTAGTGTCTTCATTCGCTTTTCCTTTCAAGTAAAAATATCTTGGATTCTTTCGCTTGTTATCGCAAATACGCATTGTGCAATGTAATCACTTTTCTTGGTAGCTAATGGTGCATCGTCGTTCCTGAAAGTTTACGATTACTATTTAAAAAAAACCGATGTTTATTATGCGCAGAATAATTAAAAATCGCTACCCGGCAATTTGAATTCGCGGATTAAATTTAACCAGACTACATGTTCTTTGGATTTTCCCCTTTGCTATCTGAACCAGTTACTTGATTAAAAGGTTTGTGCTGGAAAAAATTCTCGATATTGCCTGCTAATTGATCCAGCAAACGCTGCCTGGATTCCCGGCCGGCCCAGGCGATATGCGGCGTAACAATCAGGTTGTCCGGTTTCTGCCGCAGTATCAGATTATCCTTGCCTGGTGGTTCTTCCTGAATCACATCGATCGCGGCACCAGCAATCCGGCCATTGGATAAGTTCTGCAATAAATCGACTTCATTGACCAAGCCACCGCGCGCGACATTGATCAGATACGCAGAAGGTTTCATCAGATCAAACTCCATGTGGCTGATCAGGTGTTGCGTTTCCCGCGACAATGGGCAATGCAGCGTAACAAAATCCGCCCGCCGCAACACGTCGTCAAACGCGGTTCTGCCAGAGCGTGGGAGTTTGCCTTTATGCTCCGCGATCAGCACCTGCATCCCGAATGCATGTGCCACGTTAGCCACCGCCTTACCCAATTCACCAAACCCGATGATTCCCAGTGTTTTTCCAGATAACTCCTGGATATCAAAATCCAACGGGCAAAAAAATTGGCTCGACTGCCAGCCGTCGCGTTTCATCAGATCCTGATAATCCACAAAATGGCACGCCAGATTCAGCATCAGCATAAACACATGCTGCACTACCGAAGGCGTAGCATAACCACGTACATTACACACTGGAATATTGCATTCGCCGGCGGCTGCGAGATCGACATTGTTATACCCGGTTGCCGCCACGCAGATGAGTTTCAGATGTTTCGCCGCAACGATTGCCGTACGGTCGACAAACACCTTGTTGCTGACGATCACCTCGGCCGTGTGGATTCTTTCCTGCACCTCCTGCTCGGAAGAGTCATGATAATACTGCCACGGTGATACTGCCCGCTCCAGCGCCGCGCAATCCATATCGCCGCGAGTTACTGAACCAAAATCCAAAAAAACAGCGCGCATCTAAATTCTCCAGCTATGATCGAAAATCATACCACAAGCGATGCCTTGGCGTTCCTTGCGAGTTACGTAGAATCGTGCGAATCTAAAAATATTGAGGAGTGTACTTTTATCGCACGACTTGATACATTGTTCATCTGCCTTCAGATGTCGATGTGATTTCTAGCGAGGAAATCAGAATATGACTGAAACAAAAACCAGTGCTCCAAGTGTGATTGATGTTAAGGCTGATTCACAAGAGGCGCTAGCCACCAGTCAGTTTGTTCATCGAAAAATCCTGCTTCGTTTGTTTCTGGGATGGTTTTTTCTCAGCCTCACGAATGGAAGCATCGTTCTATGGCTTGAAATTTCGCGCTTCCAGCAATTCGTCCATGCGCTTGCGTTAAAGGAATCTGCCGTACTCAGCGGTGAAACCCCTTATGACTTAGAACAGTTGGATAGATCGACTTCTCAATACCTGACCAATCTGGCGCAGCAATTGGTTAAGCGCAATTTTCTCGTGGTTGAACTCTACGATGCCAATAAGCAGCTAAAGATCGAAGCAGTCCGTCAGGGACAGGAAACGACCGAGCAATGGATCAATAGCCACCGCCATCAATTCCCTCAGCGCGGTGACTTTTTTAAGGAATTTCATTTCACTCAAGGCAAGCTGTTGCTGCTGATATTGGTTCCGATAAAAGGGCCGCAGCATGCATTAATCGGTTATTTCGAAGGCATTTACCAGGTTGATCAAGAGACTCAGGATTCGATCAAGGATGAACTGCTGCACACACTGTTACTGATCGCCCTTAGCATCACTTTTACCACTCTTCTGATGTATCCGATTGTACTGACGCTCAATCGGGAATTGACTAAACTTTCCACCGATCTTTTAACTGGAAATCTGGAATTGATGAATGTGATGGGCCGCGCCATCGCGGAGCGCGATTCCGATACCAACAGCCATAATTACCGCGTTACCTTTTATGCCCTTCGGCTGGGAGAGACGGTCGGACTACGTCATGAAAATATCCTCAATCTGATCACGGGCGCTTTCTTGCACGATGTCGGCAAGATCGGCATTCGCGATCCCATTTTGCTAAAACCGGGAAAACTGACCTCACAGGAATTTGAGATCATGAAAACGCATGTCACGCTGGGCGTGGATATATTAAAACAATCCAGCTGGCTCAGTGGTGCCTGCGATGTGGCTCATTTTCATCACGAGAAGTACGATGGCAGCGGCTACCCGGAAGGACTCAAAGGCGAGGCAATTCCGTTGAATGCGCGAATATTCGCCATTGTTGATGTGTTCGACGCGCTGACCTCCAAACGCCCGTATAAGGAATCATGGACGGTGCATGACGCTCTTGCCGAACTTGAACGTGATAGTGGCAGTCATTTCGATCCACAGTTATTGCGTATTTTTGTTTCGATCGCTCCAGCGCTCTATCAGGAGGTGACTGGCATACAGGAAAGCCAGATGATTGCCATGGTAAAACGCTGCATTTCGCGCCATTTCCTGACAACGGCAATCGGCGCCAAACCTCAAAGCCAAATGTCCTGAATCAAAATTCCTTCGATTATTACCGGGTAAGAACCAAAATTATGAGTACGGCCACAGGAAATTACATCTAGAGACCTTTGCACGGACAAAATCTCGTTGAGAAGGGTGAAGTGATTTAATGTCATTTTAAATCATACAATTGAATTGATATCTCTGCGTTTTTTAGAGTTTGATGTCACCCGCTGACCCGCTAAGGAAACTTTTTCAGTCAATTCGATTGCCTGATTGATTGGACACCGATAGAAAAAACAATCGCTGAGTACTCTGCTCCTATATTTGATGCCCCAGGCCGCCCTGCCTATCCCGGGCTGCTACTGTTCAAAATTACTAAAAAACACCTCGTCACTTACATAAAAATCAGAAGTTGTAACTAATTTGATAATTTATTGAATTTTGCAAAGGTCTCTACCTATTCTTACTATCGAATGTTTTGATATATCTCAGGTGCGACTAACTATCATCCTATAAAATTTTCTCGGTCTCGCAGAGTGATTCTTCGCAAAAACAAGAAATTCTTAGATATGTGCCTGACCCTATTGCCCTTCTAAATGGGGATTATTTTTATTAGATTCTTGATTCTGCATCTGATTCTAGTTGTGTTTCTGGTTGTGTTGTGTAAATAAGCTATTGATTAACTCAGATATGTTAAAGATGAATTCGAGAGTGATTCCTGGGGGTAGAATTGCCTGCTCATTAGGATGAGATGCTAAGTTTCTTAGATTTCTAAGTAAGTTCCATTTTGTATATTCTTCATCTGAAAAGAACTTATTTTTATTTAGGCGAGCAATTTTGTCTTTAAAAGTGTTATTACCTACTTTATCGGTTGTAATTTGTCTGCATTTTTCACTAATGGCTGCTTCAGCAACGCGGAGGAGTTGTTCGAATGCTAATGTGAAAAGCGGATAGAAAAAGTAACCATATAACATAGAGCCACGGGCTACTTCAAATAGCTTGTGAATTTCTAAGGGGACTGTTTCCGAAAGTTTGGGCTTAAGAATTGATATCGCCCAATCTCCGGCTGACATAATAGAAATCTTGTCATCTTGAAGCATAACCAAGTTTTTCATTAAAGGATCTGGATTCATCCAGTTTTCATAAGTGATGATTTTTATCCCAAGATTGGTCATGGTTTTAAATGTTTTTAATTACTCTATGGGTTGAAAAAGCGTTTTAAAATATTTTCTGGTAGCTTTTCTAAGCTGCTGTTCAAAGCAAAGCAACGTTTCGTACTAGAATTGGATGCTGCATCGGGAGACTGAGTAAGTACTACAAGAATCGAGCCATCGTGTAATCCAACAGCAATTGAAGCATTGTTTTCCCCACAATCATGGGGTTTGCAGCGAGAGATAAACAAAAAGTTGTCTATTAACTCAATTGGGCCTTCGACTCCGTACTCAATCGTTATCGCTTCAAAATCTGTACTTGATAATATATGTTGGAGACGTTTCTTAATTTGGGGTATTGCGAAGAAATTGGGTTTCTTTCTGTTGCCAAAGCTTTGTGTTGGATAGCGCCCTGCCCATTCTTCCAAATTAGATAAGTCTTCGCTATCAACGCCTTGTTTTGTTAGGCCGGGGAATTGTACGCAATCAACTATTTCATTGGGATTTGCTTTTGCTACTGTTACTTGCTCGTACTCTACGGATGAAATTTCTTTTTCTTTTAAAGGTAAACTCGAAGTATATTTTTGTTCTGATTTTAATGGGCTTATTACAACGAAATTATTTAGTATTCCAACAACCTTAAGCTGTTCGCCTCCAAAATCAGTATCATAATAACTTAAAATTATAAAATCTCTTCTAATTGTTGAATTAGTGATTAAGCTGCTGACGAATCCTCCAAACAATGAACCGAAAAACTTAGTTAAACTATCCTGCGTACGAGTTTCTTGAAGGATATGCTCGTGTATAAATTTTTCATAAACTTCCATTGAGGGATTTGTATATGTTAAAAGAGCTAGTAATGTAACTGCAACAATGGTTTTGGTTAGTGATGGCATGTTTTAACTTGTGAAAATTTTTAACTAATTCAGAGCAAAACGAGCAAAACGAAATCAGGTCTCGAATCAAGAAAAATAAGAGCAAAAAATGAAGTGTTGACATTACTTATGATCATAACAACGCATCGCGATGATATTTCAAATGATCGTCGATAAATGTGCTGATAAAGTAATAGCTGTGATCGTACCCGTTATGAAAACGCAGCGTCAGCTTTTGATCTGCTTCGCGGCACGCTTTTTCCAGGTTTTCCGGGTACAGTTGCTGTGCCAGAAACTGGTCGTCCAAACCCTGATCGATCAATAAATCTGGAATACGGCGACCATCCTGGATCAGCGCGGTGGCGTCGTACTGGCGCCAGTTTTGCTGATCTTCGCCCAAATAATGTCGAAACGCTTTCTGTCCCCACGGGCACTGCATCGGCGCACAAACCGGTGAGAATGCGGAGACTGAGCGAAAAAGATCGGGATAACGTAGCGCTAGTGTCAGGGCGCCATGACCACCCATCGAATGGCCGGAGATGCCGATGCGATTGGGATCTGCGGGGAATTGATTGATGATGATTTGACGCAGTTCTTGCGTGATGTAACTTTCCATGCAGTAAAACTGCGACCATGGTGCGAGCACAGCATCCAAATAAAACCCAGCACCTGCACCAAAATCCCAGGCATCGGTTTCGCCGGCGATGCCGGTTTGGCGCGGACTGGTGTCCATTGATACCAACATCAGGCCGTATTCTGCCGCGTAACGCTGCGCACCGGCTTTGATCATGAAGGTTTCTTCGGTACAGGTGAGTCCGGCGAGAAAAAATAGTACCGGAACGCGTTGAATTTTTGCCTGCGGCGGTTGATACACCGAAAAGCGCAT
>NZ_JALHQJ010000093.1 GCF_022842015.1 Nitrosomonas sp. | reverse complement strand
AAATTTATACTGTCGCGGATGTATCGACAGTATGGACGGCTGTTACGGTTTATCCTAAAGATCTTAACGTGATTCGGGTTGGTCAGAAAGTTACTGTAAAGGCAACGGCTTACGACATAAAGAGCGAAGGAAGCGTGACTTATATTTCCACCTTGATCGGCGGACAAACGCGTACGGCAACAGCCCGGGTTGAGCTGGACAATAAAGAAGGAAAATGGCGCCCCGGTATGTTTGTGAATGCTGAACTAATAGCCGAAGAAATTGAAGTACCTGTTGCGGTTTCTGTTGATGCCATACAAACGTTCCGTGATTGGTCGGTGGTATTTGGTCGTTATGGCCAGTATTTCGAGGCTCGTCCTTTGGAGTTGGGACGCAGTGATGGTGAAATGGTTGAGGTTCTCGAAGGGCTTGCTTACGGTGAGCAATACGCCGGAGGTAACAGCTTTGCCCTGAAAGCAGAGCTGGGTAAAGCGGGCGCAACGCACGACCATTAAATCGATAACCTGATCAAAGCGAGCTAACATGTTTGAACGCATTTTATATCTATCTATTTATCAACGCGGGATCGTGCTGATGGCGGTCTTGATGATGGCAATTATTGGCATCTATAGTTACCAGAAACTACCGATTGATGCGGTACCCGATATCACCAACGTACAGGTTCAGATTAATACGGTTGCGGCGGGCTATTCACCAATTGAGGCAGAACAGCGCATCACGTTTCCGATTGAGACCATCATGGCAGGTTTGGCGCATCTGGACTATACCCGCTCAATTTCACGTTATGGATTGTCGCAAGTAACCGTGGTTTTCAAAGATGGCACTGATGTTTATTTTGCACGCCAGCAAGTTAGTCAACGTATTCAGGAAGCTAGGAGCCGATTGCCCGTTGGCGTTGAACCCATGTTGGGGCCTATTTCCACGGGGCTGGGCGAAATTTTCATGTGGACTGTGAATGCCGAGGAAGGCGCTAAGAAACTGGATGGTACAGATTATACCTCAACTGATTTACGGGAAATCCAGGATTGGGTAATTCGTCCGCAATTGAGGATGGTGAAGGGGGTTACAGAAATCAATACCGTGGGTGGTTATGTCAAACAATTTCATGTAGTGCCGTACCCGGAAAAAATGATTTCTTTTGGTTTGACGTTGACCGACTTGATGACTGTTCTGGAGCGCAATAATCTGAATGTCGGCGCGGGTTATATCGAAAGAAGCGGAGAGCAGTATCTGGTTCGCGTACCGGGGCAAGTCGCTGACTTGGACGAAATTGGCAATATTATTTTGAGTTCTCGGCAAGGAACACCTATTCGAATAAAGGATGTGGCGGATATTCTGATCGGCAAAGAGCTGCGCAACGGTGCTGCTACTCAAAATGGCAAGGAAGTAGTGATAGGAACGGTGCATATGCTGATTGGAGAAAACAGCCGTATCGTTTCTCAATCTGCAGCCAAGAAACTGGAGGAAATCAATCGCAGTCTGCCCGAAGGCGTTTTTACTACACCCGTCTATGATCGCACCATCCTAGTCGATAAAACTATTCATACTGTGGCGAAGAATCTGCTCGAAGGCGCTGCACTGGTGATTGTGGTATTGCTGTTGTTTCTTGGCAACCTGCGAGCCGCACTGATTGCGGCATTTGTTATTCCGCTGTCAATGTTATTCACTTTCACGGGCATGGTGACTAATCATGTCAGCGCTAATCTGATGAGCTTGGGGGCGATTGATTTTGGCATTATCGTGGATGGTGCGATTGTCATTGTGGAAAACAGCATACGTAGATTGGCACAGGAACAGACGCGCCTGGGAAGAGTGCTCACGCTCACTGAGCGGCTGGAGTTGGTGTTTGATGCCTCCAGGGAGGCGCGGAAGGTGTTGATTTATGGTGAGTTGATCATCATCATTGTTTACTTGCCGATTTTTGCATTGACCGGAGTGGAAGGAAAAATGTTTCATCCAATGGCGTTGACGGTTGTGACGGCATTGGTTGGTGCGATGATTCTTTCGATTACATTTGTTCCGGCGGCGATCGCATTCTTTTTGACCGGCAAGGTACAGGAAAAAGAAAGCCGTGTGATGGTGTGGGCTAAAAAAATCTATGTGCCAGTATTGACGACAACCATGAATAACCGTGCACTCACCGTCACGATAGCAATTGTGATTGTTATTTTGTCGGGATTGCTGACTACGCGCGTTGGTAGCGAATTTATTCCCAGTTTGAATGAAGGTGATATTGCATTGCATGCCATCCGTATTCCAGGCACCAGCTTGACCACTGCAGTCGAAATGCAGAATGAACTGGAAGTGGTCATCAAGAAATTTCCTGAAGTCGAACGGGTATTTTCCAAAATTGGCACAGCTGAAATAGCGACTGATCCGATGCCGCCCAGTGTTGCAGATACTTTTATTATCTTAAAACCACAATCGGAATGGACTGGGGAACATCGAACTAAGGCAGAACTGATTGCTGCGATGGAGCAAGCGGTACATAAGGTTCCTGGCAACAATTATGAATTTACCCAACCGATCCAGATGCGTTTCAATGAACTACTGTCTGGGGTGCGTGCCGATGTAGCGATCAAGGTATTCGGCGATGATATGGATACTTTACTGGACTTAGGAGAAGAAATTGAAAGACTGCTTGGAACCGTTCCAGGCGCTGCGGATGTCAGAACCGAGCAGATTACAGGACTACCGGTACTTTCGATCCAAATGGATCGTGCCCAAATGGCGCGTTATGGGTTGAATGGTCGCGATGTGCAGGATGTGGTCGCGATGTCGGTGGGTGGTAGAAGTGCTGGCATGATTTTTGAAGGTGACCGTCGCTTTGATTTACAGATAAGGTTGCCGGAGCATTTGCGAGTAGATATTGAAGCATTGAAACGACTACCCATCAGTATTTCGTTACAAAGTGTTGCGTTGGCACCCATTATGCCGCAAGCGGCTCAGCCAGCTATACCGGTTTTTGTCACTTTGGGTGAAGTAGCCAGATTCGAATTGACTCAAGGTCCCAATCAGGTCAGCAGGGAAAATGGCAAACGCAGAATCGTAGTCACCGCCAACGTTCGTGGTCGGGATCTGGGTTCGTTTGTTAACGAAGCGGAAGATCTCATTAACGAAAAGATCCAAATCCCTCCTGGCTATTGGACAACCTGGGGCGGCCAATTTGAGCAGATGATGTCCGCAGCGCAACGCTTGCAGATCGTGATACCGGTTGCGCTCGGCTTAATATTCATTCTACTATATACGATGTTCGGCAATGTGCGCGATGGATTACTGATGTTTACTGGGGTCCCGTTTGCCTTGACCGGCGGGATATTGGCTTTATGGCTGCGCGATATTCCTTTGTCCATCTCAGCCGGTGTAGGGTTTATCGCCCTCTCCGGCGTAGCGGTACTAAATGGTTTAGTAATGTTGGCGTTTATCCGGGGTTTAAGAGAAAAAGGATTGCAACTGGATGACGCGATTCAAACCGGTGCATTGACCCGATTGCGTCCGGTTCTGATGACCGCACTTGTGGCGTCGATCGGATTCCTGCCCATGGCGCTTGCCACCGGTATCGGCGCGGAAGTGCAGCGGCCTTTGGCAACGGTGGTGATCGGTGGCATTCTGTCGTCGACTGCGTTGACGCTGCTAGTGCTGCCGGTGCTGTACCGGATCGTACATGGGAAGGATAGTTCGAATAAAGACACACTGGTAGATCCTGAAACAAAAAAGATACAAGGTTAATGATAGCGCCATTAGTTCAATGAAACTATATCCAGAGCTTTATAACGATTGCAGCTGTGGGATTCATCGCGCTAACCGGAATTTTCGTGCTAAATGGAATTGTCATGTTGACGTTCATTCGTAATTTGCGCGAGCAAGGCTACGCGCTTGTTGACGCGATCCAGCCAAGCGCATTGACACGAATACGATCTGTATATTAATGACTGTTTTGACAGATGCGGTTGGTTTCGTTTCTATGGCTACTGCCACGAGTATGGGTACAGAAATACAACGACCTTTGGCAACCGTAGTTATACGTGTGATTTTGTTCTCTACTGCGTTAGCCCTACTAGTACCACCTGTTTTATTTTAATTGGTGCAAAGGAAAGATATTTCTATATCAATAAATATACGATTAATGGAGGCAACTTAAATGACTAAATTTTTTCAATCTTTTACTGGCAGAGAATCCGTGTTCTCCTTTATGGGTTTGGCAGTAATTTTGCTTGCTGCAATCTTCGGGATTATTCCCGATGCGGTTGCTCACGGCGTAACCGAGGGGGATAAAGGCTATATTCGGGAAAGCACTGGTATATTGCCAATCCCTTTTATCTATCTCGGTGCAAAACATATGATAACCGGATACGATCACTTGCTGTTTTTGTTGGGTGTGATTTTCTTTTTATACCGTCTTAAAGATGTATGTATCTACGTAACCTTGTTTGCTGTTGGTCATATTATTACATTGTTATCCGGCGTATTGCTGGAGATCAACATTAGCCCTTATTTTATAGATGCAATTATTGGCTTTTCAGTTGTTTATAAGGCGCTCGATAATATGGGCGCCTTTCAACGCTGGTTTGGTTTCCAACCTAATACTAAAGCCGCTACCTTTATTTTTGGGCTGTTTCATGGTTTTGGTCTAGCTACTAAAATTATGGAATACGAGCTTCCATCCGATGGACTTTTGCCAAACCTTGTCTTTTTCAATATTGGCGTTGAGATAGGGCAGATTTTGGCTTTGGTAGCAATTCTGATTGCGATTACCTACTGGCGCAAATCGGGTAGCTTTATGCGCCAAGCCTATTCAGCAAATGCTTTTATGATGATGCTTGGTTTTCTTCTAATGGGATACCAGATCACAGGCCATTTTGCTTACTTGTTTCAAATTTAACAACGTTATTACAGGAGAAAAACAATGCACAACTCAAGTGTCCCTTCAAATCAGGAAGTGCCCTCAACAGGCAAACTGATTAAATCAACCATTTTTGCAATAATTATCTCAGGCATTTTACTCGTCACCGTTGTGATGCCAGCCGAATATGGTATTGATCCTACGGGAATTGGTAAGGCCACTGGCTTGAAAAGAATGGGCGAAATTAAAGTCTCACTTGCAAAGGAAGCCGCGGCAGATCGTGTAAAAGATATGGCTGCTAATACACAGGCAGAAGCTGTAAAAGAGGAAGTTATAGTGACTGTCCCAGAACCCGCACAATCCACACTGAACCATGAAATGCAAGTTACACTTGCCCCGGATGAAGGAACGGAAATCAAGGTAACTATGACCAAGGGAAGTAAGGTTCAATACTTGTGGGAAACTGACGGAGAAAATGCAAACTTTGACATGCATGGAGACTCAAAAAAACTCAAGATTAACTATCATAGCTACAGTAAAGGTTCAAAGCAAAGGAGCGAAGGTGTTCTGGAGGCAGCATTTGAAGGCGATCACGGATGGTTTTGGAGAAACCGGACATCTGAGCCGATGACAATTACTCTGAAGACTAATGGTGAATACAGCGATATTAAGCAATTCAAGTAGAGACAAGAAATAAAGCTAGTTTTGAGTACAGGCCATAGATGCTAACACCCCTCAGAAATTCAACCTATCGACATTTATTTGCAGCGCAGATTATTTCCTTGTTGGGAACAGGATTGACCACTGTGGCGCTAGCATTACTGGCTTATGATCTGGCTGGCGACAAAGCCGGTATCGTTTTGGGTGCGGCACTGGCTATTAAAATGATAGCTTATGTGAGTATTGCACCAATTGTCGGTGGATTGGCCGCCTCTTTACCCCGAAAAAAGCTTTTGGTGATACTTGATATTATTCGGGCAGGCTTTGTATTGTGCCTACCTTTTGTCGAAGAGATTTGGCAGATTTATCTTATCATCTTCCTGATGCAATCATGCTCTGCCGGATTTACGCCAATGCTTCAAGCGACTATATTGGACATTATTCCTGACGAAAGTACTTATACCAAAGCTTTGTCGCTTTCCCGACTGGCCTATGATCTGGAATCTCTGGTCAGCCCCATGCTGGCAGCTACCGCTTTACTGTTTATGAGTTTTAATGTGTTGTTTGCATTCAATGCGTTGGCTTTCTTGATCTCAGCTCTTATTGTTGTCACAGCGCTCTTGCCAAAAAGGAAAATAGCTCAAGAGGTCAGAATCGTATCCGCCTGGGAGAAAATCACTTTTGGGGTACGCGCTTATCTCGCCACACCCATTTTGAGGGGCTTACTGTCACTTTCTATGGCCGTGTCTGCAGCTGGGTCCATAGTGATCGTTAATACAGTTGTGATTGTACGTAGCGGCTTCGGATTGGGCGAGCAAGAGGTGGCGCTGGCATGGGCAGTCTATGGGGGCGGATCAATGCTTGTGGCATTAACGCTTCCCAAGTTGCTGCAACATCTGCCGGATCGCCCTCTTATGCTGGCCGGGGCTGCTTTGTTGGCGGCTGGCTTGCTGGCAGGCTCTTTTGTTTCAACATTTTTTTGGCTTTTGCCAGTGTGGTTTTTACTGGGCAGTGCAACTTCTCTTATAAATACCCCATCAGGCAGATTGCTGAGACGCTCATCTGCGGAAGAAGACCGTCCGGCCTATTTCGCAGCACAGTTTTCACTCTCACATGCTTGCTGGCTTCTCACCTATCCACTTGCGGGATGGTTAGGAGTCACACTAGGAATTACAGAAACCTTTTATGTTTTCTCTGCTATTGTTTCCATGAGCTTTGTAACGGCTCTTTATCTGTGGCCACATCAGGAGCAAATAGCTTTAATGCACATTCATCAGAACATCAATCCTGACCATCCACATTTGAATGATGCAGAGGTTGTGCAGGGAGGCTATCAGCACAAGCACGATTATGTGATTGACCATCATCACAGGACATGGCCATAAAAATCTAGCAAGTGATTAAGCGACAATCGAAGGAATTAAGTATAAAAGGAGAGCATAAAAAAGTGATGGTGGGGTTTAGGAAGCAATGGAATGTAAAACCCCATTAACCAAAATTTCCAAGATTGGACAGTAGCGAATGGCAGCAAAGGGTCGAAACGTGCCAGCCAACTAAAACGCCGCTATGATGCGGCGTTTTAGTTTGATCTGTCGGCATATGGAATGCCAATAATGTCAGTTATTGAATGTTGACTTGGTTGCTAATAGTGGTCGAACATTGAGGGGTCGATAGGCTTCTCCCTTTCATGATTAACATTCACTTAAAACTCGTAATCGGGAACAACGTTTATTTTATACACCCTTTTTTCATCAACGATAAATTACTACTAGGTTATCTTAGGGTTTAACCCATCTTACTGATATTTAAATATATGTCATGTGATTATTATCTCTATTTCCTCTGTTAAAAATAAATTTTTCACTATCTCACCGTCTGCTTTGAGTTCGAAAGTATCAGATCACGTGTGAGCCAATACACCCTATGCTGTTAACACCGAGCGACTTTGTCGTATCTTAATTACCAAGTTATACCTCCAACTTCTACCGATGAAGGACGCGCCATTATAAGGATCAATGGCGCGTAGATGTTCACCGGAAAACCAAGCAAATAAGGCGTTGCTACGTCTTTATGATAGCGATCATAAATTGCCATCATCAGGACTTCAACAATGATTTCTTTCACAGAAAAAAGATCCGTTCAGAACACGATATTAGAACAGAACAAGATACTTGCCAGCAATCCGTCGTTTAGCGACAAACGGCAAGCGCAAAAAGTCAAGTCTGAGGCAATGACTAGACTTGGTTTGGTTAGTCAGGCAGACACCGGATTTGTGACGCCACAAAAGCTAGACCTGCCCATCATCAATGTTGACGGCGATACCTGGTATATCCTGAACCAGGGCGCAACGAGAGAGGACGGCAAAACATTGCTGCACTTGTCGAGCACGACTCGCGGCAGACAGACAAAGAATGGCGTTAACCCAGTTCAAATTCAGGAATGGGTGGATTTAGAGAAAGTATCTGATCAACCCCCAAGTCAGCAAGACAATGAAGATGTTATAGCCCCGCGTGAACCTACCTCGCAATACTATGAATTTGACCCGAACCGAAAACAGGCTCAAAGAACGAAAGATAACGAGGCCGCTATGTCGCTACTTGCGCGTATTGATTCCGGTGAGATTGATCCGAACAAGCTAACGGGCGAGCAAAGACTGACGCTTGCCAAATATTCCGGTACCGGCGGGGCATTAATTGGTGCGGATGGTAAAAAGGGTTCGGCTTACGAATACTACACTCCAAAACCGATAGCTGAAGGCATCTGGACCCTGCTCGAAGAACTTGGGTTCGAGGGCGGCAAAGTTTTGGATCCGAGCGCGGGTGTGGGCATATTTGGTGCCACGGCGCCACTTAATGCGGCAATTGACGCTGTTGAGCTCAACGAAACATCGGGCAGGATTAACGGCCTGGTGAATGATGGACCAGGCTATGTTGCAACGATATCCCCATTCGAGAAGGTTGCGGCAAATACCCCAGATGAGCAATTTGATGCGATTGTCACTAACGTTCCGTTCGGGGGCGTTGCTGATCGTGGTGGCAATCAGTTGCACGATAGCCGGTATCAGAAAGAACCGCTGCAGAATTACTTTATATTGCGCTCGCTTGAGAAACTAAAACCGGGTGGATTGGCGGTATTTATCACGCCTCCGCGATGCGTGTCAGGTAAAGGCGGCAAAGAGGAAGATCTGCGCGTTAAGGCAAGTTACATGGCCGAATTTATGGGTGCTTATCGACTTCCCAATTCAGTTTTTGGTACTGCCAGCGCGGATACCATGACCGATGTGATCGCCTTCCGTAAATATGACCGGGAAACGCTCGACAAGATTGCTGAATTGCGCGAACAGTCACCTCAAACGCTGATCGATGCGAATGTGCAGTGGCAACCCTTTATTGAAGGCCAGTATTTCAATACCGAAGGCAAGCGGTTCATCCTGGGCGAGTTCGTTCCAAAAGATCCGAATAAATTCCGTGACGTAGATCGAGTCATGAACCCGGCCAGTATGCCGGAAATAGCCAGAATGCTAAGAAGATTCCCTGACTCAAGGATCAACTGGGATTTGTTGGGTACCACAGAAACATCGCCAATAGTTTACCGTGATGGCGACACCATTACTCAATCCGGGCAAACACTGCAAATGCAGGATGGCCGGTGGGTGCCAATGGCTCGTAATGAAGAGAGTGCTGACATGGCGGGATTGCTTGGCAAACTGGCAACCCCATACGCAGCCTTTGAAAACAGAATTCAATGGTCTGATGCATCAAAATTATTCGATTACATGAATGACACCTCGCAGGCGCTGGATATTCCTGGCTGGATGCGAGCTGCAGTCAATGAACTCAGACAACTGCCTGACCATGGCGACCGGGCAAAATACTGGAATGCCGGTGTCGTGGGATTGGCCGTATCTCAAGTGCTTGATGAGCGATTGAGTGAAGAAACCGGCGTGAAGTACATCGATGAGTATCCGGCGCTATCCGATGCCATGCAGGTTGTCTACTCCGCAGCCAAAAGCCGCCCTTCAAGTCTTGGCGGGAAACTGCGCGATGCCATGAAGATAATGGGCAACCATTACCAGAAAAAAACTGGATTCTCTGCGGTATGGCGCGGCGATGTGCAGCAATCGGTAACACCTCTTGAGATAACGGCTGATTCAGGATTCGAGGGATTACGTTACAAAAGCAGATCGATATGGGCGTCGATCGA
>NZ_JALHQJ010000092.1 GCF_022842015.1 Nitrosomonas sp. | reverse complement strand
TTACCTCGGATGGCACAGAATGATTGACCGTCTCGGTCAAAGTATTACACCAATCCTTTGTTTTATAGCATCTCTTGGCAAAACAAGGCAGGTTCAACAACTAATTGTGACATAGCCAAAGATTTCGCACATAACCTGCCGATAGCTCAATGCGACGCCAATGGGATATTTTTTGTAGAGTTATTGATAATTTTGGTGATATTGGCGTGTGTTGGCGCCTTGCCAAACAACTGGCCCATGAACATGATCAGTCAGTGCGGTTATGGATCGATGATTTAGTCAGCTTTGCCACTATAGTACCGAATGCAAATCCTCAGGTACAGCAACAAAATATCCAATGCGTTGAGGTTTGCTACTGGCAACAGGCGTTTGTGGAAGTTGAACCGGCAGACGTGGTCATTGAAGCATTTGCGTGCGAACTGCCCGAGATGTATGTAACCGCGATGTTACTGAAAAAAAACCATCCCATTTGGATTAACCTGGAATATCTTAGTGCCGAGCCTTGGGTAACTCAATACCACGGCCTACCTTCACCGCATCCCCGCTTTTGTTTAACCAAAACATTTTTTTTCCCGGGTTTTGTATTGGGTAGTGGCGGCTTGCTGCGAGAAAAGAATTTACTGGCACGACAAGATGCCTTTGACCAGAGAGCGGAGCAGGCATTTTTACAACGCAAGAGCCTACTCAACAGAAAAGATGATGAAATACGTATCTCTTTGTTTTGTTATGAAAAGGCACCCATTGAAAAATTTATTCAAATATTATCAGAATCTACAGTGCCTGTTTTACTGATCGTACCGCAAGGAATTGTTGCTAATCGTATTGCAGCATCGTTTAATCATGCATCATCCCATATTGAAGCATTAATACACTATAAGCGACTGACTATTCAGATTATTCCTTTTATGGAACAAACGGATTATGATTTAATGCTATGGAGTTGCGACTTCAATTTTGTGCGAGGTGAAGATTCTTTTGTACGTGCGCAATGGGCGACTAAGCCTTTTATCTGGAATATTTATCCTCAGCAGGAGGATGTTCATTGGAATAAACTGGATGCATTTCTTACGCTCTATATGGCAGGTTTACCAGCGGAAGCTGCATCTGCTGTGCAAGCAATGTGGCACTGTTGGAATGGGAAATATGAAATGAATAACCTGATTTGGGAGAACTTCGCAGCGTTTCACAGGTCTTTGACACAACATAATAAAAACTGGGTCAATCAATTACTAAAACTGGAAGATTTGGCGTCCAATCTGGTGCGGCTTGCAGAAAATCGGCTATAATCTTTGCTTTTTGAACTCAAAGTTCACTATTGATAGCACATTAATCTTGCTTCTAACTTACAATTTGGAATTGAACTATGAAAACCGCAATGGAACTACGATCAGGTAACGTCATAATGATTGGTAATGACCCCATGGTTGTGCAACGGGCAGAATTTACCAAGTCTGGCCGTAACGCATCTGTGGTTAAAATGAAGTTAAAGAACTTGTTTTCCAGCACCACAACCGAAACCGTTTACAAAGCGGATGAAAAATTCGATTTAGTGGTTCTGGATAGAAAAGACTGCACATATAGCTACTATGCCGATCCGCTCTATGTTTTTATGGATGCCGACTATAATCAAATTGAGGTTGAAGCTGACAACATGTCAGACGTTCTGAATTACTTAACCGATGGTATGGAAGATGTATGTCAGGTAACTTTCTACGATGGCAAGGCGATTTCTGTCGAGTTACCCAATACAATTGTACGTGAAGTTGAGTATACCGAGCCTGCAGTACGAGGCGATACGACGGGTAAAATCATGAAACCAGCTCGGCTTGCAGGAACAAATTTTGAAATTCAAGTGGCAGCTTTCGTAGAGATTGGCGATAAAATAGAGATTGCCCCACACAACAATGAATTCAGAAAGCGTGTTTGATATATCCCAATGAATTCACAGAAAGGTAACTTTTGTCACCTTTTTATTTGGCTATTAACTGGCGACGACTTGAATATCAGGTTCAATAGTCTTGAGCATATTCTCAATTCCTCTCAATGTGCCTGAAATAGAGCTGGGGCATGTCCCACATGCACCCTGGTAATGGATGTGTAAAATGTTACCTTCGAGTCCTAGGATATGCAAATCACCACCATCACTCTGCAGATAAGGACGCACTTCTTCATCTAATAAAATATTGATTCTTTCCAGACGCAATTGATCTTCCGGACTCAAGTTAACAAGAGCCTCGTTAGCAGTAGCGACAGTTTCAGCAGATTGCGCAGAAGCCGCCGGCGCTGCACGGATGGGATCGGCAATATCTCGCGCCAGGTCTTGCCAATTGGCTTCACCGTCCTGAGTGACAGTGATCCAATGATCGATATAAAAAACATTCGTGACATGATCAATATCGAATAGTGCAGACGCTAATGGGTCATCTCTGGCGGCCTCAACATTATCGTATGAACGCGCCACACCCCATGTCAGTGGTTCTTTAAGAATGAATTTCAAAGCGTTTTTATTGGGCGTTCCTTCAATGTCAGCAATTTTTGGCATTTTGTTCAGTATTAAAATAATGTATTGAAGCTGCTATTACATGCAGCATGGATTGCTAAATGAATGTATTGCGCAGACCTTTATTGATGCTATCAACTAGAAGGATGATTTTACACCGCTTGCGTGGATTCATTATTAGCTTCAGTGGATGTACTAGAAATGGAGTTAAGCGCGGCATGCAGTGTGTGCCATGGTAAAATTGCGCATTTAACCCGCGTCGGTAAGTCGCGAATGCCGGAGAAAACCGTTAATCGTCCAAGATGGTGCGGATGACCGATATCCAATTTTCCGGTGGTCAATTCGCGAAATTCGTGAATCAGTATTTCTGCATCTGCGCGAGACCTTCCTTTAACCGCTGCTGTCATCATTGATGCGGAAGCCTTGCAGATGGCGCAGGATTCTCCTTGGAATGCAATATCACAGATCTGTTCATTTTCAAGCTGCAACGTAATATCCAAGCGATCACCGCACAATGGATTGTGACCAACCGCATGATGACTGGCTTGATCCAGTTTGCCATAATTACGTGGTTTTCTGTTATGGTCGAGTATGACCTCCTGATACAGAGAATTGGCATGCATTATAAAAAAACCTTCTGAACAGTTTTAATTCCGGCAACTAAGGCATCAACCTCTGTTTTGTTATTATAGAAAGCAAATGAGGCACGGGAAGTAGCCGGTACATTAAATCGCTGCATGACAGGCTGTGCACAGTGATGCCCAGTGCGAACGGCAATACCATCCTGGTTTAAGATGGTTCCAATATCATGAGGATGGACTCCATCGACGGTGAAAGAAATGACGGCAGTTTTTTCTTTCGCTGTGCCAATAATCTTAACACCAGGGATTTGGACAAGACAGTCTGTTGCATAATCAAGTAGTGTGGATTCATATGCGCCAATATTCTCGAGACCAATAGCTGTCAAATAATCAATGGCAGCGCCAAAACCAATAGCAGCGGCAATAGGTGGAGTACCCGCCTCAAACTTGTGAGGAATGGTGTTATAGATCGTTTCCTCAAAAGTTACCGACGCAATCATATCCCCGCCTCCTTTGTAGGGCTGCATGGATTCTAGGAGAGCGGCTTTGCCATAAAGTATGCCTACG
This sequence comes from Nitrosomonas sp., assembly GCF_022842015.1. Taxonomy (GTDB): domain Bacteria; phylum Pseudomonadota; class Gammaproteobacteria; order Burkholderiales; family Nitrosomonadaceae; genus Nitrosomonas. Next base: position 6,100 of record NZ_JALHQJ010000092.1, on the reverse strand, counting down.
CCGGTTGGACCGCATAGTTTATGCGCCGAGAATGCATAAAAATCGCAGTCAAGCGCTTGTACATCAATAGACATGTGAGGAGCACCTTGCGCGCCATCAATCAATACCGGCACATCGTATCGATGAGCGAAATCAATCATTCTTTTAATTGGATTGATTGTGCCGAGTGCATTCGAAACATGGATCAAACCGACAAATTTAGTACGCTCATTAAACAATTTTTCATATTCGCCAATTTCCAATTCGCCATTGTCATTAATTGGAACGACACGAATTCTTGCTCCCTTTTCATTAGCCAGCATTTGCCACGGAACGATATTAGAGTGGTGTTCCAAGGTTGTAAGAATAATTTCATCGTTCGCTTTAATAAACTTACGTCCATATCCTTGCATGACCAAGTTAATGGAATCAGTGGTGCCACTAGTAAAAATAACTTCTCTGTCTTCGTGTGCATTGATGAATTGTTGCAATTTGCATCGTGCATCATGATATTCCTGCGTAGCAACTTCAGAGAGATAATGTACGGCACGATTGATATTCGCGTGTTGTTTAGTTTGATAACGTACTAAGCGATCAATGACAAATTGCGGCATTTGACTGGATGCAGCATTGTCAAGGTAGGCAAGCGGTTTTCCATCAATTTTAAGATCAAGAATAGGAAAATCAGAGCGAATTCTTCCCCAATCGACATCAGAAGTAATTTCTGATTTCAGAGAAACATTGACTGAATTCATAATTTATTAACCTGTGTCTGATTAAGTACAGTTTGTTCCAGTTGCTGCCTGAGCGAGCTTACGGGAATACGATTGATTATTTCTGCGCCAAAAGCGTAAGTTAATAAACTGCGTGCAGCTGTTTCCGATAAACCACGGCTTTCCAGATAAAAGATTTCTTCTTGATCAAGCTGCCCGACTGTTGCACCATGCGCGCATTTGACATCATCAGCGAAAATTTCTAGCTGTGGCTTAGTGTCTACTTGTGCAGTTTTACTCAGTAATAAGTTACGGCTCGATTGTGATGAATTTGTTTGCTGTGCATGAGGCCGTACAATAATTTTCCCATTAAACACAGCATGCGCTTTATCATTGACAATACATTTATGCTGCTGGCGACTGGTTCCATTTGGCTTTATGTGATCAATGCAAGTATGCGTATCGGCTAATTGATTATCTGAAATCAGCGTAAGTCCATCAATAGTGCATTCTGCAGCTTCGTCAATTAGCTGGACATCCAGATTGTAGCGAGAAATCTGTGCCCCCAATGAAATACTGACCGATTGATAGTTACTTCCATGAGCCAATGAAACCGCGCAATTTGCCAGATGATAAGCCTGTGTGTTTTCACGTTGAATTCTAATGTGCATGGCATGCGCATTCGCAGACAAACAAATTTCTGTTACCGAATTTGTAACATAGGCAGCCTCTCGCAGAGAGACATAATCTTCAACAAATGTTACGTTACTTCCAGGCTCTCCAATTATCAAGCAGCGTGGATAACTGGTCACTTCTGATTGTGTCGCAATGAACAATAAGTGAACGGGATCTGCGATGGCGGTATTCTTTGGCACAATGATCAATGCGCAATCACGAAGAAACGCGGTATTGAGCGCCGCAAATACGTTGTTATCAAATTTTGCGTATTGCCCAAAGTGAGACTCAAGAATTGCCGCATGAGTTAATAAAAATTCTGATAAATCGCCAATTACGAGTGTCGCAGGATCAACAATGGTCGACAATTGTTCAGAATAATGACCGTCCACAAACACCAAAGAATTTTTTGCTTCTTTTAGATGCAAGTGTTCAATATCTTGCGCTTGCAGATCAGTGTGCGATTGCACAGATTGGAACGATAAACGAGCAAGCGCTGAGATATCAGTGAAACGCCATTCTTCGTCGCGCTTTGTGGGCAATCTCTGTGTGCTGACATAATCAATTGCGCGAGCACGTAATTGATTCAACCATGATAACGGCTTGTTTGATTTCGTAGACCAAGATTTTAGTAAGCAATCAAGATAATCAGTAGTAACTGTTTCACTCATGCAATTGCTCCGGCAATTGATTGTTTATTTGCAGTAATCCAATCATAACCACGCATCTCCAGTTCAAGAGCTAATTCCTTGCCCCCCGTCATAACTATGCTACCTGACTGCATGATATGCACAAAATCCGGCACAACATAATCCAACAAACGTTGATAGTGTGTCACTAGAATCGTGGCATTGTCTTTATTTGTAATCTGATTAACGCCATTGGCTACAGTTTTAAGCGCATCGATATCGAGCCCGGAATCCATTTCATCCAAAATGCTCAATTTCGGCTCTAGTAAGGCCATTTGCAAGATTTCGTTACGTTTCTTCTCACCACCTGAAAATCCCTCATTGACACTACGATCCAGAAAATCGGGATTCATATCTAATAATTTCATTTTTTCGCGGACAAAATCATCAAATTCGAGAGGATCCAGCTCTTCTTTGCCTCGCTGAGCTTGGATTGTATTATAGGCAAGACGAAGAAATTGCGTGTTTGCTACGCCTGGAATCTCGATAGGGTATTGAAAAGCCAAGAATAATCCGGCGCGCGCACGATCCTCAGGCGCCAACTCCAATAAATCTTTGTCTTCAAATCGAATGGTTCCCTCTGTAATTTCATACGCGGAGTGGCCTGCCAGCACTTTTGCCAAAGTACTTTTTCCAGATCCATTCAAACCCATGATCGCATGAATCTCTCCACTTTTCACCGTGAGGTCAATACCTTTTAGAATTTCTGTACCATTAATACTGGCTCGTAGTCCCTGAACCAAGAGAAGGGTTTTACTATTATTAATAATCATCCGACACTTCCTTCCAACTTAAAGCTAAGAAGCTTAGTAGCTTCAACAGCAAATTCCATTGGCAATTGTTGAAATACATCCTTACAAAAACCATTAATAATCATAGAAACAGCTTCTTCCGCATCAATGCCGCGTTGTGAAAAATAAAAAAGCTGATCTTCACCAATTTTAGAAGTAGAAGCCTCATGTTCAACGATTGCACTGTTATTATGAACTTGAATGTAAGGAAAAGTATGTGCGCCGCATTGATCGCCAATGAGCATGGAATCACATTGCGAGTAATTTCGTGCACCTTCGGCGGTTGGAGAAATACGTACCAAACCACGATAGCTACTATTAGAGTGCCCAGCCGAAATACCTTTACTCACTATAGTGCTGCGCGTATTCTTCCCGAGATGAATCATTTTCGTCCCAGTATCGGCTTGTTGATAATTATTGGTTACTGCGACCGAATAAAATTCTCCGACAGAATTATCACCCCGTAATATGCATGATGGATATTTCCACGTGATTGCAGAACCGGTTTCTACTTGTGTCCATGAAATTCTGGAATTCTTGCCTTTTGCCAGACCTCGCTTAGTAACAAAGTTGTAGATGCCCCCAATACCATTCTCGTCACCGGCATACCAGTTTTGAACTGTTGAGTATTTAATATCTGCATTATCTAATGCGACCAGCTCAACGACAGCAGCATGCAATTGATTAGTATCAAATCTAGGCGCAGTACAACCTTCAAGATAAGAAACCGTAGCGTCTTCCTCAGCAATGATTAGTGTGCGCTCAAACTGTCCGGATCCTTCTGTGTTAATGCGAAAATAGGTGGATAGATCCATCGGACATTTAACACCTTTAGGAATAAAGCAGAAAGAACCGTCAGTAAATACAGCAGAATTCAAAGCTGCAAAGTAATTATCACCAACAGGAACAACTGTTCCCAGATATTTCTGAATAAGTTCAGGGTGGGTATGCACAGCCTCAGAAATGGAACAAAAAATAATACCCACTTCAGCAAGCTTCTGTTTATAGGTCGTCGCTACTGAAACACTATCAAAGATAACATCGACAGCGACACCTGCCAAGGCTGCGCGTTCGTGCATCGGCACACCAAGCTTTTCAAATGTACGTAATAATTCGGGATCAACCTCATCCATGCTAGCCAATTTTTTCTTAGGCTTCGGCGCGGAATAATAGCTGATTGCTTGGAAATCAATTTTCGGATAATGAACGTTTTGCCACTCAGGCTCCGTCATCGTCAACCATTTCTGATAAGCTTTCAGACGAAATGACAAAAGCCACTCAGGTTCATTCTTTTTAGCTGAAATTAATCGAATAATATCTTCATTGAGTCCTTTGGGTGCGATATCAGACTCAATTTCAGTAACGAAGCCGTGTTTATACGGTTGATTAACCAGATTTTGCAATACTGCACTCATTTGGTATCTTCCTTTATTTTAGTATTTATATATTTTGAAACAGGTATCTTACAATCCTAAATTGCATCACAACGACCTACTTATAGGCAGGCCGGAAACAACGCTATAATCGAGATTGCTGCCAATTAAATCTGAGCAGATTCTTTTATACTGAAACTATCACCACAACCACATGTGCTATCAATATTCGGATTGATAAACTGGAAAGAACTGTTGAGTCCTTCCTTGACAAAATCAATTTGAGAACCATCCAAGTAAGGTAGGCTCTGTCTATCTACCACTATTTTCGTTTTATGTGACTCAAATAACTGATCGTCGGGCTTTATCTCATCAGCATAATCAAATGTATAAGAAAATCCTGAACAGCCCGATTTTTTAATCCCCACTCTGAGTGCAAGCCCTTTACCACGCTTAGCAATTTGTTGCTGGATATGTTTCGCAGCATTTTCAGTTAATGTAATTAGCATAACTTAGTCCAATATATTATTTCTTCGTATAAGCAAAAGCTTATGTTAATCAGATTAGACACAGACTTAATAATATTGTTCTAAAGCAATTTATCGACAAAACAATTGTTAAGCTTTTAAGAACTGAAAATCTTCTAAAAAATCAATGCTCAATTGTATGCAGCAGTTGTTTCACGCCGCATATCAAGTAGTGGCACGACTGCTTCAGTCTGCTGAGTTATCTGATTATCAACTAACTCCTTAAGTGTAACAGCTCCAAGATATTCAAAAATAAGCTCATTCAATTTTGCCCACAAATCATGCGTCATACACTTACCATCGTTATGGCAATTTTCTTTACCACCACATTGCGTTGCGTCGATAGGCTCATCAACCGCAAGAATAATGTCGGCGATTGATACCTTATCTAAGTCTTTTGAAAGACAATAACCACCTCCTGGGCCACGAACACTATCTACTAATTCAGATTGACGCAGCTTTGCAAATAACTGCTCCAAGTACGATAAGGAAATCTTTTGCCTTTGACTGATGTCTGCAAGTGTTATTGGATGGTTACTTTGCTGCAAAGCAAGATCAAGTAGCGCGGTTACCGCAAATCTTCCTTTTGTAGTTAGTCTCATGATTGATCCTCTAAATTGAGTGTTTGCAAAAATAATACCTGATTAATTTGATCAACTATATAATACCCTATTGATTTAGTCAACTATATAATACCCGATTGATTTAGTCAACTATAAAAAAGATGGGGATTTTGCACGATTAGAGTCATTTTCAGTTACGGATGAAAATATAATAACGTTTTGAATCATGCTATTGGGTTAATTGATATGAATCTTTCAGAGATTGATGTCACCCGCGGCGCTCGCAAAGGAAACTTTCTCAATCAAATCGAGTACTCAATTAATTGGGTACTGATAGAAAAAGCAATCGCTGAACATTATGCCCCACATATGATGCCGCAGGCCGTTTTGCCTATCCCGGTCTGCTGCTGTTCAAAATGTTGCTGACAGGAATTTGGCACGGTGGACTCAGCGATGAATCAGTTGAAGACATGGCTAACGCGAATCTGCACGTGATGCGGTTTTTGGGCCTGAGTTTAGAAGACGATGTTCCGGATCATTCGGTACTGTCTCGTTTCAGGACACGATTAACACAAGCGCATGCATGGGATGGTTTGCTGGAGAAGATCAATCAACAGATCCAGGGGCACGACATCTTGGTGACTCAGGGCTGTCATGTCGATGCCAGCATCACTGAGGTATGCTTATTTTCATGGAGTCCGAAGTTTCATAAAATGAGAACATGAAATGGAGGATGGAGATGGAATTACCCCGCGCACAATATAGCCAGGAATTTAGGGAGCAATCAGTT
>NZ_JALHQJ010000091.1 GCF_022842015.1 Nitrosomonas sp. | reverse complement strand
GAATCATAGTGCACGGTTTTTGGTGTTAATTCACATATTTAAGTGCACTATTCTACCAAAATATACACTATTATTCAATTCAATCAGTTATTTATGATTTTTGAGTAAGCTCTAATTAGTAGACCATTTCTCACTCGAGATCAAGATTACCTTCAAGAGCTTGCTCATAAATCGTATACGGCAAAATAACTGTATCCAATGCGCTGGACAGCACTATATCAACGAGCATAAGTTCAGGTACTCCCCCGATCCATAGCGATGTGCGCGACGGCTTCCCGCGTAAAGTACAAATATTGTAGGCAACACCACTATATACTCGCGGGATCGTTGCACAGGGAGAACTCACGCGGCTGAGATCACGGCGTGCTACGGAATCATCGCGGACAACAGTGTTGATGGTTCCACATCCTATGAGTAAAGAAGCCATTGCAACAATAAACGTAAACCATAGTACTTTCTTCATCTTAATTCTCTACAATCACTTTCAGTTGTGGATGATTCAATGCAGCACAGGATCAAGTCTCGAATCGAGAATATTGCGAATAAATCAAGCATATTGTGATCACTACATGAATTTCCTCTCAACCCAATCTTTCACCCCTCCAAGCGCCACAGGCAATTGCTCCGGCTGCGTTCCACCCGCTTGCGCCATATCTGCACGTCCGCCGCCTTTGCCTCCGACTTGTTGCGCCACAAAATTGACTAGCTCACCAGCTTTGATCCGATCCGTTAGATCTGCGCTGACACCCGCGATCAGCGTGACTTTTCCGTCGGTTACGGTACTAAGCACAATAGCGCAGGTCTTGAGCTTGTCTTTCAGTTGATCCATAGTTTCGCGCAGGGTTTTGGCATCGGCGTTTTCCAGATTGACGGCCAGCACTTTGACGCCTTTGATTTCCTCCACTTGCGCTGCTAAATCGGAGCCTTGCGAGCTGGCAAGCTTGGTTTTTAAACGTGCCAACTCCTTTTCGGTTTGTCGCACGTTTTCGATAATCTGCGCAATTTTCTGCGTGACTTCTTGCGGATTAGTTTTTAAAGTCTGCGCGATTTCCAGCAGTTGCGCTTCGCGTTGTTGCACATAATCGACGGCGGCTTTTCCGGTGACGGCTTCAACGCGGCGGATGCCAGCCGCGACGCCGGATTCAGTGATAATTTTAAACAAGCCGATTTGACCCACTTGCGGTACATGCGTGCCACCACATAACTCGGTGGAGAACTCACCCATGCCGATGACGCGCACCACGTCCGAGTATTTCTCGCCGAACAATGCCATCGCACCGCGCTTGATCGCATCGTCGTACTTCATCGTGGCCGCTTCAACGATACAATTGTCGCGGATCTGTTCATTGACTAGGCGTTCAGTTTCCCGAATCTCATCTGTGGTGAGTGGCACATTATGGGAAAAATCAAAACGTGTACGATTGGCATCGACCAGTGAGCCTTTTTGCGTCACATGCGCGCCCAATACTTTGCGTAGCGCGGCGTGCAGCAAATGTGTAGCAGAGTGGTTATTGGCGATGCTGATGCGGGTTTGTGGATTGACTCGTGCTTGCACAGTATCCTTGATCACTAGGCGTCCGCTACGCAATAAGCCTTTATGGCCGAACACACCGGCTTGGATCTTCTGCGTGTCGGTTACCGCAAAAGTGCCATTGGCGGCAAGCAACTCACCGCAATCACCGACCTGGCCACCCGATTCGGCGTAAAAAGGCGTTTGATTCAGAACCACGATCCCTTCCTCACCCGCTTCGATGAAATCCACTGCGCTACCCTGCTTGTAGATCGCCAATACCTGTCCTTCATGCTGCAAAGTTTCGTAACCATAGAACGTGGTTTGACCGCCCGAATACTCAATCCCTTCTTGCAGGGTGAATTTGTTGGCAGCACGCGCTTGCTCACGTTGACGTGCCATGGCTTGTTCGAATCCTGCATGGTCAACAGTAATACCGCGTTCACGAGCAATATCGGCAGTCAGATCAATCGGGAAGCCAAAGGTATCGTAGAGCCGGAAAGCGGTTTCGCCATCCAATACTTGAATTTTCTGACCGAGTGCAGTTTCCAAAATTTGCATGCCATTTTCCAGCGTCTCAGCGAAACGCTCTTCTTCCTGCAGCAATACCGCGCCAACACGTGCTTTGGCAGCAGTCAATTCCGGATAAGCTTGGCCCATCACTTGGTTTAAGTCTTCCACCAGATAATGGAAGAAAGGTTGTTTCTGCCCTAGCTTGTAACCGTGGCGAATGGCACGGCGAATAATGCGGCGTAATACATAGCCGCGGCCTTCACTGCCTGGGATGACGCCGTCGGTAATCAAAAACGAACAAGCGCGGATATGATCGGCGATGACTTTTAACGAATTGTCGGTAAGCTTCTTTGTGTTGGTAACGCGCGCCGCCGCTTTGATCAGACTTTGAAACAGATCAATGTCGTAATTGCTGTGTACATGCTGCATCACGGCAGAGATGCGCTCTAATCCCATACCGGTATCGACCGACGGTTTGGGCAGCGGATGCAATACTCCGGCACTATCGCGATTATATTGCATGAAAACCAGATTCCAGATCTCGATGTAACGATCACCATCAGCATCGGCAGAGCCGGGTGGCCCGCCTTTGACATCAGGACCATGATCATAAAAAATTTCAGAACAAGGCCCGCACGGCCCGGTATCCCCCATTTGCCAGAAGTTATCCGTGGTGGCAATTCGCACGACGCGTGATGGCTCTACACCAACTTCATTCAACCAGATATCCGCCGCTTCATCATCTTCCGCATAGACGGTAACCCATAATTTCTCGCGCGGAATCTCAAGGGTATCCGTAAGAAAATCCCAGGCAAATAAGATAGCGTTGCGCTTGAAATAATCGCCAAAACTGAAATTACCTAGCATTTCGAAGAAAGTATGATGCCTTGCCGTATAACCGACATTTTCCAGATCGTTATGCTTGCCACCGGCACGAACGCAGCGCTGTGAGCTAACAGCACGCACATAAGGGCGCTTATCCTGGCCGAGGAAAACGTCTTTGAATTGCACCATGCCAGCATTGGTGAACAAGAGTGTCGGATCATTGCCTGGCACTAACGGGCTGGATGAGGCGATGGTATGGCCGTGAGATTCAAAAAATTCGAGAAATTTCTGTCGTATCTGGTTGCTTTTCATATTGCTTGCTGCTGCTCGTATCGTTCTAGTTCAGTCACTGTCAAACCCACTGCTTCGCCTTTGACGATAGCCAAGGTTTGGACTTTAACCCGGATCGTGATTTCTTCGTTCATTTTCGGCAAATCAAATTCGGTTAGCACCGTGATTTCCCCGCTGCTATCTTTCAGCACATACATCTTCAGATTGACCAAGGGCAAGCGCGTGGGATCCTTGGGTGTGCCTTTTAATGTAATTTCTTTCCCATCAAAATTGGCCGGCGCGGCATTAATTTCCTGAATCAGTGTAATTCCACCTGCATGCACTTGAAAACCAATGACTAGGATCACCCAAAAAAAGATTATTCTTCTCCAACATTTCTTCATGCGTTTCCCTCGTCTGCTTGTGCGAGAACTTGTTGTATTGTTTCCATGGAAAAGCCTCTATTCATCATAAACCGCACCTGTTTTCCGCGTTCTTCCTTGGAAACAGGCGGATGATCGAATTTCTTGCGCCAGATGTTTATCGCGGCTTCCAATTCAGTTTGCTTGAGCGTCGGCAGAATGCCGTCAATCAAATGGGAATCTATCCCTTTTGCCTTAAGTTCATGAACAATGCGATGACTTCCAAAGCGCGATCGGCGAATGCGCGCAACCTGTTCCACCACTCGTTGCTCGGACAGAAAGCCCATCCGCTCCAGTTTATCCAACACACTTGCAAGCGCCTCCGTTTCGCAGGACTCTCTTCGCGCAGAAAGTTTTTGCTCCAACTCCCGTCGCGAATGCTCTCGTCTGGCAAGCATGCGCAGTGCACGAATTTCTAAAGGGGTACGGGGACTCACAAAACTTATTTCTCTTTTTCAGTTTTTTCTTTCACAGGGCTGGCTTGATCAGCAATGCCAACAATCGATCGAATTTTTTGTTCAATTTCTTGCGCGATATTCTTATGCTCTTTCAGATAGTCACGCACATTATCTTTGCCTTGCCCGATTTTCTCACCTTTATAGGCATACCAGGCCCCGGCTTTGTCGATCAGTTTATGCAATACACCCAGTTCGATAATTTCACTTTCACGCGAAATGCCTTCGCCATAAAGAATATCAAAATCCGCTTGTTTGAAAGGCGGTGCAATTTTATTTTTGACCACTTTCACACGGGTTTCATTGCCGATGGTTTCGTCACCTTTCTTGATCGACCCGGTGCGGCGGATATCCAAACGTACCGAGGCGTAAAATTTTAACGCATTGCCACCCGTGGTAGTTTCAGGATTGCCGAACATGACACCGATTTTCATACGGATCTGGTTGATGAAAATAACCATCGTATTGCTGCGCTTGATGTTGGCAGTTAACTTACGCAGCGCTTGCGACATTAGGCGTGCCTGCAAACCCATTTGCGGATCACCCATGTCGCCTTCAATTTCCGCCCGTGGAGTAAGGGCTGCGACGGAATCTATCACAATGATATCGACTGAACTGGAGCGCACCAGCATATCGGCAATCTCCAGCGCCTGCTCGCCGTTATCCGGTTGAGAGATCAACAGCTCCTTTACTTTGACGCCAATTTTTTGCGCGTACTGGGGGTCCAATGCATGCTCCGCATCAATAAAGGCAGCGGTGCCACCCAGTTTCTGCATTTCTGCGATAACTTGGAGCGTCAATGTCGTTTTGCCCGAAGATTCAGGCCCATAAATTTCGACAATCCGTCCGCGAGGTAATCCCCCTACTCCCAGTGCAATATCAAGACCTAGCGAACCGGTTGATACGACTTGTATATCATAAGCGACATCGTTAGCGCCCAACCGCATGATAGAGCCCTTACCAAACTGTTTCTCGATTTGAGCCAAGGCAACGTCAAGCGCTTTACTTCTATTTTCGTCCATGATTTATCCTGTTAAGAGTCAATTGGATTATTATCGCATAACCTATTTAGTATCAACGTAACTTGTTATGGCCGATTGTTTAACTTTTAAAAATTAACATAGTAAAATACTCGAGCATCCTGCTTGCCTGCGATATAATTACTGCCCAATGCTGTTGGAGCGGCAGAAAAAAGTCGCTGCACTCAATAATATTAATCGGTAACAAAGGGAGAATAGCTATCCGAGTCATTTTGTTAGGCGGTCCTGGTGCCGGAAAAGGCACTCAAGCCAATTATATTAAGGAACATTTTAGTGTTCCACAAATTTCTACAGGTGATATGTTGCGCAGTGCTGTGAAAGCAGGCACTGAATTAGGTGTCATGGCAAAAAAAATCATGGATACCGGCGGATTGGTTTCCGATGACATTATCATCAATTTAGTCAAAGAACGTATCACGCAACCAGATTGTGCAAATGGCTTCCTGTTTGATGGTTTTCCACGCACGATTCCACAAGCTGACGCCATGAAAGCCGCAGGTGTGCCGATTGATTTTGTGGTTGAGATTGATGTTGACGATGCTGAAATCGTTAAACGCATGTCGGGTCGGAGGGTACATCCCGCTTCTGGCCGCACTTATCATGTGGACTTTAATCCACCCAAATCGGCTGGCCAAGATGATGTAACGGGTGAACCATTGATACAACGCGATGATGACAAAGAAGAAACCGTCAGGAAACGACTGGAAGTCTATCACGAACAAACTGAACCATTGGTTGAGTATTATTCACAGTGGTCGGCACAAGGCGGAAAAGATGCGCCGAGCTATATCAAAATAGCGGGGATAGGTACAGTTGAAGAAATCCGCGATCAGATTATCGCAGCACTCAAATAAATTTAATCATACTCACCCATTCATTTGCATAACAGATTTAAACCGCAAAACTCAGGATGCGAGAAATGGCACCTGAGTTTTTGTGTGTAAAGATTTAGTGATACTTGCTTACGATTTAATCAATTAGGAGAAAAATATGGCAATTAAAAATGCATTTTATGCCCAATCCGGCGGTGTGACAGCGGTCATTAACGCCTCTGCCGCAGGTGTTCTGGAAACGGCACGCCAACATACTGACAAAATCGGCACTGTTTATGCAGGCCGCAACGGCATTATCGGCGCGTTAACTGAAGATCTCATTGATACCAGCGCCGATTCAGCCGCAGCCATTGCCGGGTTGCGCTATACTCCGTCGGGCGCGTTCGGTTCTTGCCGCTATAAATTGAAGAGTCTGGAACAAAACCGGCGCGAATACGAGCGCTTGATCGAGGTGTTCAAAGCCCATAATATTGGGTACTTTTTCTACAACGGCGGCGGTGATTCGGCAGATACCTGCTTGAAGGTCTCGCAGATATCAGACACGCTGGGTTATCCAATTCAAGCGATTCATGTGCCTAAAACCGTTGATAACGATTTGCCGATCACGGATTGCTGCCCGGGTTTTGGTTCTGTAGCCAAATATATTGCAGTTTCTACGCGCGAAGCCAGTTTTGATGTGGCCAGCATGTCTAAGACTTCAACTAAAGTTTTTGTACTTGAAGTAATGGGACGCCACGCCGGATGGATCGCGGCGGCGGGCGGCTTGGCATCTAGCCCTGGGTGTGAAATCCCGATTGTGATTCTGTTTCCGGAAGTATCCTTCAATAAGGAAAAATTTCTTGCCACAGTGGATCGCTATGTCAAGGAGTACGGATATTGCTCAGTCGTGGTCTCAGAAGGCGTTAAAGGAGACGACGGTAACTTCTTGTCTGATCAAGGCCTGCGCGATGCGTTTGGGCATGCGCAATTAGGCGGAGTTGCTCCGGTAGTGGCCAATATCATCAAAGATGGTCTGGGTCTGAAATATCACTGGGGAGTTGCAGATTATCTGCAGCGTGCAGCGCGCCACATTGCTTCCAAAACCGACGTTGAACAAGCCTACGCCATGGGCAAAGCAGCCGTGGACTATGCTCTGGCAGGACACAATTCAGTGATGCCAACCATCGTGCGTGAATCTAGCTCGCCGTATAAGTGGTCGGTCGGTATGGCGCAGTTATCCAATGTTGCCAATGTAGAAAAAATGATGCCGGATAATTTTATCAGCGAAGATGGATTTGGTATTACCCAAGCCTGCCGGGAATACTTGGCGCCGCTTATTGAAGGTGAGGATTACCCGCCCTACAAAGATGGTTTGCCAGACTATGTAAGACTCAAAAATGTTGCTGTCCCAAAGAAACTGGAGGAATTCAAAATTTAGCTGCATGCAAGGTTTAGATTGCTTGAGGTGTTGCATGGAAGCCAAACAATATGATTTCGGTCACCTAGCAATCTAAATTTCATAAATAATTGATGCATTCAGTAAGCAAGAACAGCTAAAATACACCCTGATCTTAGATTTAGAACAAGTGTTTAATAATGTGGAATTAATTAGGCCAATATTTCACATATGATTTTTATGGTCTGACTTTAATTGGAGTTCTCTATGGCTAGTGGTTTAGTTATCGCAATTCTTAGTGCGATTATAGCCCTGATATTCAGTGGTATATGGATTAAGGGTATTTTTGCTCAATCTACAGGCAACCAGCGTATGCAAGAAATTGCAAAGGCTATTCAAGAGGGTGCCTCCGCATATCTAAAACGTCAGTACATGACGATCAGTATGGTGGGTGCTGTGTTGTTTTTTGCGCTCTGGATAGCGCTCGGCTGGGATACGGCTATTGGTTTCGCTCTAGGGGCTATTCTTTCGGGTGCCGCAGGTTTTCTGGGGATGACGGTCTCAGTTCAATCGAATGTCCGTACTGCCCAGGCAGCAACCATCGGGTTGAATGAAGCGCTTGCAATTGCTTTCCGAGGCGGCGCGGTCACTGGAATGCTGGTTGTTGGTTTAGGCCTGCTAGGTGTTGCTGGATACTCTGCCATGCTGTTTGATGGCGCTGATCCCAATCAGTCTGTCAGCGATGTCATCAAGCCTTTGATTGGTTTTGCATTCGGCGGATCGCTGATTTCCATTTTTGCGCGTTTAGGTGGCGGTATATTCACCAAAGGTGCGGATGTTGGTGCGGATCTGGTAGGCAAAGTCGAAGCCGGAATCCCTGAAGATGACCCTCGCAATCCAGCCGTCATTGCTGATAATGTGGGCGATAACGTGGGTGACTGTGCAGGTATGGCCGCGGATTTGTTTGAAACCTATGCGGTGACCATTATTGCAACCATGATACTGGGCGCATTATTATTTACGGCAAACACAAGCAGTGCGGTTATATTTCCGCTGATGCTCGGTGCGGTATCGATTATCGCTTCGATTGTTGGTTGTTATTACGTCAAGATGCGTGATGGCGGCACCATTATGAATGCGCTTTATCGCGGTCTCGCTGTTGCGGGCGGCATTGCTCTATTAGCGTATTTGCCGGTAACTGTTTGGTTTATGAGCGACATGTCACTGATCGTGGATGGCACAGAGATTGCAGGCGGCATGCTGGTTCTGCGCGTATTCCTGGCTGCCGCAATCGGTTTGGTGTTGACCGGACTGATGGTTGTAATTACCGAATACTATACTTCGACCGATTATCCACCGGTTCAACATATTGCTGAAGCTTCCACCACCGGACATGCCACCAATATTATTGCTGGCATGGGTGTTTCAATGCGCTCAACAGCAGCACCAGTTCTGGCTGTGTGTATCAGTATTTTATTGGCGTATGCACTGGCTGGCTTATACGGTATCGCGATCGCAGCAACATCAATGCTGTCGATGACCGGAATTATTGTGGCACTGGATGCGTACGGCCCGATTACTGATAACGCAGGTGGTATTGCGGAAATGGCAGAAATGCCCGAATCAGTCCGTGCAATCACCGATCCTCTGGATGCGGTTGGAAATACAACCAAAGCAGTTACCAAAGGTTACGCGATTGGCTCGGCAGGGTTAGCGGCATTAGTACTTTTTGCCGACTACACCCATGCTTTAGAACATGCCGGGTTTGAATTATCCTTCGATTTATCCAATCACATGGTAATTATCGGCTTGTTCATCGGCGGTATGATTCCTTACTTGTTTGGTGCCATGTCGATGGAAGCTGTCGGACGTGCCGCCGGATCGGTGGTGATCGAGGTTCGTCGCCAATTCAAGGAAATTCCGGGCATCATGGAAGGCACAGCCAAGCCAGATTATTCGCGTGCCGTGGATATGCTGACTAAATCGGCAATCAAGGAAATGATGATTCCTTCATTATTGCCTGTGCTGATTCCTCTGTTGGTCGGCGTGATCCTGGGACCGCAAGCCCTAGGTGGCGTATTGATGGGTTCAATCGTAACCGGTTTGTTCGTGGCGATTTCGATGACAACCGGCGGCGGTGCTTGGGATAATGCCAAAAAACATATTGAAGACGGACATTTTGGCGGCAAAGGCAGTGAGGCCCACAAAGCCTCGGTAACAGGCGATACCGTGGGTGACCCTTATAAGGATACGGCTGGCCCTGCAATTAATCCATTGATCAAAATTATCAACATTGTGGCATTGCTGATCATTCCTCTGCTATAACGATCATTGATTAATTAACCAATCAACTAAAGCACATCAGGCAACTGATGTGCTTTTTTATTGGGAGATGAAAATTTACTTTCTGTTTGAGAAAAACATGAATAATCTGATTTTGACAAGAAATCTGGTTATGGAAATGCACAAGACCGTTGTACGTACCATAAACTTTATAAAACCTTTTTCTCAAATTCTATCAATCGGTATCAAACGATGTATAACTGTATGAGTCATGCTGAGCTTTAAGGTTTCTAATCACCCATATAACTGTCTTCTCAGTCCACACCTATTCAAAATAATCGCACTGATCTCCTCAATCGAAATGCGCGTGGTCTCCAAATAGGGAATATCGAAATGATGAAACAGCGATTCCTGCCATTGTAGTTCTCGCTGACATTGCGCGAGCGATGCATATTCGCTGTTTGGGCGACGCTCCTGGCGAAT
>NZ_JALHQJ010000090.1 GCF_022842015.1 Nitrosomonas sp. | reverse complement strand
GGTGACAAAAAAGAGCATGCACAGAGAAATTCCGTTTGCGCGTGCCTGCCAATTCATCTCAAACCAGAATTTCTACTTGGCAGCGCATAACTGATCGCTGAATTTCTGAGTAAGCTCTAGGTAATACCGATGATGTAATGGTTCGGATCACCCTCGCGGCTCCACAAGCCTATCTTTCATCGGATGGCAAAAGCCGCGTTCGAATACGTGGATTCAAAAGTGGAAATACTCAATTCTATAGTTGGGCAAATTCTCTGGCATGGAAGGTAAAATAGAATGAAGGATATTGTCAGCTATTCTGATTTTAAATTACTAGTACCGTTAACTTTCAAAGCAGAGTCATCTGACTATCAGAGATGTGATTAAGGATAGGCGGATCCCCACGCAGTGAAGTGAGGTTCTTGGTACGGTTTTTTATTTGTCTGAGGAATCTTACTGCCAAAATGGCATTCTGGGTGACAAATAAGTGCATGCCCAGAGGAATTTGGTTTTCGCGTGCCTACCAATTCATCTCAAACCAGAATTTCTACTTGGCAGCGCATAACTGATCGCTGAATTTCTGAGTAAACTCTACTTACGTTTATGCAGAATAACCAGTTTCATGACGGCGACTTTCATTGTATTTATAATATAGTATTTTGTTTGCCTTTAATAATATTTTCATAAAATGACTAAAAAATATTTTGGAACTGATGGTATACGAGGCTTGGTAGGTAAACATCCTATTACACCTGATTTCTTTATGCATTTAGGTTACTCGGCCGGAAAGGTTTTGGTTGCTGGCGACTGGCATCTGATGGAAGGAGAGCGCCCAACAGTTCTCATTGGCAAAGACACTCGGGTATCTGGTTATATGCTTGAATCTGCACTTCAAGCAGGCTTATGTGCCGCAGGCGTAAATGTGCTCCTATCCGGCCCCATGCCAACCCCCGCCATTGCCTATCTAATTCGCGCCCTGAGATTGCAAGCTGGTATTGTCATCTCCGCTTCACATAATCTATTCGAAGATAATGGCATCAAATTTTTTTCTGCTGATGGGCACAAATTACCTGATGACATGGAACACAATATTGAATCTTTGTTAGATACAGCAATTGAAACCATGCCTTCAGAAAAGCTAGGGAAAGTGCAGCGGCTTAAGGACGCAAGAGGCCGTTATATCGAATTCTGTAAAAGTTCTTTTCCTTATCATCTTGATCTGCGCGGATTAAAGATGGTCGTTGATTGCGCCAATGGAGCCACTTACCATATTGCCAGTCATGTTATGCACGAGTTAGGCGCCGATGTTATTACTATTGGTGCGGAACCCAATGGTTTAAATATCAATCTTGAGTGCGGAGCTACTCATTGTTCAACATTGCAAAAATCTGTTATGGAAAACCATGCTGACTTGGGTATTGCATTGGATGGCGACGGTGACCGTCTTATGATGGTGGATAAACAAGGTAGACTATACGATGGTGATCAATTGCTCTATATTATCGCCAAACATCGTAAACAAAGAAAAGTGCTTGAAGGCGGTGTCGTAGGTACTCTGATGACTAACCTTGCAATAGAAAATCGTTTTAAAGAAATGAGTATTCCATTTCTCCGAGCCAATGTCGGTGATCGTTACGTACTAGAATTACTGCATGAAAAAAAATGGTATCTTGGGGGCGAAAATTCCGGACATATCGTTTGTAAGGACAGGCATACGACTGGTGACGGCATTATCGCTGCTTTGCAAGTACTGTACGCGTTACGTGACACCCGAAAAACTTTGGCTCAATTCACGCGTGACGTCGTACTTTACCCACAACGATTGATTAATATAAAAATCCCCAAGACATTTGATTTTAGATCCAATAAAATTGTTAAAGCGGCGCAAGTAGAAGCAGAGACTGACCTGAAAGATAATGGACGTGTTCTTATAAGAGCATCAGGAACGGAGCCACTTATTCGCGTAATGGTTGAAGGTAAATCAAAACAAAAAATTGATTACTGGGCTAAACATATTGCTGAGGTTGTTCAAATCGCCAGCATAGAATGAGGCATCATTTTCTCGCGAACCATGCTCATACGATATCCATACTATCCATAATCTTTACTCATGAGGTATGCTTATTTTCATGGGGTCCGAGGTTTCATAAAATGAAAACATGAAATGGAGGATGGAGATGGTATTACCCCACGCACAATATTGCCAGGAATTTAGGGAGCAATCAGTTAAGTTTTTAAAGAAAGTGGATTAACTTTGGTTGAGGAAGCAAAACGGCTGTTTTTACGGCGTTGTTGAATAAATCGAACTGTCGGTAAAAAGATGGCACATCTGGCATAATTCTGCAGGATTTTACCTGCAGAGAAGTCAATCAAAGTGGCTTTCGATTACTTCAAAGCACATGCCACTCGTGTGAGTGCATCAATTAAACCTAGTGAGCATGATTTTCACCTGCACTTTCTGGAACTCCAGAATACAGGAATACCAAATGCTCTTACGCTAGCCAGCTTGGTTGCTCTATGTTCAGCTGCTTTTGGAAAATCTGTTCAGTCTCAAATAATTGTGATGGGTGATATGAGCTTGGGTGGAACCATGGTTCAGGTTAGGAGTTTGGCGGAGAGTTTGCAAGTTGCCTTTGATGCAGGTGCAAAGCGTATACTGTTGCCAATGTCTAGTGTTACCGATATTCCGACTGTGCCAGGCGAATTATTTGCAAAATCCCAAACCAGTTTCTATTTCGATCCAGTGGATGCAGTTTTTAAGGCACTTGGAGTGGAATAGAGATTTTTTGCCGTAATTGCAGCGCATAAAATGTATGTCATCAAAGCAAATTGGACAGCTGTTTGCTTAAATTAAAAGTTATTTTAATTTATCAGTTTTGAATTATGCGATTGATTATCATAATTCATCTGCCTTCACATCGCTAATGTTCGCCGCTTTATTTTTTCTCGTTCATCCAAAATAAATTGCCCCCGACCATAAAAGACATCTGCTGGAGTTGGATTATTAAGTGATTCATGTTAGCGCTCATGATTGTAATAATCGCCAAACTGGCGAAACCGATTTAGACAGTGACTCTAATGAATGAATCTGCAAGAAGTTCTGCATAATTGAGTCCATAAAAGGAATTGATGATGCAGATGCAGATCTCACAGGTAGCTGGCTGAGTTACTCACTCTTTAGATGCTTTCATTAACCTATAAGGTAGCAATATGGTAGCAATGAGTTATTTTTTTAGTAAATTTATCTAAATAACCGTATGATTTAATTGGTGCTGTTGAGAGGAGTCGAACCTCCGACCTACTGATTACGAATCAGTTGCTCTGCCAACTGAGCTACAACAGCCCGGCTTAAATCGAGCGAGGTATTATAGATGGTTGAGGAATTGCGGGCAAATGATAAAGATTTGAATGTGGCGTTTGTACTTTTTTAATGCCGTAAAATGAACTTTTTCACAATGATTGGTTTTTAATGTTTTTCTGACAATTTTCGCTTAAGTTCGGCGAAATTCGTCAAAAATCTGTACATTTTTATTGCAACGGTACATAATTCGCAAATGGATGCAGAAAAGACGAAGGCGAGTAATATCTTGATTATTCATGGACCCAATTTGAATATGTTGGGTGTGCGTGAGCCCGAGATCTATGGCGGCGCGACATTGCAGGATATTAACAGAAATTTGAGTGAATTAGTTGAAAATACTGGGTTTAAACTAGATTTCTTTCAGAGTAATGCAGAGTCGGCATTGATTGAAAGAATACAGCAAACGATGAATGACGGAACCAATTTCATTATTATCAATCCGGCTGCTTACACGCATACCAGCATTGCTATGCGGGATGCAATTGCCACGATTAAGCTGCCATTTATCGAAGTGCATTTATCGAATATTTATTCTCGTGAATCTTTTCGTCAGCATTCCTATTTTTCAGATTTGGCAATTGGTGTTATTAGTGGTTTAGGTGCTAAGGGCTATGAATTAGCACTAAAATATGCGATGACATCTTGAAGATCTGTTGCGATTGACTATAGTTGTAAAACTTCCTTACAGCGAGACAATGTCTCGGGAGATTGGATATGGATTTAAGAAAGCTTAAGAAGCTTATTGAGTTGGTTGAAGAGTCGAGTATTGCCGAACTGGAGATTACAGAGGGCGAGGAAAAAGTGCGTATCAGTAAATCCGGTTCCGGTGTACAGAACTATGCTTTCATGCCGCCGCCTATGGCGGCAATGATGCCTTCGGCTTCTCAGCCAGCGCCAGCAACAATTTCTGAAGCCAATACGTCTGCTGAAACAGCAGACTCAAATAATAAATCCATCCCAGATGGGCATATTGTCAAGTCTCCGATGGTGGGCACATTTTATCGGGCGGCATCGCCAGGGGCCAGTCCATTTATTGAAGTTGGACAGAGCGTGAAGGTTGGGGATACGCTCTGCATCATTGAGGCCATGAAATTGCTGAACGAAATAGAAGCGGATAAAAATGGTGTGGTCAAAGCGATCTTGTCAGAGAATGGACAGCCGGTTGAGTACGGTGAACCTTTATTCGTAATTCAATAATTCTCTGAATAGAGATCAGATAGCTATGTTTGAGAAGATTCTTATTGCAAATCGCGGCGAGATTGCGTTGCGGATTCAGCGTGCCTGCCGTGCGATGGGCATCAAAACAGTGGCGGTGCATTCAGAAGCCGACGCTGAAGCGAAATATGTGATGTTGTCCGACGAGTCGGTATGTATTGGCCCAGCTCCTGTCGGACAGAGTTACCTTAATATTCCGGCCATTATCAGTGCCGCCGAGGTGACCGATTCGGAGGCTATTCATCCCGGTTATGGATTTCTGTCCGAGAATGCGGATTTTGCCGAACGGGTTGAGAAAAGTGGATTTGTATTTATTGGCCCACGATCAGAAACAATTCGTTTGATGGGAGATAAAGTCAGCGCAAAGAATGCCATGAAAGCTGCTGGTGTTCCGTGCGTTCCGGGGTCGGATGGCGCGTTACCGGAAGACCTTGACGAGGTAAAAAAGATTGCCAAGGAGATCGGTTATCCCGTAATTCTTAAAGCCTCAGGTGGGGGCGGTGGGCGTGGTATGCGGGTGGTGCATACCGAAGCTGCCCTTTCTAACGCAGTTATCATGACACGCAATGAAGCGCAGTCGGCATTTGGCAATCCAACAATTTATGTAGAGAAATTTCTGGAAAACCCGCGTCATATCGAATTTCAGTTATTAATGGATGAGCATGGCCATGCTGTTCACTTGGGCGAAAGAGATTGCTCTTTGCAACGCCGTCACCAGAAAATTCTCGAGGAAGCGCCTGCGCCTGGAATATCTGAGAAATTGCGTAATAAAATCGGTGAGCGTTGTGCTGATGCTTGTCGCCGAATCAAATACCGCGGTGTAGGAACGTTTGAATTTTTGTTTGAGGACAATGAATTTTACTTCATTGAAATGAATACCCGTTTGCAAGTGGAGCATCCGATAACGGAGGCGATCACAGGTATTGATCTGGTGCAGGCGCAAATCAATGTCGCGGCTGGTAAGGCTTTACCGATGCATCAGAAAGATATTGTGTTCAAGGGGCATGCCATAGAATGTCGTATCAATGCTGAAGATGCTTATAAATTAACCCCTTCTGCCGGGCGAATTACGCAATATCATGCGCCAGGCGGCCCTGGAGTGCGAGTCGACTCGCATGTTTACCATAATTATATGGTGCCGCCATACTACGATTCGATGATTGGTAAAATCATTACCTATGGCGATACCCGTGAGCAAGCGATTGCGCGCATGCGAATTGCACTGTCTGAAATGGTGGTGGCCGGGATCAAAACCAATATTCCATTGCATCGGGACTTGATGAATGACGCATCCTTCTTGCGCGGTGGCGTTTCAATTCATTATCTGGAACAAAAGCTTGCACTGCATAATAAAACTAAAACTGATTGAGCGGTGGATTTGATCGCAAGCCCATTGCATTAAGCATGTCCTGGGTTACGCTAATTATCAAAGCTGGCGCAGCGAATGCAGAGTTGTTGAGTGACGCATTGATGGAGCAGGGCGCGTTATCGGTGGACATTCATGATGCGGCGGCTGACACGCAAGACGAACAAATGCTGTTCGGAGAACCTGGAGAGCCTTGCGAAGAAATCTGGCGCAATGCTGAAGTGTCAGCACTGTTCTGTCAAGATGCTGATATCGATGAAATTTTACGCAATCTGACCCCTATTGCGCAACCGGGTAACCAACTGGATTTCCGTCTGGAACGTGTTGAAGAGCAGGATTGGGTGCGGCTGACTCAATCACAATTTGATCCCATTCAAATCTCGCGGCGGTTATGGATTGTCCCCACTTGGCATCAGGCACCTGATCCTGACGCGATTAATCTGATATTAGATCCAGGGTTGGCATTTGGTACCGGGAGTCATCCTACGACGCAGTTGTGTCTCAGCTGGTTGGATCAGAATTTGCGACCAGGCGCTAGGATTGTTGATTATGGCTGCGGCTCCGGGATATTAGCGATAGCTGCATTAAAACTGGGTGCTAGTCATGTCACTGGCATTGATATTGATTCCCAGGCAATTAAAGCCAGCCAGGAAAATGCAGCCAGGAATCATTGCGCTGCGTCTCAATTCTTTTTTACAACTAAACATCAGGCTGCTACACGAGATTTGCAAGCGCAGGAACAAGCGGATGTTGTGGTTGCCAATATTCTGGCGAATCCTTTAATCATGTTGGCACCAGTTCTGGCGCAATTAGTTCGACAACAGGGCTCTATTGTATTGTCTGGAATCTTGCAGCAGCAAGCTGCAGAAGTTAAGTATGCTTATCAACAGTGGTTTGATATGGACAGCGGTAATGAACAGCAAGGATGGGTATTGTTAACCGGCAGCAAAAGGTGAAATAATTATCGCCTTTATCGAGTTTTTAGGTTTGGCAAATACACAGTTCGCTGATCCACTTAACGTGACGATTCATTCGGGCAATAACTATGGCGCTTGTAACACTCTGTCCAGGTTGCAGTACCACCTTTCGTGTGAATGCTGCGCAATTGCAGGCGCATGGGGGCGATGTGCGTTGCGGGTGCTGCCAACGGATATTCAATGGATTCGCCACGCTGATTACGGTGAATGAATCGGCCATCGAATATACCTCCCAGATTCAATTATATACTTTCAGCACGACTGAAATAGAGGCCGAAAATCAAGTCATTCCTGAAAGCTCAGATAATGAAGTTGAAACGCGCGTCATTTCGGAGTTGAAACAAGAAACAACCGAAACAACTGAGATAACTCAAACAGCTGAGCCAATTGAAGCATCGGCCCTTTTGTTCGGGGATGAGAAGCCGGATAGGCGGTGGTATGTAAAGTGGGGATCGGTGAATGCGCTACTGGCGTTGCTCTTGGTGGGTCAGATAGCATATGGCTATCGCACTGAATTGACTATGATTGCACCGGAAATCAGGCCTCGTTTGGAGCGATTGTGCGAATTCTTATGGTGTATAGTGCCCTATCCGCAAGAAGTCAGTCTGATCGGCATCGAATCTTCCGAATTGCAGAAAAATCCTGCGCAACACCCCGGAGTAGCCACGATGTATGCAACTATCCATAATTACGCGCTTTTTCCACAGGCATGGCCCGCATTGCAACTATCATTACTGGATGCTCGGGAAGAATTAATTGCCAGTCGTATTTTTACGGCACAGGATTATTTGCAAGAGGCGGATAAGTCGTTGCAATTTATTCAGCCTCAACAAGAAATAGAGATCCGATTGGATTTTGACAGCGATCAAGTGGATGCACTCGGATATCGGTTGCTGTTGCTCTACCCCTAATCAGTGATGCAGTCGCAGGTATACGCTGAGGTATAATAGCCAATTCAGTTTCTTTTGAACATGTTTCTCGATGAATAAAAACCCCCGTACTACTTTACTCGAAAGCTTATTTGCACAACGCATCCTGATTCTGGACGGCGCGATGGGGACGATGATTCAGACTTTCAAGCTCTCCGAGGAAGATTTTCGCGGACAGCGTTTTGCTGATTTTCCGCATGATCTGAGAGGAAACAATGACTTGTTGACGTTGACTCAGCCGGATATTATTAAATCGATTCATAGCGGATATCTGGAAGCGGGTGCAGATATTATCGAAACCAACACGTTTAATTCTACCGCAGCTTCGATGGCTGATTATCACTTGCAGGATGTGGTGTACGAACTGAATCTTGCTGCGGCAAAATTGGCGTGCGAAGCGGCACAGGCGTATGAGGAAAAAACACCGGAGAAGCCGCGTTTTGTTGCCGGTGTGCTGGGCCCCACCACCAAAACCGCATCTATCTCTCCTGATGTCAACGACCCGGGTTTTCGCGGCATTACATTTGATCAATTGGTGACTGATTATACCGAGTCGATTCGCGGATTAGTCGACGGCGGGGCTGATATTCTGCTGGTTGAAACAATTTTCGATTCACTTAACGCAAAAGCGGCGCTGTTTGCTATTGATCAATACTTTGTCGATCATGATATACGGCTGCCGATCATGATCTCGGTTACCATCACCGACGCATCCGGGCGTACGCTGTCAGGACAGACACCGGAAGCGTTCTGGAATTCAATCAGTCATACCCGGCCATTATCGGTTGGTATTAATTGCGCCCTTGGTGCAGAATTGATGCGCCCGTATATTGAAGAACTGGCGGGTGTGGCGGATGTGTATACCAGCGTGCATCCCAATGCTGGTTTGCCGAATCCTTTATCTGAAACGGGTTACGACGAATCACCGGAATATACTGCAAACCAGATCAAGGGATTTGCAGAAGCGGGCTTTGTCAATATTGTCGGCGGTTGTTGCGGCACGACACCGGCACATATCAAGGCTATCGCGCAAGCGGTTGCGAATATCGCGCCACGTCAGGTACCCGAAATCCAGAAAAAATTGCGTTTGTCCGGTCTGGAACCGTTGAACATCGGAGATGATTCATTGTTTGTCAATGTCGGTGAACGGACCAATGTCACAGGTTCCCGAGCATTTGCTCGTTTGATTCTCAACGACGATTACGCGGAAGCATTGAGTGTGGCGCGCAGTCAAGTGGAAAATGGCGCGCAGATCATCGATATCAATATGGATGAAGCCATGCTGGATTCGCAGAAAGCCATGGTGACTTTCCTGAATCTGCTGGCGGCCGAACCGGATATCTGCAAAGTGCCGATCATGCTCGATTCCAGCAAGTGGACCGTAATTGAAGCCGGCTTGAAATGTGTGCAAGGCAAACCGATCATCAATTCGATCAGCATGAAAGAAGGTGAAGCAGAGTTTTTTCATCATGCCAAATTGGCACGCCGTTATGGTGCGGCAGTGATTGTGATGGCATTTGATGAGCAGGGACAGGCCGATACCTTGCAGCGCAAGGTGGAAATTTGTACCCGCAGTTATCGTCTGCTGGTCGATAAGATTGGTTTCCCACCCGAAGACATTATTTTTGACCCGAATATTTTCGCTATTGCGACGGGAATTGAAGAGCATAATAACTACGGCGTCGATTTCATCGAAGCGACCCGCCGCATCAAGCAGACGCTGCCTTACGCCAAAATAAGCGGTGGAGTTTCCAATGTCTCGTTCTCCTTCCGCGGCAATGAGCCGATTCGCGAAGCGATTCACACCGCTTTTCTGTATCACGCGATCAAGGCCGGTATGACAATGGGTATTGTCAATGCCGGGCAATTGGGGGTGTATTCGGATATTCCAGCGGAACTGCTGGAAAAGGTGGAGGATGTCATTCTCAACCGGCGTGAGGATGCAACCGAGCGCTTGGTTGAATTCGCCGAGAACTTTAAAGGCAAGAAGAAAGAACAGGTTGAAGATCTGGCGTGGCGTGATGAGCCCCTGCAACAGCGTTTGACACATGCTCTAGTTAGGGGTATTTCCACCTATATTGTGGAAGATACCGAAGCCGCGCGCTTAGAAATCGATAAACAGGGCGGCCGCCCGATCCAGGTGATCGAAGGGCCGCTGATGGAAGGCATGGGTGTGGTTGGCGATTTATTTGGGGCGGGCAAAATGTTTCTGCCGCAGGTGGTCAAATCGGCGCGCGTGATGAAGCAAGCGGTGGCGCATTTATTGCCTTTTATCGAAGCCGAGAAGAAATTATCGGGGGACAATAAGCCCAAAGGGAAAATCGTTATCGCGACTGTCAAAGGCGATGTGCACGATATTGGTAAGAATATCGTTACCGTGGTTTTACAGTGCAATAACTATGAAGTGATCAACATGGGCGTGATGGTGCCCAGTGCGCAAATTCTTGACATGGCGCGGCGCGAGAATGC
>NZ_JALHQJ010000089.1 GCF_022842015.1 Nitrosomonas sp. | reverse complement strand
TGAAGCCGCTGTGATTTCCGACATAATTTCAGCAACATGTTTAATAGAAGCAACAATCTCTTCCATAGTCTTGCCTGCCTCACTCACCAATTTGGTTCCATTTTCTACTTTTTCTACCGAGTTATCTATCAGGTTTTTTATTTCTTTAGCAGCTGCCGCGCTCCGTTGAGCAAGATTTCGAACTTCTGTGGCAACCACAGCAAATCCTCGACCTTGTTCTCCAGCACGAGCAGCTTCTACGGCAGCATTCAAAGCAAGGATGTTGGTCTGAAAAGCAATCGCATCAATTACGCTTATAATGCTTGCGATTTTATTGGAGCTATCACTGATCAAAGACATGGTATTAACCACGTCGTTCATTAACCGCCCTCCCCGAAGCGCAATATTACTGGCATTTGTCGAAAGATTATCAGCTTGCTTGGCATTATCAGCATTTTGCTTTACGGTGGAAGTAAGCTCTTCCATACTGGACGCTGTTTCTTCAAGCGATGAAGCTTGTTCTTCTGTGCGTTGTGATAAGTTCAGGTTACCACTGGCTATTTCACTGGATGCCTGACGCACTGATTCAGCGCTGCTACGAACATCTGAAACTGTCGCTCTGAGATTAATGCCCATTTGAGTAAGCGATTTAATCAAGACACCAAACTCATCGGAGTACTCATTTGTGATCTTGGTTTGTAAATCCCCAGCAGCAAGTGTATTGGCTATTTCAACAGCCTTGTTCAGAGGTTTCAGCGTATTCTGCCTTATCATGAATCCAGCCAGAAGCATTAACAAAGCACCGCTGATAGCGGCTACTGGAATAAAACCACCTAACGGCAGAGTTGATTCCGCTTGCGTTAATTCCCACCAACTGGCGCCTGCAGCACTCAACAATAATAGTGTTGGTATAGACAAATAAAGTGCGATACGTTTTCCCAATGTCATCTTAAGAAGTGCGCTAACTTTACCAATAAAATCGGTACGAACAACGCCGCCATTTTTTATTGTAAGATTTTTAGCCGTTCCATGTACAAGTTGACGATATATCGGCGCTACTGTTTCAATTACCCGCCGTGATGGCTTTGTTCGCACGGACAAATATCCAACAACAGACCCATTTTCGATGAGTGGTGTAGCATTACCAAGAACCCAGTAGAAATCTCCATTCTTGCGGCGATTCTTAACTAAGCCAGTCCATGGTTTGCCAGCTTGAAGTGTTTTCCATAAATCTTCAAATGCCTGTGGTGGCATATCCGGGTGACGTACTATATTATGCGCCTTACCTATCAGTTCATCTTCGGTAAATCCGCTGACCTCAATGAAAGTCTGGTTTACATACGTAATACGTCCCTTAGTATCTGTAGTAGACAAAATTAGTGTATCCTCACCAATAGGATATTCAGTATTTGAAACGGGTAGATTTACTCTCATAACTAACGATTATCCTTACTGAATTTATAAAATTTTGCGATCAATATAACGATCTATATTTCATAAACTGGAGTTCTAATAGCGAGAGTATTGATCCAGGTCAAATATGTCGGAAATAAAATTTTGCTGCAATATTGGGCTAGGTATTTCCGCATTGAACTCGGCGGACAGCTACTAAATATTTAGTAGTATTATGAAATATCAAGAAAGTTTAATGCCTGACACATTTTTGTGACGTAACACGGGTAGAACGCGGTATTTAATTTGCTATTCTCAGATCCATTTAACCATCTGATTTATGGCGCCCTGAACACGAATCGAACGTGCGACCTACCCCTTAGGAGGGGGTTGCTCTATCCACTGAGCTACCAGGGCGAACTTGGCATTTTACGCTAATATTACGCCATGAGTAGACCGTGTAAATTTAATTGCGTCTAACAAGACCGTCGAAAAACGACCTGCATTGCTGCTGCAATGTTAAGAAAACAGATTCAAGATGCCCATTTATTATGCTTAATCCGAGTATTTTGTTCTGAGCATTGGTAGTTACAAACGGCAGGTTACACAGTTTGTTGCTACGTATTCTTGCAAAAACTAATTGCTTATTGCATCTGGAAAATCATTCCATTACAATGAGTGCAACATAGTTGCATTTATATCGATATGCTGAGTAAGTTTTACCGTACCGCAGAAGACATGATCCGACACCATGGTGGGCGCGTAACACCGGGGCGTATTGGAATACTGGCTGCTTTGTTGGCTGAGCAGCAAGCTATTACGCACCGTGAAATCGAACAGCGTCTTCCGCAATCACTGCCATTAGATCGGGTGACTTTATATCGAACGCTGGAATGGCTAGTTGAAAATGGCCTTATCCACAAAATAACCAGCGACGACCGGGTGTGGCGTTATAACGCCAATCTCGAACCACAATCACATCAGCATGCGCATTTCAAATGCACCGGTTGTGCGCAGGTGATTTGCCTGGATAGTCTACCGATTGAACAAAACTGGCCATTACCATCCGGCTATCGCTTTCAGGAAATTGAATTAACAGTCAAAGGCCTTTGCGCCAATTGCTGTTAACGATGATACGCAAAAGTTTATTTCTAATTCTTACACTGGCAGTAATATCTGTGCCGGTGTTTTTGATGGCACATGCTTTCACGCACTACGCACAAACCGATGTGCTAGATGTCAGCAACAGTGAAGGTGATGCCGGTATTGACCTTGATGAAATTTGCTTGGATTGTCTTGCATTTACCGCAATCAGTCTTTTTTTGATTGCTTCAGGCTTGTTCCTGCGTATTTCAGTTATTCGTCACTGCTTGCCATTATGGGCAATAAGGTGTCAGTCTGATAGCAGAACGCCCTCCTATTGCTCACGCGCGCCGCCACTACAGTTTTTCTGATTCTTAAACAATTAATCCTGCTTTGACTCAGCCATCCACGGTTTATTGACCGTCTGGATGCGGGTGAATTACGTGTGATTGGTCAGCATCATTGTTGCAACTTCGTTGCGACACAAGCTCTCATTCGATAAGAGAAATGGAATGAACTACGCTGAACACAATGGACTAGATCATGAAAATGGCTATGCATACAATGCTATTTAAACAAGCGGCATTGATATTGATCGTATTTTCGGTGGATATACCGAATCTTTGCGCACAAAATGCTCAAAAGAATATTGAATTGCCCGGTGTCATGATAACCGCACCGACGACAAGCTCGGCTGAATCAACCGGACTCAAGGCTGATACAATTATTCCAAGTGATCGTTTGCGTCAGAAACGTGAAACCAATTTAGGGGATACGCTTGCGCACGAGCTTGGGGTTAGTTCCAGCAGTTTTGGTCCGGGTGCTGGCCGCCCGATCATACGTGGACAGGATGGCGAGCGTGTTCGCGTGATGGAAAATAGCATGGGTACGGGAGATATTTCTGTCATCAGCCCGGATCATGCAGTTGCGACAGAAACATTAAATGCCACACGCATTGAAATACTGCGGGGGCCATCGACATTGCTGTATGGCAGCGGCGTATCCGGCGGTGTTGTCAATGTTCTTAATGATCGCATTCCTGATCGGTTGTTTAAATCACCACAGGTCCACGTTGAAGGACGCTTCAATTCTGCTCTGGAAGAACGCAATGGCATGCTTACAGCGTCGGGGAGCAAGGGTCAGATTTCATGGAATATTGAAGGCATGAAACGAAAAACTAATGATATTCATATTCCAGGGCGAGCCAATCCGAACGATCCGGAAAGTGAAATCGGGTTCGTCAGAAACAGTGCGATCGATACCAGCAATTTGTCGGCAGGCAGTGCTTATATTGGTGAGCAAGGATTTGTCGGTGTATCCGTTTCAAGGCTAGAAAATTTCTACGGTATCCCCGGTCCGGAAGGTGCAAAAATTGATATGGGCCAAACACGCTACGGTTTGGCCGGAGATCTGGATAACCCGTTAAAAGGGTTTGAGCAGTTGAGAATGCGCTTTAACTATAATGACTATCAGCATAAAGAGCTAGAACAAAGTGGTGTAGTCGGCAGTCGTTTTAAAAATGATGAATTGGAGGGCCGCGTCGAATTAACGCATGCGCCAGTTGCACAATGGCATGGCATTATGGGCGTGCAGCTACAGCACCGTAATTTTACCGCAAAAGGTGAAGAAGCTTTCGTGCCAACCAGTCTGTCGCAATCTGCCGGCATTTTCATGGTTGAAAAGCGCAACTGGCAACAATGGCAATTTGAAATCGGTGGACGGTTTGAACACTCGATACATAATCCGCGCGC
The DNA here is from genome assembly GCF_022842015.1 of Nitrosomonas sp. Lineage (GTDB taxonomy): Bacteria > Pseudomonadota > Gammaproteobacteria > Burkholderiales > Nitrosomonadaceae > Nitrosomonas. The sequence continues at coordinate 6,374 of NZ_JALHQJ010000089.1, read as the reverse complement.
AATGATGCTGCAGACACGTAATTTCAATTTGTATAGCGTATCGGCAGGTGCTGCCTGGAAATTCGTCGACGGCTATCAGCTCGACCTGACCGCAACACGTGGACAACGTGCACCGAATACCGTAGCACTGTTTGCCGATGGCGTACATATCGCCACCAACACATTCGAACAAGGTAATTCAACCTTAAACAAAGAGACGTCCAATAATTTCGATCTTGCGTTACAAAAAACTACAGGCAGGATCACTGGAAGAGTTAATTTGTTTTATAACCATATCAACGATTATATTTTTCAGCAAAGCCGTGACAGTAATAACGATGGAATTGCTGATAGAATTAATGATGCGGGCATACTGGAAATCAATGCCCCTTTTTTAATACAGGATTTTTCTCAAACCCGAGCAAGATTCTATGGTTTGGAAGCCGAGGCCAACATCGCGCTGCTACCGGATACTCTGAATTTGCGGCTATTTACCGACACTGTTTATGGCAGGCTAAAAAACAATGGTAATATTCCGCGTATTACGCCACAGCGTTTCGGTTTTGATCTGAATCTTACCCAGCATAAGTGGCAGGGCAACTTCAATCTGACCCGCGTCGTTCATCAGGATCGAATCGCAGTACTGGAGACTGAAACACCCGGTTACACTTTGATGAACGCAGAAATCGGTTACCACATGAGGCTGACCCAGTCCGTGAATTACATGCTGTTTCTGCAAGGCAGAAATCTACTGGATAGCGATATCCGCATGCATACCTCTTTCCTAAAAGATTCAGCCCCCATGGCAGGACGAGCGATTATAGGCGGAATTAGAGGCGTCTTCTAAAAACAACATAATGCTGCAAGCTTGCATAACTAACCGGATGATCATAACGTGCACAATCATCCGATCAATGGGCAGGAATCAATTATTTTTTCACGAAATCAACCAATTTTTGATATGTAAACAGAAAATCCTGCGCTTGCAATGGGTTGTGGCATTGCGCACAAGTCAGGTCGTTGCTTTTCACGCTGCCATCGGGATTATAAAGAGCGAATCCCCAATCGCCAGAGCGATTTTCTTTGGGGAAAGCCGCATCCCAATCGCTTTTGTTTTCCATGACGCCAATCGCGGCCAGGGAGTCGATTTCGAAGATGCCATCGCTACCGGGAATCGGTTTCCCTGCTGCATCTGCCTTTGGCGTATAGATTTCCATGACTACAACAGCGCCAGAACCCCCTGGTTTTCCCTGCTTGTAGTTGGAAACTGCTGTTTCATTGGCATATAACTTGGCCACTTGCGTTTGATTTGCACGGTTTATTGTGGCGTATTGGGTGAAGGCTTTAGCATAGTCTTCAGGAAATTTAACGTGCTCAGGATCTCCGCCAGCGTAGGCAAGCATTGGGCTGATGGTCAAAACTGCGATAATTGCTTTGAATGTATTTTTCATGTTTCTTCTCCTTGATAGATATTGCGGGATAAAACAGGTTTAAGATAGTAATGATACCGCATTCAGTAGCAAATATTGATAACTTGATAATTGTTCTGCTACGGTGCCAGGTCTAGAACCAGCCTGATCGATAAATAAATAACCAGCAAAGCCAGTGCCAGGTGGATCGCAAAACTGACCGGTTTTTGTTTAATTGCATCCCAAAAGGTTCGATTTTTTCCTTCTCGTTTCAGGCGGTCGTATTCTTCGCGTATTCTCACTGTGCGCTCGTTCTGATACGTATCCAGCAGTGCACGTGCTTTTTCGAACTGACTGTCATCATTGAGCCAGATTGCAGGCATCGATACACCCCAGTTTCCTGGTGCAGTTTCATAGTAATCAATTGCATTGTTGGTCAGCAATTCGCGTACTTCATACGCTTCATCATCGGGTACACCATTAAGCCTGAATAAAATTTTTGCCATGCGGGTTCTTGAGCTATGTTATTTTCATCGAAAAAAGCCTTGCGACAGAGATTGATGCTATCTTTGCATTGAATCCATTGTCAAGTTATGAATAATCATCACTAAGAAAATTACAATTTTGTAGGTTAATTTGCACAAATGAAAAAAACTATATTAATTACAGGTTGTTCCAGCGGAATTGGCTATTGCGTTGCCAAAGCATTACAGCATCGAGGTTATCGCGTATTTGCCACGGCTCGACGGCGAGATAGTGTTGCAGCGCTGCTGGAGGAAGGCTTTGAGAGTTTTCGTCTGGATTTGAATGATTCAAATTCAATTCAGTTTGCCTTTGAAGAAGTTTTACGCCGCACTGATGGTGAACTCTATGCGCTATTCAATAATGGCGCCTATGGATTACCGGGTGCGGTGGAAGACCTGAATCGCGATGCTTTGCGCGCGCAATTCGAAACCAATGTGTTTGGCTGGCAGGAATTGACCAATCTGGCAATACCGGTTATGCGCCAACAAGGCTATGGTCGAATTATTCAAAACAGTTCAGTGCTGGGCTTTGTTGCATTGCCTTTCCGTGGAGCTTACAACGCTTCCAAATACGCCATAGAAGGACTCAGCGATACCTTACGGCTGGAATTGAAAGGCAGCAATATCTATGTCAGTCTGATCGAACCTGGGCCTATTGCCAGCAAGTTTCGTATCAACGCAGTCAAAGCATTGGAAAAATATATCGACATCGAGAACAGCTTTCATCGTGAGAAATACCAGGGTGTATTGGAACGTCTGAATAAACCAGGGCCTGCGGTTCCTTTTACACTACCACCTGAAGCTGTGCTGAAACGTGTAATCCATGCCCTCGAGACCACCAAACCGCAACCACGCTATTATGTGACCTTTCCAACCTATTTGTTTGGCATTCTCAAGCGTGTGCTAAGCACACGCTTACTCGATAGGTTGCTGGCAAAATCAGGGAACAATAACTGATTAATTAGAAGAATGGGAATTAAGATCTGTTGCAACGCATGAGTGTAATATTTTCCAAGCAATATTACCGATGAAGACGTCTCCCCTTAAAGAAGCTTGCACTGTGTGACTATCTATTTTCTTCAGTAGCAAAGCGAAGGCGTAAGCCGCTTTGTCGTTGTCTCTGCGCTGTGTGGATGACTGAATCTGCGGCTCAGTATGGGCATAAATAAAAATGGCATCAGGATTCGAAGGCGCGTAGGTTGCAACAGCATTTTGCTGGTATCGAGTATCGTACGCATGAATTTCTGACGCCTCGATATCTGGATATTGCCGACTTCTAAATTGTAGTGGCCGCAAGAACGATCTGCCGTCGGATTGCAGTTTATTGGTGACACAACTTGCAAGCGCCGCATGCTCTCCGGCCAACTGTTCTTCAAACTGCTCGGGCTTAGTATTCGAATCGACTAAATTGGCACATGCCGAAATGATGCATAAGGCTAAACCAACTAGTGCTATCCTCATCTCAAATTCGCCTGGAAAAACCCGAGCATAATCACCCGTACGAGCAGTTTGACGATGACAAAACGTTTTTCAACAGCCTGCTAACCATTAAAATAAACATAGGGTTTCATCGGAACTTCGGATTCTTCGAAGCGTTTGCGTTCCTGTAGGTTTTGTTTTTTGTCCCACCACATATTGCGCGCTTCCGCACGTTTTTCTTTAACTTCTGGATTCTTTTCCAGATATTCGCGCATGAATTTAGTGTGATCAGATTCGTAATTATAATCCATGATTAACCTCTTAATTGTTATTGTGTTGTTGCAAGCAATGGCACTTTAGCATAGCTCAGGAATTCTTTACAGTCCTCAGACGCCCGAATGCATCTGTCGCAGCAATCAGCTTATTGTAGCGTGCCGCCCATTCGAGTGGAATTGAAGAAAATTGTTCAGTTTGCTGCGCGGTATAAGCCGCCATGATGGCGCCAAGCATAATGGCACGGCCACAACTATCGCCACCGATGCGAATATTCTCTTCAATCGCCGTACGGTAGTCCGGTGCATATCGGACAATATACGCAATCACGGGCACGCCCTCCAGAACGTGACAGGCCGTGCCAAAGCGTTTGGCGGTCGTGGCGCTATCAAGCAAGCTCGTTTGCAGCGCCTGTTCCACTAACAGGGCCAGCTTCTCACCCGCATTCGGCAGTGCGCCGACGAGCGCTTCAACAATCGACTTTCCAAGCAGAACGTTCAGCAAAACACAACCCGCATACTGCGCCGCCACAACGGCCGTGTCATTATGATTAGTCAAACGCACAACCTGTTCGATTTGAGTCATCAGCGCTGCTTGCGACCCGGTATGGGTTGCTACCACAACGGGTATTGCTGCCAATGCAGCAAACTGATCGTCATCGGCACCGGAGTGTTCCGGGAATTCCTCCGGTTTGAGCGCTAATAGTGTCTGTAGTGTTTGGCGTGTCGGCGAATCGACATAACCGAAATAAGCACCACCTGGTCCCAAATAACTACGATATTCAGTCTGGTACGCCACTCGATCAAACTGGCCATGCTGGGCAAAATGCCGTAGCATCAGCAAACACAGCTCACCGTATCCGGATGAATCGCCCGCCGCTTTCTCACCATGTGCAAAGTAACCGCTCACACCCGCATAATCATTTGCATCAGGCTGCAAAAAAACCAACCCTTTGGTTTTCTCGATCTGAGCAATGCGCTCGGAATCATAGAGCCAATGCAAGCCCAGCGAGGCCGAATCAGCAATCAATGCACCCAGAATAGCCGCAGCACGAGGCCCAAGTTTAATATTCAAATTCATAGCGTGGGTTGATACTATTTAATTTCAACTTCATCGGATATTCTACGCGCCTCGTCCTCCAACATGACAGGAATACCGTCTTTAATCGCAAACGCCAACCGGTCTGGCTTGCAAATTAATTCCTGATCCTCCTTTTTATAAATAAGCGGCCCCTTACAGAGCGGACATACCAGTAAATCAAGCAATCTTGAGTCCATAATTTTCCTTAGTTTACCTTTCTAGAATTTGCTGAGAATATCATCCAATTGATCCAAACTGGTAAAGTGGATCACGATATTGCCCTGACCATTTTTCTGCGGTTTGATCGCCACTTGCGCACCCAGACGTTCAGATACATCTTCTTGCAACCGCAAAAGATCCCGATCGGGCTTTTGCACCTTTTTAGGTACCGGATGCTCGATCTGATGCACGAGCCTTTCTGTTTCACGCACCGATAATTGTTTCTGCGCGATGACATTGGCAAGTTTGATTTGCTGTGCCGGCACCAGTGACAACAAGGCGCGGCCATGACCCATATCGATCTTGCCCTGCATCATTAATTCCTGAACAGGTGCTGAAAGATTGAGCAAACGCAACAAATTAGAAATCGTGCTACGCGAATTGCCGAGCGCTTCCCCAGCCGTCTGGTGCGTCATGCCGAACTCATTGATCAGACGTTGAATACCCATTGCCTCTTCCAACGGATTCAAATTTTCGCGCTGTATGTTTTCAATCAACGACATCGCCAGCGCTGACTCATCGGCAACCTTGCGAATCAATGCGGGCACTTCATTGAGTCCCGCTAACTGCGCAGCGCGCCAGCGGCGCTCACCAGCGATAATTTCATAATGACCCTCGTCAATTGGGCGCACCAGAATCGGCTGCATGATGCCTTGCGCTTTGATCGATTCGGCCAGCTCCGTCAACGCCACCTGATCCATATTGGTTCTGGGCTGGTATTTACCGGGCTGCAATTTAGATGTTTCGATGCTCTGCAACGACTCTTCCACCTGCGCGACGTCTGCGCTGCCTGATAATAAAGCATCCAGCCCGCGTCCCAATCCTTTCTGTTTTATCATTTCATGGATTCCTCAATTTTTTTAGCGTGGACATTTCTGAAAAATTCAAAGTTCTAATCAAGACGAGACGCGCGACAAGCCATTGTAACGAAATTTAAATGTTAGAGATGTCCTGCAAGTATCTCTTTTGCAAGCTCAAGATAAGCCTGCGCCCCTTTGGATTGCTCGTCATGGTACAAAACTGGCAAGCCAAAGCCAGGCGCCTCAGCCAAGCGCACATTGCGTGGAATCACGGTGCGATAAACTTTTTCGCCGAAATGTTTTTGTAATTGATCAGAAACCTGCTGTGCCAAAATATTGCGCGGATCAAACATAGTGCGCAGCAAACCTTCGATGCGCAAGCTCGGGTTAAAACTATTGCGCACGCGCTTGATGGTATTAACTAGATCGCTTAATCCCTCTAACGCGTAATATTCGCATTGCATGGGTATCATGACTGCGTGCGCAGCACACAAGCCGTTCAATGTGAGCAGATTCAGCGCAGGCGGGCAGTCAATTAAAATATAATCATAGTCACTTGCAATGACTTCCAGTGCAGTTTTCAGTCGTGCCTCGCGCTGGGAAAATTCCACCATCTCCACTTCCGCTCCGGCTAGATCCCGATTGGCGGGAATCAAGTCGTATTTCCCCTG
>NZ_JALHQJ010000088.1 GCF_022842015.1 Nitrosomonas sp. | reverse complement strand
ACGCCGCCACCAACTGTCAAAGGAATAAATACTTGCGTGGCAACATCTTCAATAATGTGCAGAATTAGGTCACGATTATCCGAGCTGGCTGTAATATCTAGAAAAGTGAGCTCATCGGCACCTTGCTCATCATAGCGGCGAGAAATTTCCACCGGATCGCCTGCGTCACGCAGTTCAACGAAATTAACACCTTTAACCACACGCCCATTGGTTACATCCAAACATGGAATAATACGTTTTGCGAGACTCATCAGTGTAAAAAGCCGATTGTAGGTAGAGAAGTAAAATGCGCGGTATTAATTTTCTAAAGGAGGGGTCTTTTATGAGATACCGTTATCTTTACTCAATTGATCAGCCAAAACTTGAGCTTCCTTGAAATTCAAAGAGCCTTCATAGATGGCTCGCCCAGTAATGGCCCCGATAATTCCTTCGGATTCGATTTCACACAATTTCTGAACATCACTTATATTGGTAATGCCGCCGCTGGCAATAACCGGTATGGTGAGTTCTCTGGCTAATTCGATAGTTGCTTCAATGTTAATGCCGCTGAGCATGCCATCTCTGCCGATATCCGTGTAAATAATTGCTTCTACTCCATAACCTTCAAACTTTTTGGCTAGATCAATGACATCATGGCCAGTAATTTTAGACCAGCCATCAACCGCCACCTTGCCATCTCTTGCATCTAGCCCAGCCATAATCTGCCCTGGAAAAGCGTTGCAGGCGTCTTGCAGAAAACCGGGTATTTTGATGGCTGCAGTGCCGATGATGATATAAGAAATGCCATCGTCAAGATAACGTTCGATTGTATCAAGATCGCGAATGCCTCCGCCCAATTGAATGGGTATCTGGTCATCGAGAGACTGAACAATTTCAAGGATCGCGGCTTCATTTCTTGGTTTTCCGGCGAATGCACCGTTTAAATCGACAAGATGGAGCCTACGAGCACCTTGGCTTAACCAATGTGCGGCCATTTCACCAGGTTCTTTGGAAAATATCGTTGCATCTTCCATAACCCCTTGTTTTAGTCGCACACAGTGGCCGTCTTTAAGATCTATTGCAGGAATAATCAGCATCGCTTAATCAGAATTAATAATTGATTAAAAAGGTCAGTTTACTACATTTTTGATTTTAGAAATTCGGTGTCCATTTGGTAAAGTTGCTCAATAGCGTTAATCCTGCTGATTGACTTTTCTCCGGATGAAACTGTACCGCGAAAATATTATCTTGTGCAATGGCGCAAGTAAATGGAAACGGGTAATTACTTTGCGCAGCGATGGATGCGCCAACAGAGGTGTCCACATAATAACTGTGCACAAAATAAAAACGCGCATCTTCAGCGATACCTTCCCATAATGGATGTTTTATGGCTTGATAAACTTGATTCCAGCCCATGTGGGGTACTTTCAGTTTCTGTCCTTGCGATGACGTCATGGTTGCGGCTGGGAAGTGCACTACTTTTCCCGGCAGAATGTTTAAGCCTTTGACATTTCCTTCTTCGCTTTCTTCAAATAGCATTTGTAAACCGAGGCAAATGCCGAGGTAGGGTTTGTGGGTGGCCGCTTCTATTACGGCTTCTCGTATCCCGCGGGCCTCGAGCTCATGGATGCAATTACGCATTGAGCCTTGCCCGGGTACTACGACACGCTTCGCTTTTCGCACGATATCCGGATCGCCCGTTACTGTGATCGATAAAGTAGGAGCAACATGTTCTAATGCTTTGTGAACAGAACGCAGATTTCCCATTCCATAATCTACAATTGCGATATCAGTCATACAATGATTTTGTTGAAAAAATGCTTACAAAGTGCCTTTGGTGGATGGGATAATTCCGACCGCTGCTGGGTCAAGCTCAATGGCCATACGTAATGCCCGTCCGAACGCTTTAAATGCAGTTTCAGCCTGGTGATGCGCGTTTCTTCCAGATATATTGTCGATATGCAAAGTTATCAAGGCGTGATTTACTAGTCCCTGGAAAAATTCATGAATCAGATCGACATCAAAATCACCAATATGCGCGCGGGTAAAATCAACATTAAATACCAACCCTGGTCGACCTGATAAATCTACGACTACACGTGTCAACGCCTCATCAAGTGGCACATAGGCGTGACCATAGCGGCGCAATCCTTTTTTATCTCCTACTACTTTCGTCAGTGCCTGACCTAAAGTAATGCCGATATCTTCAACGGTATGATGTGCATCAATATGTAAATCGCCTTTAGCAATCACTTCAAGGTCGATCATGCCGTGACGAGCTATTTGATCAAGCATATGATCGAGAAATGGCACTCCGGTTTCCAGAGTAGATTTACCTGTTCCATCCAAATTCAGATTAATATTGATCTGAGTCTCTAGTGTGTTACGAATAACTTGTGCTCTGCGCATAGGAAGAAATCTTGAGTAAGATAACGAATTTAAATCTGATTTTAAACTGTTTTACTCAGTATGGCTTGTAATGTTGAACAAAACTGAGAATTTTCATCCGGTGTACCTATAGTTACACGTAAACAGTTTTCTAATAAAGGGTGGGTGCCATCTAAATTTTTGATTAATATTTTGTGTTGTTTCAGTGCTTGAAAAATTTGCGTGGCCGCATGGATTTGAAACAAAATAAAATTAGCCTTCGAAGGATACACTTTAATATTATCTATTGTAGCAAGAAATGTACTCATTTTTGTGCGTTCTGATTTGATAGCTTCCGCTTGTTCTGACAAAACTAAAGTGTGGTGTAATACTTTCTCAGCAATTATTTGCGTCATTATGCCAATGTTATAAGGTAAGCGCATTTTTTCCAGTTGTTCCAACCACTCAGTTCTTCCCAGTAATAATCCTAATCTTAAACCAGCCAATCCTGATTTGGATAACGTGCGCATCAACAATAGATTGGGATATTGAACTAATTCATTGATAAAGCTGGTATCAGCAAAAGCTTGATAGGCTTCATCGATTACGACAATACCAGCAGTAGCTTGTATGATGCTTAAGATCTCTGCGCGATCAAATAAATTTCCAGTCGGATTGTTGGGGTAAGCCAGAAAGATGACAGCAGGCTTATATTTAACAATTGCAGCCAACATGGCGTCCAGATCCAACGAGAAGTCCTGTTTTAAAGGCACGCCAACATATTGAATATTCGCGAATGTAGCGATCATCCGGAACATTACGAAAGAGGGCTCTACGCTGATAAGTACTGCACCGGGCTTGGCTACCGCCATCGCAATAATTTGAATGATCTCATCCGATCCATTGCCGAGCAGAATATCGATGTCATCGGAAATTTCTAGGTTCTGACGTAATTTTTGTTTAAGCAAAGCCGCGCTGGCATCTGGATAACGATTAACAGGCGCATTTGCAGTCAGTTGTGCAATTTCGTCACGCAGTTCCGGCGATAGCGGATAAGGATTTTCCATCGCATCCAATTTAATCATGCCTGCAGCAGGAGGAACATGATACGCAGAGAGCGCAAGAATTTCCGGTCTTATAATATGTTCTGGAACAGATGAATTACTCATAGACGTCTATTTTAACCCAATCTAACGGTAATATGTGGGAACAGCGCGGAATGCTGACTGGTCTCTTTTAAAACGACCAGATTCTGCATTAGTTTGTGAAACTCACTTTGATATTTACTTAGTCGGTTTGGTGCAATTAAAACTTCTAGCTCATTTAATTCTTGCTTTTCGCTTGTGAGAGGGCGTCAATATAAGAGCAATCATCAACTGTTCTTTATCGGATTTTCATAACAAGCGACTCATATCTCCAGTGCTAAACCCGATCAGCGGTTCAGTAAATTCTTTTCCATAGGCGATAACTTTGAATAATTCGCCCATTTCGGCAGGGTTGACCAGTTTTTGCAATTGATTGGATTGTGGCAAGTAGCGGGCAGTATCTTCGATGGGTGTTTGTGCCAGAATTTGGGTAATTCCGGAGTTAATCAGAAAAAAGGCCTGGGTCGTATAGCCCAGAAGTGAAAGGTCGCTATCGACCGCGGCATCCGTGATCGCACTGAAATCAACGTGGCTGGTGATATCCTGCAGGCCGGGGAGATAAAAGGGATTGTCATGGGCGTGGTGGCGATAATGGCACATTAACGTGCCTTGACTGCGCTGAGGGTGATAGTATTCATTGCATCCAAATCCATAGTCAATCAATAGGATAACGCCTTGCTGAAGGATTTTGGCTAAGCTGCGCATAAAACCAGCCGCGGCAAGATTGATCTCGCTGACATATTCAAGACCTGATTGATTATCCGGATTAATGCGGGGTGTTAATTGATTGCAAATTGCATAAAGATCAGTATCGTGCACGGGCCGATCTTGCCAGGCGAATTGATTGTTTTGCCAGATCACTCCACGTTCTAAGATGGCATCATCCTGCCATACGGCCAAATGCACCGGCATTGCATCCAGTACTTCATTGGCCAGTATAATGCCGCTAAATGGATCGGGTAGCTGTTCCAGCCATTCCACGCGATGCATGAGGTGAGGCGCCTCGCTAGTCAGTAGCGTTTGTTGCCGCTGGCGCAGTTCGGCGCTTACTTCCAGAATCAAATATTTCTGCGGTAATGCAGCGGTTTTTTCCAGTTCGAGCAATATATCGAGCGCCAGCTTGCCCGATCCCGCACCAAACTCCAGAATATCAGCCTGCTTAAGCTGTTGGGAAATTTGCGCTAGTTGGAGTGCCAGAGTACGGCCAAATAATGAAGAAATTTCTGGCGCGGTGACAAAATCTCCGGCACTACCTAATTTGGTTGCGCCACTGCTGTAGTAACCCATTCCAGGTGCATACAGCGCCAGATTCATAAATTGCTCGAAAGAAATCCATCCGCCTGAAGCAAGAATCTGTTCTTTAATCAGCGCCGATACTGAGTGACTGTGAGTCAGTGCGATTTCACTGGGGAGCGGGAAGCTGGGTTGTAAAGACATAAGCAAGAAAGATTCTTTGTGGTAAATTGCAAAGGTAAACAGTGTAGCAGTACTTTTAAAGGGGCGTGCGTGCAGGGGAAAGTGATTTTGATTACCGGCGGGGCGAAACGGGTAGGCGCAGCTATTTGCCGCAGGTTACATGCGCAGGGTGCAAGGTTGATTGTGCATTATCGGTCGTCATTCGAAGAAGCCAAGCGATTGCACGATGAGTTGAATCAACAACGCGCTGATTCAGTAGCTTTGGTGCAGGCCAATTTGTTGGATATTGCATTATTTCCCGAATTGGTGAAAAAAGCAGTTACCCGTTTTGGGCAATTGGATGTTCTGGTTAATAATGCTTCAAGCTTTTTCCCGACACTGCTCCCACAATGCACACTGGAAGACTGGAATGATCTTATCGGCAGCAATCTTCAGGCGCCGCTTTTCTTGACCCAAGCAATGGCGCCGTATTTGAAAGCGCAGCGAGGTTGTGTCGTGAATATCGTGGATATCCATGCTGAGCGGCCGTTGAAGAACTATGTGATTTATAACGCTGCCAAAGGTGGATTGTTAGCACTGACCAAGTCATTGGCGGTAGAAATGGCACCCGAGGTGCGTGTCAATGGCGTTTCTCCGGGGCCGATTTTATGGCCGCAAGATGGTGAATGGGCGGATGAAGCAGCGCGCGAACAGATAATTGTCAGCACCTTGCTCAAACGCTGCGGTGAGCCGGATGATATTGCCAAAACGGTACAATTTTTAATTGCTGATGCACCTTATATTACCGGGCAAATTATTGCAGTGGATGGCGGACGCAGTATCCATCTATAGTTCATCAAATGCCTGTAAGTTTAGCCGGTACAATTCAAAGTTTTTCTATCGCAGCGCTTAATAATTGTATTTCCCATATCGGATGTTAATAACGCTAACTCGCTTTAGCGTCAGTTCAGACGAGCTGACTCGTCCCAAAGGTTTTCATGGGTTATATCATTCTGGTATTGAGACTATTGTATAATCCCGTTCCAACCATTTTTAGAGCGGCTTTGCCTGATTCCAGTAGTAGTACAAAATTACTCATCATGCAATTATCCCAATTATTTGTTTTGCCACAATGAATAAAGCCCATCCACTGGCATGGCGTGCTGCATTGACATCTATTCCATATCATTACCGCGTTTGGTTGCAGGATAGTGGATCTTTAACGCGCCGTATCCAGGATCGTTGCGTGAAGTTTTGTGTCAAGCGTGTTTTTCAGTCACTCAGCAAAATTTATGAGGATGAACAAAGCGTGATGGGGTTGCGCGCCAGTGAATGGGCGATGGTGCGAGAAGTGTATCTCTATTGTGGCAATACGCCAGTGGTGTTTGCGCATTCGGTGGTGGCGCATAAAGATCTGCGCGGGGCGTGGCGAGGGTTGAGTGGCTTGGGTAATAAATCTTTGGGGACAGTGTTATTTACCAATCCTAAAATCAAACGCACGCCGCTGGAATTTAAAAAATTAAGCCGCAGTCATTTTTTGTATGATCGGGCTTGTGCTCGTTTGCCAGAAAAACCTCATAATCTATGGGCAAGGCGTTCGTTGTTTACGTTACACGGCCAGTCGATCTTAGTAACGGAGGTATTTTTGCCTGCTATTTTGGATTTGCCATTGTGAATATTACTGATCGAATTAGAACTTACACGCAATTGATGCGGCTCGACAAACCGATTGGAATTTTACTGTTGTTGTGGCCGATGCTTTGGGGGCTGTGGTTTGCGGCAAAGGGGTTACCCGATTGGCATATTTTGTTTGTTTTTGTTCTGGGTGCCGTGCTGATGCGCTCGGCGGGTTGTGTTATCAATGATTTTGCTGATCGTGAAATTGACCCGCATGTCGAACGCACTAAGAATCGCCCGATGGCGACAGGCCGCGTCAGTTCCAAAGAAGCTTTGGTGCTGGCGGCAGGATTAAGCTTATGCGCGTTCTTACTGATTTTGCCTTTGAATCAACTAACCATCCTGCTATCTTTGCCGGCGCTTTTGTTGGCTGGATCGTATCCGTTTACTAAGCGTTTTTTTGCAATGCCGCAGGCTTTTTTAGGAATCGCATTCAGCTTTGGTATTCCAATGGCTTTTGCGGCGCAAACGGATAGCCTGCCACCGCTGGCCGGAATCTTGATGCTGGCCAATTTATTTTGGGTAATTGCCTATGACACGGCGTACGCCATGGTCGATAAGCCGGATGATCTGAAAATCGGCATCAAGACTTCGGCGATTACTTTTGGTCAGTTTGATGTGCTGGGTGTGATGGTATGCCATGTTTGTTTTATCGTGATTATGATTGGGATCGGCCAGTGGCAGCAGATGAATCTGGCATATTATGCTGGATTACTGGTTGCTGCGGGGTTGATCGCATACCAGTACACATTGATTCGTAACCGCGAGCGGACGTTGTGTTTTAAGGCGTTTTTACACAATAACTGGGTAGGCATGGTGGTATTTACCGGAATCGCACTCGACTTCTTGATTTTTCAGCATTAAGGATTTTTTATGCAATATAAAGACTTGCGCGATTTTCTGGCGCAGCTGGAAGTGATGGGCGAACTGAAACGTATTCAAACGGAAATTGATCCCATGCTGGAAATGACGGAAATCTGCGACCGTGTCCTGAAAGCGCAAGGTCCGGCAATCCTCTTTGAACATCCTAAAGGACATAGCATGCCGGTGCTGGGCAATTTATTCGGCACACCGAAGCGGGTTGCGCTTGGCATGGGGCAGGAATCAGTCGAGGCGTTGCGCGAAGTAGGTAAGTTACTAGCTTACTTAAAAGAACCTGATCCGCCAAAAGGTTTGAAAGATGCTTGGGATAAATTGCCGGTGCTTAGGCAAGTGCTGAATATGGCGCCAAAAGAATTGAGTAGCGCACCGTGTCAGGAAATTGTGTGGGAGGGTGATGACGTCGATCTGAGTCGAATACCGATTCAAACCTGTTGGCCGGGCGATGTCGCGCCGCTCATTACCTGGGGCCTGACGGTGACCCGGGGACCGAACAAAACACGACAGAATCTGGGCATTTATCGTCAACAGGTCATTGGCTCTAACAAAGTCATCATGCGCTGGCTGGCGCACCGGGGAGGCGCCCTGGACTATCGTGAATTCAGCATGCTGTATCCAGATAAACCCTATCCCTTAGCCGTAGCTTTAGGTGCCGATCCGGCGACTATTTTAGGTGCGGTAACGCCTGTGCCGGATACCTTAAGCGAATACCAGTTCGCTGGATTATTGCGCGGTGCTAAAACTGAAGTGATCAAATGTATCGGCAATACTTTACAGGTGCCTGCTACTGCAGAAATTGTGCTGGAAGGTGCGATTCATCCCGGTGAAACCGCTTTGGAAGGCCCTTACGGTGACCATACCGGTTACTATAATGAGCAGGAGACTTTCCCGGTATTTACTATCGATCGCATCACGATGCGACGCAATCCGATCTATCACTCCACATATACCGGCAAACCACCCGATGAACCCGCGATTCTTGGTGTGGCATTGAATGAGGTATTCGTGCCTTTATTGCAAAAACAATTCCCGGAAATCACTGATTTTTACCTGCCGCCTGAAGGATGTTCATATCGCATGGCGGTAGTCAGTATGAAAAAGCAATATGCAGGACATAGCAAGCGCGTGATGTTTGGCATCTGGAGCTTTTTGCGTCAGTTTATGTATACCAAATTCATTATTGTCACCGACGACGACATCAATGTGCGCGACTGGAAAGAAGTGATATGGGCGATTACCACTCGGGTTGATCCTGTGCGCGATACTTTGCTGGTTGAAAATACCCCGATTGATTATTTGGATTTTGCCAGCCCGATCTCGGGGTTAGGCGGTAAGATGGGGCTGGATGCGACGAATAAATTTCCTGGCGAGACAAACCGGGAGTGGGGTACGCCGATTGTGATGGATGTTGCAACCAAGAAACGAGTCGACATGATATGGCAAGAACTGGGAATTTGATTTGCTGTGAGATATTTGACAAATCATTCTGTCATTGACCGTGAGTATGCATTTCTGGCAATTGCCAGAAATGCATATAAAAGATATGAGTTGCAACTATAGAGGATAGTTGTGTTGATAATTTTCTACCATTTTTGCGACTGTATTTGAAAGAATTGCTGAAACTGAATTATTTGCAGGTTGCACTGTGCTTGGCGAGGATGGTTTATTTTGGGCTTCATGAATCATAATTGCGATTTGACTATCTTGCTGAATTATTATTCTGTTTTTTGATGGATTACCTGTTAAAAGAAATAGTACAATGCCTAATAATTCAAATGACCATTTTTGCTAAATATTGAGATTTTTCTGGCGCATGGATCAAGACAAAAGGAAAAACGAACAATTGAATCAACTCCACCAGGATTTCCTAAACTAACAGCAGAATGATGAGACGAATTATTCGAAGTATACTTTTTCTGATCTTGCTTGGTTTACCGCTGACGTGTTGGAGTAATGAATCATCCGTCGTCAAATTAGAAAACGAGCAAAAACCGATCATAAAGCCGCAGAAAAAACCGGTATCGATTGAAGCTGACAAAATTACTGGCTATTACAAGCAGGAAATTGAAGCGACTGGAAATGCAGAATTGCATCATGGTGATAATGTTCTCACCGCAGACCGGATGAAATATTATCAGCAAACGGAAGATGCTGAAGTTGAAGGAAATGTGCGTCTGGAACGACCCACTGATATCCTGCAAGGTCAGCAACTTGAAATTAATCTGCAGACCGAAGTGGGTCATTTAACCGAACCCCGTTACTCAATGAAAGAAGGTAAGGGGCGTGGTGCTGGTGATATTTTGTTGTTCGAGGGTAAAGATAATTACCGGATTAAAGATACCAATTATACTGCTTGCCCGGAAGGGAACCATGATTGGTATCTGCGTGCCAAAGAACTAAAAATTGATAACAAGAAAGAGGTCGGTACTGCACGGCATGTCAGTGTGGTGTTTAAAGATGTACCGATTTTGTATTCACCTTGGTTGGATTTTTCCTATAGCGGTAAACGCAAAACCGGCTTACTGGCGCCTGTTGCAGGTTATAACGTTAGAACCGGTTTTGATGTAGGTTTGCCAGTTTATTTGAATATTGCACCGAATATTGATGCGACAGTAACACCGCGAATTATGACTGAGCGTGGTTTTCTGCTAAGTAATGAATTTCGGTATATCGGCAATAACAATATGAATGGGCATTTGTTGTTTGATATTTTGCCGCAGGACATCGACAGAAATCGAACCCGCTGGGGTGTTTTATTTACACACACGCAAAATATTGGAAAAGGCTGGCAGGGCTTTATGAATTACAACGCGGTTTCGGATGATCGTTATTTTCGTGAGCTGACACCCAATTTGGCGCAGACCAGTTTGGTTAACTTGTCACAACAGGGTGGGGTCAACTATAACGGTAGATTGGGAACGGATGGTGTTCTGAATTTCACCGGATTTGCGCAACGATTTCAGACCATTCAGGATCCCTTTGCGCTAATTGTGTCGCCTTATGAGAGGCTGCCGCATTTTGCTGTGAATGCGGCTAAGTATAATGTTGGCAAACTAGATTTTGAACTGCAAAGTAGCTGGACTAATTTTTATCACCCAACGCTTGTCGACGGAAATCGTTCCATTTTTTATCCTAGCGTCAGTGCGCCATTACGTAGCGAATATGGCTATATCACACCCAAGTTTGGCTTGCATTACACGCATTACAATCTAGCTGCGCCAGTGGATACCAAAGGTGAAAACGTGGATCGCACGGTACCTATTGTGAGTTTGGATAGTGGGATTGCATTTGATCGTCAATTCAATTTTGGCGACAGAAGCATGATCCAAACGCTTGAGCCTCGTTTATTCTATGTTTATGCACCGTACCGTAATCAAGATTATTTGCCGAATTTTGATTCGGCAATCAATGACTTCAGTTTTGCGCAGATATTGACTGAAAATAGATTCAGTGGTGGCGATCGTATTAACGATGCTAACCGTGGTGTAGC
>NZ_JALHQJ010000087.1 GCF_022842015.1 Nitrosomonas sp. | reverse complement strand
CTCGAAGGGAAGTAATTTGAGGTTAAAGTGCTGGGCATACATATGCATTAGTTTGCTCCCTCCTGAGGCATCAGTTTTACTTCGACTCTACGGTTTTTTGTTCTACCTTCTTCTGTGGCGTTCGAAACTATTGGTCGTTTGTCACCATAGCCAATAATAGATATTCGTGTCGTGGGTACGCCATGCAATATCAGTATATTCGCGATGGCTCGAGCGCGACGCCTGGATAAATCCATATTGTCACTACTAATCTTTCCGGTGGGAATGTTGTCGGTATGACCCTCAATGAGAATACGATTGTTTGGAAATGTTGATATTTCTTCAATTAAATCTTCAATCGTTGAATAGGAAACATCATGGATAATATCTTGCCCGGAACGAAATGTTTTGCCATCGAATATCGCTAAGGTTCGAGGCTTAACGAGCGTATCGGGAACAGGCGTGGCTTCATTGATTTCTTCTGCTGCTGTAATTGGATTTTCATCCTGTGTCGTTGCTGCTTCCACATTCTCAGCAACAACCTTGTTGTCCTCGAATGTAGACGAATGAATTAATTCATCCAGACCAGGTACTGACGTAGGTGCGGATAGTGAAGAAGGTTCAGGTGCGGTAGAAGATTCAAGTGAAGGTGGCATTGCTTCCGGCCAATTCCCTTGATAAATTGTATCGTGGGTCGGGATTTCCAGCGCTTTAAACGTAACAACAGCCGACAGGCTGAAAAACACAAAAGATAGTCCAATAATAATGAAACGTACCATGATAATGCACTCGATTTAGTATATGTTAATTTAGCAAGTGTAACGGACTTATGCACAAACATTTTAACGTATTGAAGGTTGTCTTGCTTACGGGAATAAAATAAGTTTGGCTAATCATTGATGGATAAAAACAGTTTAATTCCAATTTAGTTCACTTCAAAATCTGTGCAACAAGATGCAGGTTAATATTGTCCCGTACAAACTCGGATTTAAACGAGCTAATAGAGGCAATAAATTATGCCTTTCTATAAGATTATCATATTATCATGGTGTTTATAGAAGGCATCAAAGCATCTGTTCCTGAAGATTTGAATTCTTAGTGCTACAGTGTGAGATTTGTCACGCAAGCAGCCACAGTAAGATGCTATGGTATGAAATGCCATTTATAAAATATCAATAAGTTGCTTGCTTCATGTAATCTAAATCCAAAAGTGTTCTACTACCTGTGGGGAGATTAATAACATGACCAAAACTACAACGTCTTTTTCACGCTTATCCCAAACGGACATTGGAATTCCAAAGTTATTATTATGTTTGCTTGTGTTTGTATTGATTTTGATCACGGGCTGCAGTATCGGCGATAAAATCGACAAACTGACAGACAAAGTAAGTGATGTGGCCGGAGATACCGTAGCTACGTTAGATAGCGCGATTGATGCCTTAGACCGGAATTCTGCTTCCTGGCAGTCGGTATTGCAAGATACTACGACAAAGTTGACCGATGAAGCCCAATCCACGGTACGCAATGAGGTTTCGGATCTGCTCAACCGCAGTGTGGCGGCTACAGGAAACGAGTTGCGCTGCAATATAGATTTTATCGGTTCGCGTGTGCGTCAGGCTTTAGCGCGAATTCGCGCACGACTGCTGCATCAAGCCATACCCCCCGTTGAACCAGCGTTATGCCACGTGGTGCCCGCAGCTGTGGATATGGCACTGGATGCAAGCCGTCGTAACAAGCTGGAGTTTTTCGGTTATGATTTTGATACGACGCCTATCAAGGTAACGTTACACAGTAAGTCAGGTGCACTAGATGTTTCTAATAAACTTGATCGATTGACTCACTATCACATGACGCTCAATCTCGGTGCAAATGGGGTCCCAGTATCCAGCGCCAGCGATCGCCTGACTTTGGAATGGCAAAGTCGTCCTATTTCCAGTATCGCTGTGATTCAACCGGCTACGCCAGTATGTCGGGAAAAAACAGAAACATATGCGCGTGATACTTATTTATCTTTTACACCGCCTCATACACGCGGTGATAAAGAATTTAGTGGGAATGGTCCGGAGGTATGGGCAAATGCACGTTGGAGCAACGAAGGCACGCACGTAAATTTTCGGCTTTGGATGAAAGCTCAGGAAACACGTAGCGACTGGACCACAGCAGAAGGTGAGCGTACTGATACTTACTATACGGCACCACCAGGCTGGCGTATCGATAGTATCGTTAACAGCGTGGAAAGCACAGCGCATTATGTCGACACCGATCATAACGATGATCGTCAAGGTGGTGGTCCGAACGGGCCGGTCAAAGAGTTCAAATTCCGTGGCGATCGCAGTGGTGATGATGCGGGTAGTTATACCGGTGTAGACGTCACCTTTAATCCACTGGTGGTGAAGTTGGTGGAAGTGGCCAACTGTGCTCCGGCATCAGCAATTAAATCGTTGCAGATAAAGAATCTGATTGCTCCCTCAACAATCAAACGCTTGCAGCCCATGATGTTGAAGCTGAAACCTTAGTTAGGTTTTATAGTGAATTTTTGAACCATGCAATGCACCCACGATCTCAAGAGCGGGTGCATTGTACTTTCAAGTATTGTAGTTTTTTTCTTTGCGAAAGCATGCCGGATTTGTTTCTTCTGAAATAAGGGTTTTCCAGCAGTTGACCACGTTTGACAGCACAATGTTTCTTCGTTACATTTTGCTATTTAGTTTAGATAGATAACACTCTTGAAGTAAACTTTTACACCATTTGACTTGTTTGAAAAATACCGAGGGGAAGCGTCTTGAACAAAAGATCAGGCAGTAATGCGATTGGTACTGATGAACTCATCATTTCCGGCTCGAATGGATGGGTCACGCTGGTGGTTTTATTGATTGGATTCATGCTGGGTGTTTTTCTTGTGGCTACACCCGGAGGTCCGGTTAAAATTTTTGCGGGCGGTTCTTTTCTGGCAATCACGCTATTTTGTGCTAAGGGTTTATTTACACTCGAGCCGAATCAAGCTGCCGTAATGGTTTTTTTTGGTAAATATGCAGGGACTGCTTGCGAAAGTGGTTTTTTCTGGGTCAATCCGTTCTACAGCCGAACGCCTGTATCGCTTCGGATCAATAACTGGAATACCCCTGTTTTGAAAGTCAACGATGAGCGTGGCAGTCCGATTGAAATTGCCGCAGTAATCGCTTGGCGGGTGCAGGATACGGCGCGCGCAGTTTTCGATGTGGAAAGCACATTCAACTACTTGCAGGTTCAAAGTGAGTCGGCAGTTCGTCAAGTGGCCAGTAGTCATGCATACGACGATACTGAAGGAGGAGGGCAGCGCAAAAGTTTGCGTACTGATCTGGATGCAATTGCAGCGTTGTTACGCGAATCAATTCAACAGCATGTCGAAGTTGCAGGAATCGTGATAGAGGAAGCTAAGATTGCCCATCTTGCCTATGCGCCCGAGATTGCCAGCGCCATGCTTCGACGGCAGCAGGCGGAGGCCGTAGTAATGGCGCGCCAGAGACTGGTAGAAGGCGCAGTGGGCATGGTCGAAGGCGCACTGAAAAATCTGGAAGAGAAGAAGATTGTTTCATTGACGTCCGATCAACGTGCCGTATTAGTAACCAATATGATGACAGTGTTACTATCAGAAACAGGCGCACAGCCGGTTATTCAGATGACACAGGCACCCTTGCAGTAATATTCCATTTCCTAGTGACTTTTGCAAACTGTGATTAACGTTGTTGGCGAAATTGTGATACAGCGATCACTACGTTCCTCGCAAGATATCAATCAAGGGCTTCCGCATTAAAGGTGCCGCACATAGACAGATCGAATTTGTTGACAATAGGAAGTTGCGTCGACAGAGCCCGTAGTGCCGTGCGCAGACCTTCTTCCAGAACCGGGTGATAAAATGGCAAACGTAGTAGCTGTTGTACCGTGAGCGATTGATCAATGGCTAACGCCAGTAGATGTGCCATATGGTCGCCAGCGGGAGCGCACATTTCCGCACCCAATAGCCGGCCACTTTCCGCATCGGCATAAATGCGCTGTATGCCTTTATTCCTCTGGCCGACCCGAGCACGCCCCTGGCGGTCAAAATGTACCTCTCCAATCAAAGTCTTTGCGGGATCGAGTGCCTGAAATCGGCTGCCTACGATGGCTATGTTTGGATCAGTGAAAATAATGGCCAGTGGTGTTCGACGTGTAAAACAAAGCGGATCGGAACGCATGACATTGAGTCCAGCAATGTATCCCTCATCGGCAGCTTCATGCAGCAACGGAGCTTGGTCATTTGCATCGCCGGCCAAAAATATTGGTAGGTCGGCCACCTGCATAGTGCTTGGATTTACAGATGGCATGCCATGTTGGTCGAGCGGAACGCCTAGTGTTTCTAACCCCAGATTGTCAATATTAGGACGGCGCCCCAACGCAGCCAGAACACAATCGACTACCACTTCGGTGCTTCCAGCACGTACCTGTACCCCTTGATCTACGAGATTTAATTCGGCTTTCGTGCCCAGATGCAGAGGGAATTCGCTTTCTAACAGATCTGTCGCCACTGA
The DNA here is from genome assembly GCF_022842015.1 of Nitrosomonas sp. Taxonomy (GTDB): domain Bacteria; phylum Pseudomonadota; class Gammaproteobacteria; order Burkholderiales; family Nitrosomonadaceae; genus Nitrosomonas. The sequence goes on along the minus strand of NZ_JALHQJ010000087.1, from coordinate 7,998 downwards.
CATGACCTTAGGGTCTGTTAATCCTGCGACTTGATTTCCGCCAAAGGCTACCACCTTAATACCAAGCCGGGAAAGCGCCTGTGCCATTTCGGCACCAATAGAGCCCATTCCTATCACCGCCATATGTGCGGGCAGCGTTTTTTGTTCAAACAAGATATCTGTCGTGAGCAGCCGGCCGCCCAGTGAATTCCATGATGCTGGGACAATCGGACGCGATCCGGTGGCAATAATAATTTTGTGCGCACGTAACTCCTCACCATTGACTTCCAATCTATCTGGAGCAAGTAGGCGCGCGCGCCCGGAAATAGCGCGTTTACCCAGATCATCTGTTGTTTTGACCGTGCTGGCGACAAAGTCATCACGTAGCCGCCGGACTCGCTGCAGCACAGCAGGGATGTCCATTGTGAGCTGATCAGAACCGCGAATACCGAATTCTTCAAAGGTATTGCGACGATGGAAGGCATTAGCCGCCTCGATCAACGCTTTGGATGGCATACAGCCAACTCGAGCGCAGATAGTACCCCAGGGCCCATCATTGATAATCACAAAGCGATCCGTGTGTTTTCGTACCTCCCGCAACGCGGATAAGCCTGCGCTGCCAGCTCCGACGATAATTACATCCAGTATTTCACTCATTACAATTTTCTCCAGTGACGCAAGCAAGGATAGGGTGATACTCGACTGATATTTCTGTTTTAACTTCTCTTAACCATCCTATCAGGGACTTGATATTCAAGCAACGTGAACGCTTTTGGAAGGGTTTAGGCTCTGTTGAAAAAATAAGTAAACAGGTGCATTGTTGAATTTTTTCAGGATATTTCTCAATGTCGGATTTCAAATGGAGATCTTTCCAAGGCGATGTAATCCTGGGTTGTACTAGATGGTACTGCAAATACGGGATCAATTATCGCGAACTGGAAGAAATGATGCTGGAACGAGGGTTTAAAGTAGACCGCACGAGACGTTCTATCTGCTCTTTCGTTAGGTTCAGCATTATATCCCGGAAATTGAAAGACGTCTGTGGTGGCTCTGGATTTTTGGAGTTCATAAGTTATTGAGAAGGCAATGAACGATTTTGTGACTTTTATCACAAATTATTCTATGAGTAAGTGATATAAAAAGGGAAAAGAGATCTTTTTATAAAAGGCTTTATTTTTTATAAAGGAGAAAAAAATGGGAATTCCGTCAAATTTTAATGATGAAGGCCTGTCTGGATTTCATGTTTCTTCACCCAAGCTTGTGGCGATTGAACAGCAATACAAAAATGCAGAAGGCAGGTATGTTGTTTCTCCCGCTGGCAAATGCTTTGTTCGCATTGACGATCCACGCGCTATTGATTCAGATGGTTTAAGGCAACTGGAAATCAACAATGCCGCGATAAGTTTGGTAGAGGAGAAAAACTGGTTACCGCGAGTTCATCCCGACGGCATGCTGACGTATGGCGGCAAGTGCGCGTGGCTGGAGTGCAGGAATATCCTGATTCCAGAAAATAAATGTTTGTGGTTCCGATACGCTTTTTTGCGCTTCTCTTCTCTGCCTACCAATGCATTTGCTGCGCTTTTGTTTTTTCCCAACGACGATACAAGCGCCGCTCCTCTACTGCCACCTCACTGGATTTGCTGCGTTAAGGATCTGCAGCAAGATAGGGGGAATATTTACCAAACCGGCTGGATTGAAGATTCGGTAAAAATCGATTACAACGGTGATTTTAAAGGAACTGTCAGATGGATTGTTTCGACTGGGCATTCCGTGACTGATCAAGGTGCAACACCAGACAATACCCGTTTTGCCAGACCGGGCTGTTTGCTGATCGATGCTATCGACATCCGCTAACAAACTGGAGGTATATGATGAAACATTCTTACTTAAATCTATTATTCCTAGGGTGCATGCTGATTATTCTCGCATCCGCCTGCAACATGATTGATAATAACGGTGATAATGATAATGCCCACTTTGTGCAGCGTATTGTGCATGCCGATGTCGTGGCGCTCGAACAACCGCTTTATTACAACCGATTCGGATCGGTAAATCCTTACGGAATGATTTATGCGTTGAAACGGGATGTCACCGAAGTCATGGAAGGTGAAGAATGGCTACCGGGGTTGTCTTGCCCGTCTAAAGTACGTCTGCAAACGGGAAAACGGCCCCGGCCGCTCACGTTGCGTGGCAACGTCGGCGATATTTTGGAAATTACTTTCACTAATCAATTACTTGAGCAGCAGCCGGATATCAGTCGATGTAATTTGCTTGACGAGCGATCGCCATACGCACATTTAATTAATGTAGAGAACCAAATCGAAGTCATTGATCCCGATGAACATGAACCACGTACGGATGCCGGAGAGACTGAAAATCTGCCGCCGGCTAATTGGCCGAAAACACGGTCGGCAAATATCGTAATTCCTGGTTTGACCAGTTTGTCGGGTTCGGATCCCAAATGTAATGGATTGCAATCTATTGATCCCGGTGAATCAATTACCTGTCAATGGCAACTTGAACGGGAAGGCACGCATTTGTTTTCCAGCCATGGTGCGCCTGCCGGCGGTGAAGGTGACGGCGGCAGCCTGACGCATGGATTATTCGGTGTCGTTATTGTCGAACCCAAAAACAGCAAATGGTACCGCAGCCAGATCACCGCATCCGTGCTCGACAAAGTTTGGCCGCGCCAACGGGAGAATGACAGCGCGCGCCAAGGTAAATTACAGTATGACGCAGTCGACGCAGACGGTATTCCGTATCTGAATATGCTACAAGCCGTTGGAAAAGACAATTTAGATACTATGCGTTATGAGCTGGTTTATGGCGACCAGAATGCTGTCATTCTCGATAACAATCCAAAAACCCCCAATGCTCCTGCATTTCGCGAGTTTACGGTTGTTTTTCATGACGAACTGAAAACCTTTTATGCCAAAAACTTCCAGGAATTACCTGCCAGTCGGCAACTAAGCGGTGTTGGCGATGGATTCGCCATCAATTATGGGGCCAGCGGAATGGGCTCGATATTACTGGCGAACCGGAAGGAAATAGGGCCAGCCGCTGAATGCGCGGAATGTTTTTATGAAGAATTTTTTCTGCAATCTTGGGCCAATGGTGATCCTGCATTGCTGGAGCACTTTGACGATGACCCCTCCAATGTAGCGCATTCCTATCTGAATGACCGCGTCAAGTTCCGGAATCTGCATGCGGGTCCGAAAGAAACGCATGTTTTTCACTTGCATGCACACCAATGGCTGTCAGCCTCAGATACTAACATCGGCACCTATCTTGATTCACAAACCATTGCACCGCAACAGGGATTTGATTATTCGATCTATGATGGCGGCCTATCCAATTGGGGCAGTGAAGGTAATTTTCAGACCAACGGAAGCGGAAATCGCAACCGTACTGTCGGAGATTCTATTTTTCACTGTCATCTTTATCCACATTTCGCACAAGGCATGTGGGCACTGTGGCGTACACATGATGTGATCGAGGACGGTACGCGCAAATTACCGGATGGACAACCCGAAGCGCGGTTTTACGGTCAACCGCAAGTAGCGTTATCTGTGGAAAGACTGGGAATTAGCGGAAAACGACCCGGAACCGATCCAATCACTGGTGCCAACGGCGCCGGAACTCCTGTTCCTGCGGTGCTTCCGCTTCCTGGCCAAAGTCTGCCTCCATTGCCCACTTACGCGCAGGATCTGAATGCGGAAGAACCCGAGTCATATGCTATGCCAGGCTATCCATTTTATATTCCTGGCAATCCAGGCCGTAGGGCGCCACAACCTCCACTGGATTTTGCTAAGAATAATGATGGGTCGTTGATGCACGGCGGTCTGCCAAGGCATGTAATCAAAAGCGGTGAACGTAAACCCGTTTTTCTGTCCGACGACATAAAAGACCAATTGCCCAGTGATCCGGATACGCGCATGGCAGCGCTATTGAGAAAATCCCTTGCGTTGGGAGATTTCCGCCTGGAATTGACTCGAGCTGATATCACGTTGCTTGATCACGAAGGTGAATTGATGGAACGTCAGGCGATGGATTTTCATGCCGGCAAAGCAACCAGAATCCGGCTTGCGGATGGATCCTATGTTTCATATGATACAGCTGAATCCGGTTATCCGTCTTTGACGCCGGAAGGTAAAACTGCGCACTTTTATGTGAATGGCGCATTACCTGCACCCGGTGCGCCTTATGCGGATCCCTGTCATGATCCCGCGAAGACGGGGCACCGGCAGTATGAAGTGTCGGCAATCGGACTCAATCTGGTGGTCAACCGTGCTGGCTGGCACGATCCACAGGCGCGCATCAATGTATTGACCCAGGATGCCGAAGGCGTCGAAGGACAACGTCGGCATGACATGGAGCCCTTCTTTTTTCGCGCCGCTTCCGGTGAGTGCATAGAATTCAAGCACCAAAATAGAACCCACAAGGAATTGGAACTGGACGACTTTCAGGTGGCCACGCCGACCGATACCATCGGCCAACATATCCATCTAGTAAAATTTGATGTGACATCTTCTGATGGTTCCGGAAATGGATTTAATTACGAAGACGGCACATTTTCGCGTGGTGCTGTTGAAGAACGCATTGCCGCGGCCAAAGGCATTGCCATGACATCGAACGGTGAACAAAAACAACTTGCGGTAGGTAAGGATTCTGACGACAAACCGGTTGGTGATTATCAGACCACCGTACAACGCTGGTTTGCCGATCCCTTGCTAACAGTTCGAGACAAGGATGTGACAGATGCCACACATGCCATGCATGACACGGAATTACCGGACAGAACCTGTCCGACACAAACCGGCCAGGAATGTATCGACCGTACCCTACGCACGGTGTTTACGCATGATCATTTTGCGCCTTCCTCCATACAGCAGCATGGCTTTTATTCTGCTTTACTCGTTGAACCAGCCGGTTCAAAATGGCTGCAGCCTAATGGAGAAGCGCTTGCAGACGGCGTGGGCTCCAAAGCCGTTATTGTCGACGCCGATGACTGGTTAATCCATGAAAATCGCCGTGAATATGCGCTTGCAGTAGCTGATTTCGCTTTACTTTATGAACCGACTTTATATCAACCCTGGTTGAGCCAAACAGTCACCAATGGCATGGCCAGATTGCTCCATGAATCGGACAATAAGGCTAACAATCCGATAATGCAGATCCTTTCCGACAATCTCAAACAACATGCCAAGCATTGGTGGAAACAATATGGAAAACCTGTTGATCCGCCGTTCAAACCGGAAGCTATTTCCAAGGATCACCATAATCCTTACTTGGTGAATTATCGCCATGATCCGATTCCGTTACGCATCGGAAAAATGGAAGAAAAACTGCAAGCTCCTGAAGAAACGAATTGTGGTGAATTTGCACAAACCCGTGATGTGGACGGATTTTTAACAAAACGGGATAGTATTACCCGCCAGAAAAAGACCGGCAGGATAGATCGAGACGGTGATATGGCGTTTGTTTTTGCCACCCGCGAACATGGAGATCCTTGTACGCCAATACTGGAGGCTTATGAAGGCGAAAAAATCCAGATCCGCATGGTTCAGGGTGCGCAAGAGGTGCAGCATACGTTTGCGGTTGAAGGTTTATACTGGCCGCGTGTGATCGACTATTCTGTAAACAAGCATTTTTCGGAAAAAGTACAGGCGAAACGAGACAATCCGTTGGCGTTGGTTGCTGCACAGGAAATCGGAATATCTGAGCATTTTGAGATGGATCTGCCGCCATTCGAAAATGTGGGCAGCGGTCCATACGTAGCTGACTATCTCTATCATTTTGGTTCGGTCGATGCTTTATGGAATGGTACCTGGGGGTTGTTGAGAGTGCATAATGGCATTGACTCTCCAGACCCGCAAGCATGCGGACCCGATCAAAGCTCTTCGACTGACAAAGCATCTGAAAAATGGTTTGCACGCAGAAATTTATTCATACTTGATGAAGAGGGTATTCCACCTTCTTGTCAACAAACAATTGGAAAGCGGTTGAAACCATTGCCAGGACACGGAACAGGAAAGATTAAGTGGAAAAACCCTTTAGATTCTTGCCCCAGCGAATCAAGGTCGATCAATTATACAATAGTAGCAACCCGGGTTGATTTACTTACTTCCTCAGAAAAGAATCACTTATTTTATGATCGCGATAATCAAATTTTTGATCCTGACGCGTTGATACTACTCGCTATGCCGCCTGGCCACTCTAAGCCTACACTTGAAAATGTCCGGCACATATACCAAGAAAAAGCAGACACAGGCATCTTGGAACCGTTGGTCTTGCGCGCCAATGCCAATGATTGCATCGAACTGAATTTTCACAATCTGCTGCTGGCCGAAGGTGAAACAGAATTACCTGATTCTGGTGGAGATGCATTAATGCCCAAAATCGTTCCGCTCAATGTCGACAAGTCTGCTGATCCAGATGCAGACGATATTAAACCGTCGACACGATTGTCGATTTCGATACCGATGCTGCCCAACGTCGGATTCACCAATCACCGTAATATCGGTATCGGCATGAATCGCAGTACAGAACCTTTCCCCAGTGGACAACAGGTTAAGTTGCATTTTTATGCTGGCAGATTGGAGCCGGATTTTGGGGAAAAAGTTAAGGGTGTGCCAGTTTGTGGTGACGAAGAAGAATGTTCCTATACACTGAACAGGATTCCTTACGCTTTTGGAACGATACCGATCAAGGCGTTTGGCGATGTTATCGGTCATGGTACGCATGGTTTGTTTGGCACGCTTATTATCGAGCCTGAAGGTGCGACCTATCATGACCCTAAAACCGGGGTAATGGTTTCGGATACTGATCACTGGACTCTCGGATCGGAAGCTTTAATCAAATACACCGATGAAAAAGGCGACGAGCGAACATTTCGTGAATTCGTAATCGCTTACCAGGATGGGTTAAATCTGCACTGGGATTCGCCCTGGAATTCCACTCATGCATCCGAACCAATCGGCGACTGCCCGATTTGCGATGATTCCTATGATCATGGAGAAAAAGGACTTAATTATCGCACAGCGCCTTTCTGGTCAAGATTACGGCATGGCGTTGATATTAATGGAAATGCCGTTGAGCATAATACTGGTGCCGGCTCGGATTTGAATCAAATCAAATTTCCGAATAATTTTCTGTTGGAATCATGGGCCAAAATACCGACGCCTATTTTTCAAGCTAAGGCTGGTGAAGAAGTACGCTTCCGGGTTTCTCAACCCCATGGTCGAGCCCGCCAACGCGCGTTTATAAGCTTTGGGCATCATTATGTGGATTTAATGCCAAGATTCGGCTCGGCACATGCCGCTTTATTGTCTCCAGGCAAGTCTATTACAGCGACTTTTGATAACACTAAAGAAGGTTGCTATCTCTATCGCGACGGTCCGATGCATATGTTTGCAGGAGGCGTATGGGGGCATTTCAGAGTTAACCCTGTAGATGGTGCGACTTTGAAATGTGAAGAATCATAAATTCTGATTAAATGATTCAGACTGAAAATGAGGTATGCTGACATCCATGGAGTTCGAAGTTTCATAAAATGAGAACATGAAATGGAGGATGGAGATGGAATTACCCCGCGCACAATATAGCCAGGAATTTAGGGAGCAATCAGTTAAGTTTTTTAAAGAAAGTGGATTAACTTTGGTTAAGGCAGCAAAACGGCTGTCTTAACCGAAAGGAACATTGATGACAAACGAGGAGAACTTGCATTGGTAGGCAAGTATTGGAAGCCTCTGACTGAAGTTGAATTTGGGTAGTGTCAATAATTTTGTGTTTGAGGAAGATCAAATAAGATTTTCTTCATGTGATGTTTGAATGGATAAAAGCTTGCTATAGGTATTCGATAGGTTTTCTCCTCCATTTGTTTGGTAACCATACATATCAAGAGACCTTTGCACGGTTAGAGTCATTTTCAGGTACAGATGATGATATAATAACGTTTTGAATCATATCGTTGAGATAATTGACATGAGTTTTTCAGAGTTTGATGTCACCCGCCGCACT
>NZ_JALHQJ010000086.1 GCF_022842015.1 Nitrosomonas sp. | reverse complement strand
ACCGGAGCGATAGAATTGCCTGCGGGAACAGAGATGGTGATGCCTGGAGACAATGTTTCAGTGACGGTAAATTTGATAGCGCCTATTGCGATGGAAGATGGATTGCGTTTTGCGATCCGCGAAGGTGGTAGAACTGTTGGTGCTGGCGTTGTTGCTAAGATTGTTGAGTGAATATAGTTCGCGGGAAAATTGGGATAGTATAATTATTTTACATCGTTATAACTCCAGTAATGTTTCAGATAATAGGCCAGTAGCTCAATTGGCAGAGCGTCGGTCTCCAAAACCGAAGGTTGGGGGTTCGATGCCCTCCTGGCCTGCCACATAGATGGTTGAAGCAGAATTTTTAACTAGAGAATAGACATAGAAAAAATAATTCCAGTAAAAATTTTCAAACGAACATAGATATTTTGATGAGTGTTTTTGTAAGATATAAGGGATTCAAAAGGTGAATAAATTTAAGCTTGTGCTTGCGGTTGTTTTTATTTTCGCAGGTGTTGCTGGATTCTTTTATTTAAATGAAAGCGCTATGGTCATTCGCATTTTGTCCATATTGGTGGGGATATTGTCGGCAGTCATTATTGCTAAATACACGACTCAAGGTCAAGATTTCTACACCTTTTGTAAAGAATCCTCTGAGGAAACAAAAAAGGTCGTGTGGCCAAGTCGTAAGGAATCTCTTCAGACATCTGGAGTAGTATTTGCTTTTGTTGTTGTGATGGCTATTTTTTTATGGCTCATCGACGCTGCTTTGATGTCGCTTGTGAAACTAATGATGAATCAGGATGCTTAATTCCTCTGAGGAAAGAATGAGTATGAAATGGTATGTAGTTCACGCTTATTCAGGATATGAGAAAAGTGTGCAGAAAGCATTAAGAGATCGTATTGATCGGGCGGGTATGCAAGATAAGTTTGGTCAGATATTGGTGCCAGTGGAAGAAGTGATCGAAATGAAAAGCGGGCAAAAGAGTATTAGTGAACGAAAATTTTTTCCTGGGTATGTTTTGGTGGAAATGGAGATGTCTGATGATACTTGGCATTTGGTTAAGAATACAGACAAAGTAACGGGATTTGTTGGCGGTTCAGCGATGAAACCAACACCAATAAGTCAAAAGGAAGTCGATAATATACTCCATCAAATCCAGGAGGGTGTGGAGAAACCAAAGCCGAAAATTCTATTTGAAATGGGGGAGGCTGTTCGTGTGAAGGAAGGTCCGTTCACTGATTTTCATGGCAATGTAGAAGATGTTAATTACGACAAAAGCAAACTCAGGGTATCGGTATCAATTTTTGGGCGACCCACACCTGTAGAATTGGATTTCAATCAAGTTGAGAAATCCTAATACTATCTTTTTCTTGAAGCTTAGTAGCTGAAGAAAAGTTATGACAGTATTGTGTTAATGTTAATTGTTATAAATAGTTGGGGAGAGTGGCTTATTACTCATTTGCACCCGTTAGGAGAATGAAGTGGCAAAGAAAATAATCGGTTATATCAAGTTACAGGTGCCAGCGGGTAAGGCTAATCCAAGTCCACCAATTGGACCTGCTCTAGGGCAGCGTCAATTAAATATTATGGAGTTTTGTAAAGCATTTAACGCGGCTACGCAGAAAATTGAACCCGGACTACCCGTGCCGGTAGTAATTACTGCCTATGCTGATAAAAGCTTTACATTTGTGATGAAAACGACCCCTGCGTCAGTATTAATTAAGAAAGCTGCTGGGGTGAGCAAAGGAAGTGCTAGACCGCACATGGATAAAGTTGGGAAGTTGAATCGTAGTCAGGCGGAAGAAATTGCAAAAACAAAAATGCCGGATTTAACCGCAGCTAATTTGGATGCCGCTGTGCGTACTATAGCAGGAAGCGCACGAAGTATGGGTATAGAAGTAGAGGGCATATAAAATGGCACGTTCATCAAAGCGCTATATAGCTATAGCAGAGAAAGTCAATCGCAATAAAATATATCAAATCGATGAAGCGCTTGGGTTAGTTAAAGAAGCTGCTTCGGCAAAGTTTGATGAATCTATTGATATAGCAGTAAATTTAGGAATAGATGCAAAGAAATCGGATCAAGCAGTACGTGGCTCGGTAGTTTTGCCCGCAGGAACTGGGAAAACAGTTCGTGTTGCAGTATTTGCGCAAGGGGATAAAGCGAAAGAGGCGCAAGAGGCTGGCGCGGATATCGTTGGGTTTGATGACTTAGCTGCTGATATTAAGGCGGGTAATATTAATTTTGATATTGCAATTGCAAGTCCAGATGCGATGCGCGTAGTCGGCCAATTAGGTCAGATTTTAGGGCCCCGTAGCTTGATGCCAAATCCAAAAGTTGGAACTGTGACAGCAGACATTGCGGGCGCGGTAAAGAATGCTAAAGCTGGACAAGTACAATTTCGGGCGGATAAAACTGGTGTTATTCATTGCACTATTGGGCGAGCATCATTTGACACAGATGCATTAAAGAAAAATATGAGGGCATTAATTGAGGCGCTGAATAAATCCAAACCAACCTCATCAAAGGGTGTTTATTTAAGAAAAGTATCTGTTTCAAGTACCATGGGTGTTGGTGTCAGAATAGATCAAACAAGTATAATGCAGTAATAAAACAGAACTTTGTGGGCCATATAGATGCACATGTGTATATGTGTACTTATGTGGATTGTCAAAGACCGTTGGGGTATATAAATAATAATTGGTTAAACGACTTTATTTAGAATACTTAAATATTCGATTGTTGAATGAGAAATCAAAGAAGTTTGTGATGTATTTTTCTGAGTTCAGTTGAACACCCAGCGTAGATGGTGAACCCAAAACAGGAGTCTTGTTTTCCTGGTTTAAGGTAGCCAGTTTGTGGTATTTGGAAGTGATTAGTTTGATTACTCCAAGTGTTATTTTTACAGATGGGGAGTAAACCTTGAGTCTTAATCTTGAAGAGAAAAAAGCTATAGTAGCAGAAGTGAGCACTCAGGTAACTAATGCTCAAGCTATTATCATTGCAGAATACCGAGGGCTAGAAGTTGGTCAGCTGACTCAGCTAAGAGCGAAAACACGTGAATCAGGAATTTATTTTCGTGTCATAAAAAATTCATTGGTTCGTCGCGCTGTTGCTGATACACCTTATGCGGAATTAGTCAAGCATATGGTGGGTCCCCTTGCTTATGGCATGGGTGCTGATCCAGTAGCCGCTGCGAAAGTATTGCATGAATTTTCCAAGAGTAATGAAAAATTCGTGATTAAAGTAGGTGCAATAGGTGAGCAGGTAATATCGCGTGATGAAATTACTGCGTTAGCTTCATTGCCGAGTCGTGAAGAATTGTTATCTAAATTACTAGGAACAATGCAAGCGCCTATAGCCAAATTTGTTCAAACGCTTAATGAAGTGCCAGCTAGATTTGTACGTGGTTTAGCTATGGTGCGTGATAGCAAGTAGCTCGTCAAACTTCTATTTTTTTTATAATATCTTAATACAAGAAATTACCAGGAGATAATAATGGCTGTAACAAAAGACGAAATATTGGATTCAATTGCAAATATGACAGTGCTTGAATTGTCAAAGTTAATTAAAGAAATGGAAGAAAAATTCGGTGTGTCTGCAGCGGCGGCAGCTGTTGCTGTAGCTGCTGCACCTAGTGGTGGTGCACCAGCTGAGGCAGAGCAAACTGAGTTTAATGTAATTCTGACATCCTGTGGCGAGAGCAAAGTGAATGTTATTAAAGTAGTAAGAGCGGTGACTGGTTTAGGCTTGAAAGAGGCCAAAGATTTGGTTGACGGAGCGCCAAAACCTGTCAAGGAAGGTGCATCAAAAGATGAGGCAGCCTCAATTCAGAAACAGTTGGTAGAAGCTGGCGCTACTTGCGAAATTAAGTAGGAAAGTAATAAATTTTAGGGCTGGTGGGGAATCAAAGCCGCCAGCCTTTGGTGTTTTGACCATTTGATGTGTCATTTTTGGCATCCCGGCAATTGATAGTTGTTTGGCCTCAACTATTCAACCCTCGGTCTTCTTCTTCCGGAGAAAACTCATGAGCTATTCGTTCACAGAGAAAAAACGTATTCGAAAAAGTTTTGCCAAGCGCGCGAGTGTTTTGCCAATTCCTTTTCTACTTGCAACTCAGATAGAGTCTTACGCGGCTTTTTTACAGGAAAATATTGCGGCCAGTAAACGTCGAAACCAAGGATTGCAGGCCGCTTTTAATTCAATCTTTCCGATTGAGAGTCATACCAAAAATGCGCGCCTTGATTTTATAAGCTTTGAACTTGGTTCGCCAGTATTTGATGTAAAAGAGTGTCAGCAACGAGGATTAACTTATGCATCGCCTTTACGTGCAAGGGTAAGGCTGACTATTATGGACAAGGAAATATCCAAACCGACTGTTAAGGAAGTCAAAGAGCAGGAAGTTTACATGGGTGAAATTCCTTTGATGACGGAGACAGGGTCTTTTGTTATCAATGGGACTGAACGTGTGATTGTTTCTCAATTACATCGTTCTCCTGGGGTATTTTTTGAACACGATCGTGGTAAAACTCATTCATCGGGAAAATTGCTATTTTCAGCGCGGATTATTCCCTATCGTGGATCATGGTTAGATTTTGAGTTTGATCCTAAAGATTGTCTATATTTTAGAATAGATAGGCGACGTAAAATGCCAGTGACTACTTTACTGAAGGCAATTGGTTGTACCTCCGAGCAAATATTAAAAGAATTTTTTATTTTTGATTGTTTTCATTTTTCGGATAAAGGTATACGGTTTGAGCTCGTGCCCGATCGCTTGCGTGGAGAGGTCGCGAGTTTCGATATTTTGGCCAAAGGCAAAAAAGTAATAGTTCAGAAAGATAAGCGGATTACAGCTAAGCATATTCGAGAAATGCAAGAAGCTAAGATTGATCAGCTAGAAGTTCCTGAAGATTTTTTATTGGGAAGAGTGTTGGCACAGAATATAGTTGATCCGGAAACAGGTGAAATTATAGCGCTTGCTAATGATGAAATTAGTGAAGAAACAATAGCAAAGCTTCGTATAGGAAGTGTAAAGAAAATTAATACATTATATGTCAATGATCTTAATCATGGCGCATATATTTCTCAGACATTAAGGATTGATGAAACAACCGACGAAATGAATGCGCAGGTTGCGATTTATCGCATGATGCGGCCTGGTGAGCCACCGACAGAAGATGCGGTTAAGGCATTATTTGCGGGCTTGTTCTATTCGCCAGAGCGCTATGATTTGTCCGTAGTAGGCAGGATGAAATTTAATCGTAGAGTAGGAAGAACTGAGTTGACAGGATCCCCAACACTATCGAATGAAGATATTGTCGCGGTGATAAAAATTCTGGTAGAGCTGAGAAATGGGCGCGGGGAAATTGATGATATTGATCATCTTGGTAATCGGCGCGTACGTTCAGTTGGCGAATTGGCAGAAAATCAGTTTAGATCTGGGTTGGTGCGCGTAGAGCGCGCGGTGAAAGAACGTTTGAGTCAGGCAGAATCAGAAAATCTAATGCCTCATGATTTGATTAATGCAAAACCTGTTTCTGCAGCAGCTCGAGAATTCTTTGGATCCAGTCAGTTGTCACAATTTATGGATCAGACGAATCCATTGTCTGAAATAACACACAAGCGTCGTATTTCAGCACTAGGGCCCGGTGGGTTGACACGAGAGAGAGCTGGCTTTGAAGTGCGCGATGTGCATCCAACACACTATGGCAGGGTGTGTCCAATCGAGACACCTGAAGGGCCTAATATTGGTCTTATTAATTCATTGGCATTGTATGCGCGAACTAATGAATATGGATTTATAGAAACGCCCTATAGCAGAGTGAAAAATAGCCAAGTGATTAATGAAATTGACTACCTGTCGGCAATCGAGGAGGGTAATTTCATGATTGCTCAAGCTAATGCTGAGCTTGATGACGATCACCGATTTATTAGCGAGATTGTTTCTTGTCGTTACAAAAACGAATTTGCGCTATCTTCGCCGGATCGGATTGAATACGTGGATGTGGCGCCAGCACAAATTGTATCGGTAGCAGCGTCACTGATACCATTTCTAGAGCATGATGATGCAAATCGTGCATTAATGGGATCAAATATGCAGCGTCAAGCCGTCCCCTGTTTGCGTGCGGAGAAGCCACTCGTAGGTACGGGAATTGAGCGGGTTGTGGCGATACATTCCGGTACTACTGTTCGGGCCAAACGAGGCGGAGTCGTTGACTATGTGGATGCAGGTCGAATTGTGGTGCGAGTGCATGATATTGAGACACACATGGGAGAAGTGGGGGTTGATATCTATAACCTCATAAAATATACGCGCTCTAATCAGAATACAAATATTAATCAACGGCCTTTAGTTAAAGTTGGTGATAGCATCAGTAAAGACGATGTTATTGCTGATGGTGCGTCCACTGATATGGGTGAGCTTGCTTTAGGGCAGAATATGCTGGTGGCATTTATGCCATGGAATGGGTATAACTTTGAAGATTCTATCCTAATTTCAGAGCGGATCGTAGCTGAAGATCGTTTTACTTCCATACATATAGAAGAGTTATCGGTTGTGAGCCGGGATACCAAACTAGGTACGGAAGAGATAACTGCAGATATTCCAAATTTATCTGAGCATCAGTTAGGGCGGCTCGATGAGTCAGGTATTGTTTACATTGGTGCAGAAGTTGAAGCAGGGGATGTTTTAGTTGGAAAAGTTACACCAAAAGGTGAAACGCAGTTAACTCCGGAGGAGAAATTATTACGAGCTATTTTTGGTGAGAAGGCATCGGATGTAAAAGATACCTCACTTCGGGTTCCATCAGGAATCTCGGGAACTGTGATCGACGTGCAAGTGTTCACTCGCGAAGGTATTGAGCGTGATAAAAGAGCCCAAAATATTATTGATGATGAACTTGATCGCTACAAAAAAGATTTGGCGGACCAGATGCGTATTGTGGAAGAAGATGCATTTGCTCGTCTAGAGCGTTTATTGATTGGTAAAATGGCTACAGGAGGCCCCAATAAACTGGCAAAAGGGAAAGAGATCTCTGCTGAATATCTACAAAGCTTTGACCCTCACTACTGGTTTGATATTCGTTTGGCTGATGAGGATGCGAGCATACAATTAGAGCAAGTGCGTGAGAGTATGGCGCAAAAACGTAAAGCATTTGATGTTGCGTTTGAAGAAAAAAAGAAAAAGCTTACTCAAGGTGATGAATTAGCACCTGGCGTGCAAAAGATGGTCAAGATCTATATCGCAGTTAAAAGGCGTTTGCAACCTGGCGACAAAATGGCAGGACGGCATGGTAATAAAGGTGTTATTTCAAAGATTGTACCTTTGGAGGATATGCCTTATATGGCCGACGGAACGCCTGTTGATGTGGTATTAAATCCGCTGGGAGTTCCTTCGCGAATGAATGTAGGGCAAATTCTTGAGGTGCACTTAGGGTGGGCAGCGAAAGGTCTTGGTAAGAAAATTGATGAAATGCTAAAGAAACAGCAAAATGCAAGTGAGATTAAAGAGTTTCTCGATAAGATTTATAATGAGAGTGGTAAAAGAGAAGATATTTCCTCTTTGTCAGATAAAGAAATTTTATCATTGGCTGAAAATTTAACAGCAGGCGTTCCTTTTGCCACGCCCGTTTTTGATGGCGCAACGGAGAAAGAAATAAAGGACATGTTGGAGCTTGCCGAATTACCACGGTCGGGTCAAATCACATTATACGATGGTCGAACAGGAGAGGCATTTGATCGACCAGTTACCGTTGGTTATATGCATGTTCTGAAGCTTCATCATTTGGTGGATGACAAAATGCATGCGCGTTCAACAGGTCCTTATAGTTTAGTAACACAGCAACCATTAGGTGGTAAAGCGCAGTTTGGCGGACAGCGTTTTGGTGAGATGGAGGTATGGGCGTTGGAAGCATATGGTGCCGCATATACCTTGCAGGAAATGCTGACAGTCAAATCGGACGATGTCACAGGACGCACTAAAGTTTATGAAAGTATTGTTAAAGGGGATCATAAGATTGATGCTGGAATGCCGGAGTCATTTAATGTATTGGTAAAAGAAATACGTTCACTGGGTATGGATATCGATTTGGAACAAAATTAAGCGTTTCAAAGATTGGGTGATTTGTTTGAATCTATCCTCTTATTACGTATATCACATAAATTTCATCAAAATTTTATTGCCCCCTGATTTACAGGAGTGACAAATGAAAGCACTGCTAGATCTATTTAAACAAGTTACTCACAAAGAAGAGTTTGATGCCATCAAAATTGGCCTTGCTTCTCCAGAGAAAATTCGTTCTTGGTCTTATGGCGAAGTAAAAAAACCTGAGACGATTAATTATCGCACCTTCAAACCGGAACGAGATGGTCTGTTTTGTGCCAAGATCTTCGGTCCAGTCAAAGATTATGAGTGTCTGTGCGGAAAATATAAGCGTTTAAAACATCGTGGTGTTATATGCGAAAAATGCGGCGTTGAAGTTACTTTATCAAAAGTACGCCGTGAACGTATGGGTCATATTGAACTGGCTTCGCCTGTTTCACATATCTGGTTCTTGAAGTCTCTACCATCTCGTTTGGGTATGGTGTTGGATATGACTTTGCGTGATATAGAACGCATACTATATTTTGAGGCTTATGTAGTTACTGATCCTGGTTTGACGCCATTGACACGTTGTCAGTTGTTGACCGAGGATGACTATTTAATAAAAACAGAAGAATACGGAGATGATTTTAGTGCCAGTATGGGTGCAGAAGGCATTCGTGATTTACTAAGCAATTTGGACATTAGAGCTGAGATTGAGAATCTGCGGCGTGAGATGGATAGTACAGGTTCAGAAACAAAGATTAAGAAAATTTCTAAACGACTTAAGTTATTGGAAGCATTCAATAAGTCTGGTATCAAGCCACAATGGATGGTTTTTACCGTGTTGCCAGTCTTGCCGCCAGATCTTCGTCCTCTGGTGCCACTAGATGGAGGCCGCTTTGCAACTTCGGATTTGAATGATTTATATCGCAGAGTTATCAATCGTAATAATCGATTAAAACGATTGCTAGAATTAAAAGCACCAGAAATTATTGTTCGTAATGAAAAGCGCATGCTACAAGAAGCAGTTGATTCATTGTTAGATAATGGTCGTCGAGGAAAGGCAATGACAGGTGCAAATAAGAGAGCACTTAAATCCTTGGCGGATATGATCAAAGGTAAAGGTGGGCGCTTCCGACAGAACTTGCTAGGTAAGCGGGTGGATTATTCTGGTCGCTCAGTTATCGTTGTGGGGCCTCAACTGAAGCTCCATCAGTGTGGATTGCCTAAGAAAATGGCACTTGAGTTATTCAAACCTTTTATTTTCAATAAACTGGAGTTAATGGGGATTGCAAGTACCATAAAGGCTGCCAAGCGCGAAGTTGAGAATGAAACTGCAGTAGTGTGGGATATCTTGGAAGATGTTATTCGTGAACATCCGGTTATGTTGAATCGTGCACCGACTCTACATCGATTAGGTATTCAAGCATTCGAACCAGTTTTGATAGAGGGTAAAGCAATTCAATTGCATCCATTAGTTTGTGCTGCATTTAATGCTGACTTTGATGGCGATCAGATGGCTGTTCACGTGCCACTATCATTAGAAGCACAAATGGAGTGCCGGACATTAATGATGTCAACCAATAATGTTTTGTCTCCGGCGAATGGCGAGCCTATTATTGTACCATCACAAGATATCGTACTTGGACTTTACTATGCAACCAGAGAGAAAGTGGGCGCGTGTGGGGAAGGTATGCTGTTTCAGGATGTCAGCGAAGTCTCACGTGCTTATGAAAGTAGAAATGTAGAACTAAATGCAAGAATTATAGTTAGAATCAAAGAGTATGGTGTTAACACAGATGGCGATCGATATGAAAAGATTACGCGTTATGAAACAACGGTAGGAAGAACATTACTATTTGAGATTTTTCCTCCAGAGTTACCGTTTTCATTGCTTAATAAGACGCTAAAGAAGAAGGAGATATCAAAGCTTATTAATGCGAGTTTTAGACGCTGTGGGTTGCGCGAGACAGTTATTTTTGCTGATAAGCTTATGTATGCAGGATTTACATATGCTACTCGCGCCGGTATTTCTATTTGCGCAGATGATATGTTAATACCAACTCAAAAAGGCGACATTATTGCTGAGGCGGAACAAGAAGTAAAAGAAATTGAAGGGCAATATACATCGGGTTTGGTGACGCAGGGTGAGCGCTATAACAAGGTTGTGGATATTTGGGGGAGAGCAGGGGATCAAGTCGCCAAAGCTATGATGAATCAGCTTGGTGTAGAGCCGGTGCTTGAGCAGTCGAGTGGAAAGATTCAACTCGACGAAACAGGCAAGCAGTTGACCCAGGAATCGTTTAATTCAATTTATATGATGGCGGATTCAGGAGCTCGTGGTTCAGCGGCGCAAATACGCCAACTATCAGGTATGCGTGGATTGATGGCAAAACCAGATGGTTCGATTATTGAAACACCGATTACTGCTAACTTCCGTGAAGGTTTAAACGTTTTGCAGTATTTTATTTCAACGCATGGTGCCAGGAAGGGGCTAGCAGACACAGCATTAAAGACTGCTAATTCAGGTTATTTGACTCGACGGTTAGTTGATGTTACTCAAGATCTTGTGGTCACTGAAGAGGATTGTGATACTGGTGGCGGTGTGGTTGTGAAAGCTCTAGTGGAAGGTGGTGAAATTATTGAAGCATTACGCGAGCGAATTCTGGGTAGAGTTGTAGTCAATGATGTGATTAATCCAGAAAGTCAGGAAGTGCTTTATGCATCGGGAGTATTATTAGATGAAGATGCCGTCGATTTGATAGAATCTTTGGGTATTGATGAAGTAAAAGTTCGTACTCCACTTACCTGTGAGACTCGATATGGTTTATGTGCGAAGTGTTATGGGCGAGATTTGGGACGAGGTACGCCGGTTAATGTGGGAGAGGCAGTAGGAGTTATTGCTGCCCAATCAATTGGTGAACCAGGCACACAATTAACAATGCGTACGTTTCATATTGGTGGAGCAGCATCCAGAACTGCTGTGGTAAGTCAGGTCGAAAGTAAGTCAAGTGGCACAGTGCATTATTCTCCAACGATGAGATATGTGACTAACGCTCAGAATGAATTGATAGCTATTTCACGAAGCGGTGAAATTATTATTCAGGATGAAAATGGTCGTGAACGTGAAAGACATAAAGCTTCTTATGGCGCAACATTGTTGGTGCGGGATGGTGAAATGGTCAAAGCGGGTCAGGTATTAACCACTTGGGATCCGCATACTCGCCCTATAATAACTGAATATACTGGGAAGGTGCGATTCGAGAATGTTGAAGAAGGTGTGACAGTAGCGAAGCAAATTGATGAGGTTACTGGACTGTCGACCTTGGTAGTCATTGATCCGAAACGCCGAGGAGTTATACAATCAAAAGGTTTGCGTCCACTAGTAAAGTTCTTAGATGATGATGGGAATGAAATAAAGATGCTGGGTGGTAATCAATCTGTGAGCATAACATTCCAGATCGGTTGTATTATCACAGTGCGGGATGGACAGCAGGTGAGTGTCGGCGAGGTATTGGCAAGAATTCCACAAGAAACTTCTAAAACGCGTGATATTACAGGAGGTTTGCCGCGAGTGGCTGAGCTGTTTGAAGCAAGAGCACCAAAAGATGCGGGTATGTTGGCAGAGGTTACGGGAATTGTTTCTTTTGGTAAGGATACCAAAGGCAAGCAAAGATTAATTATCACTGATCTTGAAGAAATTGTGCATGAATATTTAATCCCGAAAGATAAACACGTAATGGCGCATGATGGACAAGTGGTGAACAAGGGGGAAGTTATTGTTGATGGGCCAGCAGACCCCAGAGATATCTTGCGTTTGCAAGGTGTTGAGGCATTAGCACGATATATTACTGATGAAGTTCAAGATGTATATAGACTGCAGGGCGTTAGAATAAATGACAAACATATTGAAGTTATTGTGCGTCAAATGCTAAGGCGCGTGCAAATTACAAGTGCTGGTGATTCAATATTTATTCCAGGAGAGCAGGTAGAGCGTGCTGATTTACTGGTTGAGAACGAACGATTAATTGCCGAAAAGAAAATGCCTGCTACCTATGAGTTTATGCTGTTAGGTATTACAAAAGCATCATTATCGACAGATTCATTTATCTCTGCGGCATCATTCCAAGAAACAACTCGAGTATTGACTGAAGCAGCAATTATGGGCAAGAAAGATGATTTACGCGGATTAAAAGAGAATGTTATTGTTGGTAGATTGGTTCCTGCAGGTACAGGATTATCCTTTCATAGTAAGAGGAAAAAACAAGGAAAAATACCTGAAATAAGTATTGAGTCGAGTGTTTCAATCGATAGTGCTGTCTGATATAGAAAGGCCGACGACTGCAGTGTTCGTGTAATATTAATCGCGTAAACAGCTTGACAGTAGAAAATGGACTCAGTAGTCTAGGGAAGATTGAGAAGTTGAGCGGATGGTTGAGGCTATAAGAAGAGCTAACTGAGGGATTGCGAAGAGTAATTCTGAGGGA
>NZ_JALHQJ010000085.1 GCF_022842015.1 Nitrosomonas sp. | reverse complement strand
CTCATGCGTTCAATCAATTCCATCCATGCTTTGAATTCCGTTGATTTCATTGTGCACACCTCTATATCTCAATGCACGTTGGACAAACAATTCAATAATTAATTGTTACATAGCCATTTTAATCTTTGTGCTGAGGAGTACCTGTTCTATCAACAGGGCCACATTCCAAGAGTTGTCTGGCGCTCTTGGTGCAGAGGAATGGTTTGGTATCTCGACAAGCATCCTTTCAGGGACGTCTGGAACGAAGAAATTCAAACAGATTCATTCTATGGCCTTTCATTGGCCATCATCCATGAGGGAGCGACATAACAATTAACTCAAGCTGATACTGCTTCGCTACACGGTATAATTCAAACGTTATCTCAGTTAGAAATCAACTTTGTATTATTTCACCATTTGCTTTGGATCGAGCTCACCCAATCAAAATTGGATTGAATAAAAATTAATTCTTGAAACTTTCAGGTCGAGATCGGTTTTAAGCTACTACCAATTAACTCATCCAAAATAACCGAACAATCATCCACACCGCTATGCCCATCGAAACAACAGCGAATCCCTGCTGTAATTTCGGCCCCGCAAGATAATCGGCAATCGCACGCCCTATCAACATGCCTGCCAATGCTCCGGCAGCAAAAGGCAGTGCAACAGGCCAATTCATCCCTCCCAGAAAAGTTGCCGACGCAACGCCGATACCTGAGATAAGCGCAATGACGGCCAGCGATGTGGCCAATATGGATTGCATCGGAAGATTGGTTGCTCTTTTCAACGCCGGAACAACCACGAATCCACCACCGACACCCAGCAGCCCTGATATAAATCCGGTTGCAATGCCTGAATAGCCCAGCGCACGAACGCACGGCCAGCCCCAAATTAAACGGCCTCGTTCGTATTCCAAACGGCAGGGAATTGCAGCAGAGTCAAATTGCAAATCTGACGCATTCCTTTCCTCAGCCATCGGCTGCGTGCTGTGTCGCAACATATTGACAGCAACATAAAACAAAACCAATGCAAATAATACCGTCAAAGGTGCATTCGGCAGCTTCTGCGCCAGCCATATCCCGGCGGGCGCCACCAATATTCCGGTGACCGCAATAAATCCTGCCGCCCGGTAACGCACTTTTCCCTGCCGCAGCGCAATAAGTGCGCCAATGGTTGATGACAGGCACACTGCGAGCAAAGCGACCGGAGCGGATTCGGCAACCGTGAAATGCAATCCGAAGATGAGCAAGGGCACTGCGATGATCGTTCCACCCGCGCCGGTCAGCGCAAGCACAGCGCCAGCACAGGCGCCAAGCAGTATGCTGATTAGCAATATCTCCACACTAGCTCAGCGTGACTTGCGAGGATGAGCAAGCCATTCCTTGCCTTTTAACATGCCATTCCAGTAAATCCATGGAAAAACAGTCTGCTTGAAAAACCAGTAGAGCTTACTCGGTGCGGTTGGATTAAATGGGAAGGTGGGCAATAGCTTTCCGCCAAAACCAAATTCAGCCAGGATTACCTTGCCATTTTCCACAGTCAGCGGACATGCGCCATAACCGTCGTAAAAAGCGGCAAATTCCCGATCTTCTTTTTCCGCCAGAAGATTCTCGGCCACGACAACAATTTGTTTTCGGGCAGCGGCTGCAGTTTTTGCATTGGGCGAAGAGCATGCATCTCCCAGTGAAAATATATTCGAATAATCGGTATGTTGCAGTGTTTTCTCATTTACCTTGCAAAATCCGCTGGCGTCCGCCAAAGGGCTATCGCGCAGAAAGTCCGGCGCCATTTGCGGCGGCGTCACATGCAATAAATCGAAGGGTTTTGCTTCGCGTACTATCGTGCCATCAGCATCCTTAATTTCAAAGTAGGCGATTTTTTGCGCTCCGTCCACTTTGACCAGGTTTGAATTAAATGCCAATTTTGCATGGTAGCGCTTGACATACTCCATCAAGGGCGGCACAAAATCAGCCACGCCAAACAACACGGCGCCCGCTGTATCAAACTCAACGTCTATGCTATCCAAACAGTCTGTCTGCAGCCAATGATCACACGAAAGATACATGGCTTTTTGTGGTGCACCGGCGCATTTGATGGGCATGGGTGGCTGGGTAAAAATCGCCTTCCCGGATTTAAGTTCCCGCACCAATTCCCAAGTATAAGACGCCAAATCATAACGGTAATTTGATGTGACACCATTTTTACCCAGTGTTTCTTCCAATCCCTCAACCTTTTCCCATGCTGTCCGGATACCGGGGCAAACAATTAACTGCCGGTAGCCAATTACTCGACCATCATCCAGACGCACTTTGTTGCTTTCCGGATCAAATACAGATGCGGCCGCCTGGATCCACTCTGCGTTTCTGGGAATCACATCTGCCATCGGTTTCACTGTTTCGGCAATGTCGTATGTACCCCCCCCTACCAGCGTCCAGGCAGGTTGGTAATAATGTTCGCTGCTGGGTTCGATGATTGCAATACGCAACATTGGTCGCCGTTTGAGTAGGCTGGCAGTGACTCCGATGCCAGCTGAACCGCCACCAATAACGACCACATCGAAAGCATTCCCCCAATTACAGGCGTCGACGACTGAATCCTGTACCTTCACGTCATTACTGGCGCTTTGTCGAGCCATCTCATGCAAAGCAGTCGCGCGTCTGCCAGAGTTACAAAACGCCAGAACCGGTTTAGGTAACTCAGCCATCAGTTTCTGAAAAGCTTCAACACGCTCGGTAGGAACCGAGCCCATTTTGACAGGCAAATAAGCGAAGGCGATGCCTAACGTTTTGGCCACTGCTTCCAGCTCTTCACTATGGGGCTGATTCTCGCCGCCTTCATAGTCCGGGCGATTACAAATGATCGACTTGTAACCAGCTGCAGCTAGTTCATTGATGTCATCAATGCTGATTTGACCGCTCACCGAAAACGTGTGATCCAGTTTAATAATGTCAATGGGCATGCCTATTCTCCTTTATTAGCCTGTAATTTGATAGCGTGGCTACGACTTCTGTTTATATAGAATCCTTCACAATAAAGATCTATAAGCACTGCAACTAATCTTTAGTCTCTCACGCGGAATGCTTCTTGCAGTAGAGGTTGAATAACGTCTCCATGACTTGAATAGCCTCCAGGCTTGCTAAGCTATAGTAAATATACTTGCCTCTTCGTTCTGTCGAAACCAGATTTTCTTCTCGCAGTACGGTTAATTGCTGCGATAAGGTGGGTTGATGAATACCCAATAATGCTTCCAGTTCACCCACATTCCGTGTTCCTTGGCTAAGTTCGCATAAAATGAGCAATCGATCTTCATTGGCGAGAATTTTCAGCAATGCACACGCATCCGCAGCTGATGTATGCAACGCTGTCATACTGTTTAAAGCTGATTGTGTCTTCATGTTTTATCATATTTTAGAGTAATTATTCGAGGCCTCGAAATTCAACAATGATCACAAGGATATTAATCCTAATTTATTTTATAGGAATTGTCAGTAAACTTATTGATGTTTCTGCTGAATGGCTTCGAAAACCCCCATCCCCAATAACATTGCCGTGAGAAAAATGATAGCCTCCAGGCTACCGGATCCAACCAGAACTAGCGCTGGCCCAGGGCAAATTCCAGCGATCCCCCAGCCGATCCCGAACACAATCCCGCCTAATATCAACCGAACGTCAATTTTGGTAACGCTTGGTATCTGTATCGCCCCTCCTAAGTAGCTTTTCTTCCGCTTCTTTGCAATGGTGAAAGCTATAGAACCAACAGCCACCGCAGCAGCCATCACCCATGCCAATGAGGGGTCCCAGCGACCGGTTACATCAAGAAAAGCTAATACGATTGCTGGATTAACCATACCGGACAAAATAATCCCTAATCCGAACACAATTCCAGACACCCACGCCATCAAACCAACCATTTGATATCCTCCATTACGCACAGCTACTTAAACTAATTAGCAAACACATGTCTTACCCAATAAACCGTCATCATGGCCGTCACTATAAATAGAGCGGTTGCAACCAAGGAGCGAGGAGAACCTCGCGATAACCCACAAACACCATGACCGCTCGTGCATCCAGACCCCAGTCTTGTGCCGAAACCAACCAATAAGCCAGCTAATATCAACATCATATGACTGGTTTCAATTTGTATCTCCGGCAGAGCGAAAAAAAACTTCCAAATGGTGACTGATAAAACCAGTCCTAAAATAAATGCGACACGCCAACTAACATCCCCCCTTTGCAAGCGGAATAAACCGCCTATAATTCCGGATATGCCGGCAACACGTCCATTAAACAGTAATAACAAAGTCACCGCAAAACCTATAGCAAGTCCTCCTGCTATTGCATGCCATGGTAATAAGTCCGGATAATTCATGTGCACCTCCTATAGTGAGAAAATAATATCATCATTTCCATTATTATGATATATATATAAACATAATAATATATCTGTACATTTTCAACAGCAATCCAACCTCAGAAACAACTCGGAGAATAATATGAAACCCACTATAGAAGCATTCTTTGATACGGTAACACAGACCATCAGTTATGTTATTTTTGATGAAGCCGGAGGCTACTGCGCCATTATTGATCCCGTACTGGATTACGACCCCAAAGCCAGCAAAACCTTTACTCATATAGCCGACAAAATAATTGCATTTATTCAAGATCACCGTCTTTCGGTGCAGTGGATTTTAGAAACACATGCGCATGCGGATCATTTATCGTCAGCCGATTATCTCAGAAATCAGCTAGGTGGAAAAATTGGCATTGGTCAGAATATTCCCGCAGTTCAGAAAACATTCAAAAAGATTTTTAACTTTGGCGATGAGTTCATACCCGACGGCCATCATTTCGACCATCTGTTTGCTGACGGCGAATCGTTTCAGATCGGAAAAATTACGGCCAAAACCATTGCAGTATCAGGCCACACACCCGCTGATATTGCATATCAAATCAACGATGTGATCTTTGTGGGTGATACGCTTTTTATGCCCGATGTTGGCACTGCTCGCGCAGATTTTCCCGGAGGCGACGCACGCCATCTGTTTAAATCTATTCAGAAAATACTGGCATTCCCACCGGAAACCCGCCTATTTATGTGCCACGACTACCCTCCCACCAATCGCCCGACAGAGTGGGAGTGTACGGTTGCTGAACAACGCGCGCATAACATTCATGTCCACGATGGAATTACTGAAGATGAATTTGTAAAGATGCGCAATGCACGTGATGCAACGCTAGGGATGCCTAATTTGCTGCTTCCATCAATACAGACAAACATCAGAAGTGGGAAATTACCGCCAGTGGAATCTAATGGTGTTTCCTATTTTAAAATACCGATTAACTTAATTTGATGCGTGACATTAAGATCTACATCTTACCTGAAGAAAACCATCTCTTTATCCCAACCGGAAGCCACCGGTTGTTAAGAATGTTTTCGTAGTAACGTAGTAATCGATATGTAAGGAAGAGGCAAGTGAGGCAAACAGTTTAGGCCTAATGATGAGCAGGCGGAGCTTGTTTCTAATGCTCATAGTTTTTCAATACCCTGTTAAACCTGCAATGTGATGAAATTGCCATGTTGTTGATCGAATTTTACCGCAATAAAGCGTGTGCCCACAGAAATTCCATGACTCTCGTGTCGTTTATGCGTTACCTCGGCTACCGCCTGGAAATTCGGCGCGTCGATTTTTATAACATCTTTGAAATCCAGTATCACATCAGTCAAAAATCGTATGCCTGCAGGTGATAAATCTTGAAAAACACCTTGCATCGGACGACCCGGCCAAAACAAGTAAAAAACCAATTCACCCTTCACTGGAATGCGCATCATAGTGCGGCGTGTTGACTCCATATTTTTATGATTCAATAGAAGCAGAGGGCTTGCACATTCCAAACAATTTTCACTTTGGTAAAAGCCTGTTTGCGGCACATAAGGCGTTTTGCAGAAAAAACAATAATGCGTAATCATCGCCCGATATGGCTTGACAGAGTACTCTGCTGCGTCTAATTCGGAGATCAGGCTAGGCAGATGAGTCTTCCTATTTGCTGTTTCTTTGGCAGCACGAAGTAAATTGCTCATTAAAAGGGCGTCATACTGCATACGCGCCGCCGGATCAGATAAAATTCGATAAGCTTCATCAAGTAATGCTTTATCTTGAAGAGAATCTTTTTTTAATATCTGATAACTCGCCTTAATCGTCGTAATTGGTGCATCAGGTTGAACCTCAAGGATCCGATAATAATTACGGTGATTCAAACTATCCGTACGTTCACTATACTTTTGCTCTGTATCAAACTTGACACTGGGTCCTAATGCGCCCTGACTAAGAATTTTAATATGATATCGATCTAATAACTCTTGATCATATACATCCCGTTTGAGCGGATCCCCTAGCGTACTATAAGCAAGATTAAGTAAATTTACATTCCAGTCCGGACTGGCCAATTCAGGATGCGTCACAAGTTTTTGCATCAACACCCAATAACTTTCCTTAACAACCGCCATCGGTGCATCAGGCTGAATGTGAAGAATTCGATAGAAATTTCGCCGCTCGATCATGATTACTGAGAATTTTAGCACCTTATTAACCGATTTATCAGCGTCGTTGGTAGCAAATAAAATTTGCAAAAAATAACTCGCGTCAATAACCGTTATCTATATAGTTCTCATGATAAATTAACTTAATCAGATAAGGTTCAACTGAATACTGCAATGGCCAGTCTCCTGATAGTTAATATCGAAATCAATAATACTTTAATCCTAACTTTAGATTACGCTTGCATTTTATCAGCACATCTATATAATGAGAATAATTCTCATTATCATCTTTATATTAATTATGAACACTCACCTACCAACTCAATCGATGACAAAAAATCCGCATCAACCGGAACTAACAAGCTTAAATGCACTGATAGACAGCAACTCCTTATTTAAAAATGGTGATGTTGTATTTATATTGCATAAAGGTGAACAATACACATTACGACGCACACGAAACGGCAAGTTAATCCTGAACAAATAGTGGATTGTGAGCACAAATCATGTATATTAATAGATGTAGTTATTAGCGATTCGCATACAAAAATCATTCTGAACTGTGATGAAGGTAAACGGATGTGCAACATGGGCTTATAACAGGAATTCCTCTTTAATAACAATTTCTTGCCACATAATATAATGTCAAGCAACAAACAATTTGACCGTAACTGAGCTATATCTTTTCAAATGAATTCAGCCCACATAAAAATATTTGTCTTAGGAGCTAAAAATGAAAGGTAACGTAGATATTATTCGCTGGCTAAATCAGCAGTTACAACATGAATTAACAGCCATTAACCAATATTTTCTGCATGCTCGCATGTACAAGAATTGGGGATTTGAGAGCCTCGGAAAACACGAATTTGAAGAATCCTGCGAAGAGATGAAGCACGCTGATCTTTTGATTGAAAGAATTTTGTTTCTGGAAGGTTTACCCAACCTACAAGATCTAGGAAAATTAATGATTGGTGAGACTGCTGAAGAATGTATCGCTTGTGATCTAAAACTTGAACTAACATCGCGGGTAACTCTGCTAGCTGCAATAGAGGCCTGTGAATCAACCCAGGACTTTGCATCACGAGAAATCTTTGAACAAATTCTTGAAGATACCGAAGAGCATATTGATTGGCTGGAAACTCAGCTCGGGGTCATGCAAAAGGTCGGCATCCATAACTGGCTACAAAGTCAGATATAGCGTTCTCAATACTGCTGGAGTTCCTCTTCCTTCTCCAGCAGTGCATTTAGCCAGCCAGCCTATTCTTTTATGGTCAGCCAGCCATCTTTTTACTTGCTGAAAATTTGAAGGAGATTGTATTATGAAATTTCTCAAGAAGCAGGCTGCCATGACCACACCTTGCACTATTTCTCATTATCATTACTCCACTTCGGCATATACAGAGATTTCTCTATCGTATAGGAAAATTTTACAAAAATTTGTAAAACTTGCTCGCCTACTGAAGCAAAATTTGATACATCACAAACAAAAATTGATCAAAGAACATTCAGTTGCGACGAGAGATTCTCGCATTATCGATTGGGCGCCTTTGATCAAAGCATCTTCCTTAATAGAAATTAGTGACGACACAAATTATCGTAACCCAGCCGACAGATACTATGATAATCCATTAACTGGAAAAACCATTCTATGTGTGGGCGGAAGAATCAAACTTTATCCAGAATATAATCAGATAGTAAAAAAATTCGGCGGTACATTTATAACATTTCATGGTGATTCAAATGATACGCTGGATAATTTATTTCTACTTATGGAAAAGACAGCTGATATGATTATTTGTCCAGTCGATTGTATCAATCATGGAGCATTCCAGACTGTCAAATATTACTGCAGATCTTCCGGAAAACCATGTGTTCTCCTAGATCGCTCAGCAATTAATAGTTTTAGAATGGGCATTCGCATGTTAACCAAAATGATGGCTAAGAAAATCGGCCATTAATCCAAGTTTGTTATCTTGAATAGTTTGAATGCAAGCAGTGAAATTGGAATCTACTGTAGATTCCAATTGAAGGCAAGATCGGACAAAAAAAGCGCTCTGACTGCGAGCATTTTTAAGTATCATTTCGACCAGAAATAAGTGTTAATTTTAACATTCCCAGTCGAGACGATCAGCAGAAAATATGGTTCTATCTATCAGATATTTACGCATACCTCAGGGTCAGCTAAATTAACCAATTCTTGGTTTAGGTTTATACTATTACTAGTATGGTTTCAGGATTATTCTTAGATCTCCGTTTTTGCCGGAGGTGGTTTATCCTGGACATTTGTACTGGATAAAATAATCTCGTTAGCCTGTATGTAAGAAGAGGGAGATAAGGTCAAGTCTCCCAGTCCTCACGCGCATTGAAGATTCAGTAAGGTTTTGATAGTAGCTCTTAGATAAAGTCGTTGTTGCCAATGAAATCAAGACTACAAAGAACAGTTCCAACAAGAATTGTGTCTCCAGCACCTCTAGCCGCAGCAAGATCGATGAGCACATCAGCGCTTGCTGGCTCGACAATAACCCAACGTCCTCAGAGGTAAGCTCAAAGCTGCTAAGGTCGATGACATCATTACCCAAATCGATGAAGTCCAGAATGATGGCTTATTGTGAATTGCTGGTCACGATGAAGGTATCGTTACTCGCGCCCCCTGTAGCTGGTTGCGATGGATGCGGTAATGGTATCAGCTCCGGCGCCGCCATTGATCGTATCCAGGCCTCGCTGGAGCCACTGACAAGAAAAGTACCATTGCCGTTATCGCCGAAGAGCGAATCGCCTCCATTTGATCCCCTGATGGAATCGGCGCCTTCACCGCCAACGTAACGTATTGGCCTAGTTGTTGCCAGTGATGGTGATGGTGATGGTGATGGTGATGGTGTCGTTGCCGAAGCCGCCGTCTATCCTAACATCGGTCAGCGTAGTGCCTGAGAAGTTCAGTGTATTGTTTCCGCCGTCGCCTGCTACCGTCACGATAGTGCCAATGTCGAATTAAGCTTAAGCACGGAGACGGTGCGATATACTCACCATTAACCATATTATATAAATTACGAAAAAACTCTAAATGATGCGTTTTATTTTATTGTTATTTTTTTGTATCACCGGTGTGGCGAATGTGAATGGCAGCACACCTGCAGAGGTGCCGGATACCATGGATGATCGGGTTAAAGCTTGCACCATCTGTCATAGCGCTGAAGACAAAGTAGGACGTGATGCTTATTACCCTCGCATAGCGGGTAAACCGCAGGGGTATCTTTTTAATCAGATGCGCAATTTTAGGGACGGTCGACGCTATTATCCGCCAATGGCCATTCTGTTAGAAAATATGTCAGATGAATACCTATTGGAAATAGCACAGTACTTTTCATCTTTGCAATTACCCTACCCTGACCCTGAACAGATTCAGATGCAACCCGAGGAAATCAAACTGGCGGAGCACCTGATTTATTCGGGATATCCAGAGCGGGATATCCCGGCATGCAGTGCCTGTCATGGAGATGTTTTGATGGGCGTGGAACCTGCTATTCCAGGCTTGATCGGATTGCCTCGTGCTTATATCACGGCACAGCTGGGCGGGTGGCGCAACGGGGGCATCATGCGAGGTGGAAAGCCTGATTGCATGTCTGAAATTGCTAAGCAGTTGACCGAAAGCGAGGTCAATGCAGTTGCAAAATGGTTGGCGAATCAATCCGTTTCTGGGAAACCAAGTTCATTTGATGTGCTTTCATCTGAGTTGGTGGATCGCTGTAGCCAAACTATCCTGGAAAACGGAGGTGCAGAATGAGGCATTCAGTCATAACAACCCGTGTAATCTGGTGGAAAAATACCATCTTGCTGCAAGTGTGCGTGAGATCACTGGCATTTCTTGTGCTAACGATGTCTGCGCAAGTTATGGCGGGTGAGCCAGAGCGTTCTGACGAAGTGGATTATGGCGCTTATCTGACCCGCATCGGTAATTGCATGGGATGCCATACGGCTAAGGGTGGTCAGCCGTTTGCGGGTGGGCGCCGATTGTCTACCTCATTTGGTGTTTTCGTTACCTCCAATCTTACCCCTGACAAAGAAACGGGGATTGGCCGTTGGACGCAACAGGATTTCTGGCAAGCGCTGCATCAGGGCAAGTCGCGTGATGGACGGCTTCTATATCCAGCTTTTCCCTATACCGAATATACCAAAGTGACGCGCCAGGACGCCGATGCCATTTTTGCTTATCTGCAATCGCTGCCACCTGTTTCGCAATCCAATCCACCGCACGATATTTTCTTTCCCTATAACTCTAAATCACTGCTCGCGGTTTGGCGCACACTGTATTTTAAAGAAGGCGTTTATGAATCGGATCAATCCAAAAGCGAAGCATGGAATCGTGGTGCTTATCTGGTGCAGGGGTTGGGTCATTGTACCGCCTGCCATACCACCCGTAATATGCTGGGGGCGAGTCAAGATGAAGCATTGATGGGTGGACAAATAATGGGCATGAATTGGTATGCACCTTCTCTATCCTCGCACTTGGAAGCAGGCAGTGGTGATTGGGAGATCGATGAAATCGTTGCTTTGTTGACGACAGGCGTAACAAAGCGTGCTGTAACCTCAGGCCCAATGGCGACCGTTGTCAGACAAAGCCTGCAATATTTATCGCAAGAGGATGCTCTCGCGATGGCCGTCTATCTAAAATCACTGACAGAAAATGAGACGGGTAGATTGCCTGGTGTCAAGTTCTCGGTGATGTCGGGTAGTTTGCGGAAACATTTGGATCTGGGCGGGCAACTTTATCAAGAATATTGTCAAGCATGTCATGGTACTGACGGCAAGGGTGTCCCAGGTATTTATCCTGCGTTGGCCGGCAATCGGAGTGTGATAATGGATTCGCCGCTGAATGTTATTCGCAGCGTACTGAACGGCGGCTATCCACCCACAACGGCAGGCAATCCCCGGCCTTATGGAATGCCGCCATTCCAACAGATATTACGTAATGAAGAAGTGGCGCTGGTGGTGTCGTATATCCGAAATGCCTGGGGAAATCGTGCCAGCTTGGTGAGAGCGCTGGACGTTGATCGCAGTAAAGGCGGGGATGATTAATAGGCGGGATAGTGCTCACGTTGCCATATACCCATGATCTATATACATCCCTTGTTATTTATCAACAAACGTCCTTAATAAGAAAGAGCGCAAGATATCACTATAACTATCAGAAAGTGAGATAAAAAATGAGTGCAAAACAAGACGTACAACATTTACTAAACTTTATCGATGAAAGCCCGACCCCTTGGCATGCCGTTGCTTCGATTGAAGCTGCAATCCAGGCTTTTCAGTTTGTTAAGCTGAATGAGACGGTCAAATGGCAGTTACAGGTAGGTGGCCGATATTATGTGGTGCGCGATGACTCTTCGATCGTGCTGTTTGTGCTGGGGCATAAAACACCGGCTGAGTCGGGTTTCAAAATTGTGGGTGCGCATACGGACTCGCCGGGATTCCGCATCAGACCGAATGCCGCAACCGCGAACAATGGCATGGCCAGGATTGGTGTTGAAATTTACGGCGGCCCGATCCTTGCAACATTTACCGACCGTGACTTAAGTTTAGCCGGGCGGGTTAGTTATATTGATAGTAACAGAAATCTCTCGCACAAATTAGTACGCTTCGATCAATCATTAGTGCGCCTACCGAATCTTGCGATTCACTTGAACCGAGGTGTCAATGAAGACGGATTGAAGCTGCATAAGCAAAATGAATTATTTCTATTGTTCGCACAACTGACTGCGGATCAACTGCCACCGCAGCCTTATTTTGTCGCATTATTGGCGCAGGCGGCAGGAATAGAGGCTGCACAGCTATTATCCTGGGATCTGGCCGTTTACGATACGCAAAAAGGCGCCTTCTGGGGTGCAAACCAGGAATTTTATGCCAATAGTCAGATTGATAACCTGGCATCTTGCCATGCCGGATTGCAAGCCATACTGGACGATGCTGTTATAAACACTGCTGAAAGTACGCTGGTCTGCGCCTTCTTCGATCATGAAGAAATTGGCAGCAAAAGCCATATCGGAGCTGCCGGTAATTTTTTAACCGATGTGTT